>JAFLVP010000017.1 GCA_022508265.1 Clostridiales bacterium
GATTTGAACCGGGGAGTCAGGGTTTTGCAGACCCTTGCCTTACCACTTGGCTATGACGCCCTATAAAAAAACAGCGCGGTACTGAATGATTGGAGCGGGAGACGAGATTCGAACCCGCGACATTCACCTTGGCAAGGTGACGCTCTACCACTGAGCCACTCCCGCATATATCGCCGCACTATTTTTTGGTGGGAGCTACAGGGCTCGAACCTGTGACCCACTGCTTGTAGGGCAGTTGCTCTCCCAACTGAGCTAAGCTCCCAAACGCTTATTTAATATAACAAATAACCGATTAAAAATCAAGCGTTTTTGTATAATTTTTTAATTTTTTTGCTCAATGTTTTATAAAAAACTTTTAACCACAATATATTGTATGCCTTTCTGCTGTGATATACACAATCCGCAAAAATAATTTTGTTTTGTTAAGATTTTGGCATTTGAAAGTATAAATTTTTTAATATGCGTCAACAATTTTTGTGTAATCCGAAGATTTTATTGAGGTTTATTATGAAAAAGATTTGTTTAGGTTTTTTTACGGTTTTGATTTTGATTTTTGCTGTTGTCTTTGTAATGCTGACTCCGCAAGAGGTTTCTCAAGATAAAAACGACTATCTCCGCATCCACGTGCGGGCGAATTCCAACAGCGCAGTAGATCAGGATATAAAATATAAGGTTAAGGACGAGGTTGTAAAATTTATAACTCCCTATGCCGCGCAGTGCGTGGACAAGGATACGGCAAAAAGCATTATCGGAGGCATACTTAAAGATATTGAAAAGGTGTGCGACAGAGTTTTAAGTGAAAACGGTTTTACATACACCTCTCGGGCGAGCGTCCGCGACGAGGAATTTCCCACGAGAGTCTACGGCGATTTGACCCTTGAACACGGTGTTTACGATGCGCTTATTATCGAACTCGGCGAGGGCGTAGGCGACAACTGGTGGTGTGTTATCTATCCTCCCCTCTGTTTCACTTCCCCCACTACGGACATCAAATACCGCTCATTGATTTACGATATAATTCATAACTTTTTCGGAAAATAACACACCGCCGCCCGTCATTGTCGGGTGGCGGTAATTTTTAAGCAAGCAAGACAAGGCGCGTGCGTAAACGACGACGGGAGCGTACAAAGACGTACGCGACTGAGGAGTGCGCAAACGCAACGCAGTATTGCAAAGCTTAAAATTTGCCGCGCGAATATTTTTTTACAACTTATTCATAATAATTGCAAAGGCGGAACGGATATAATCCCGAAAGAGTTTTTTACGGAGCAATCCGGCGAGGACAGCCCTATGAAACGTCGCGAAAGTGTTTAAGACATTATCGGCAACTGTTTTGGGGTTTTGCCGTCGGGTTGCCCGTAAAACGCCTTGTTTACACATATTTATTTGTCGCTCGCCTGTTGGCAGAGCAAGGAGGAAAAATGAAAAAAGCACTTAAAATTAGTGCGGCAGCGGTGGCGCTTGCGACCCTATGTACTGCCGGCGCTATATTCAGCATCGAACGAACCAAAGAAGAAAACTTTGCTTTGACGCCCTGCGTACAGACCGCAGTTTTGAAGCAGGGTGCTACGGGCGGCGAAGTTAAGGAATTGCAACGCCGTTTAAAGCAATGGGGCTATTACAACGGCGCAGTCGACGGCATTTACGGCAAGCAGACGGTTGAAGCCGTAAAGTACTTCCAGCGCAAAAACGGTCTTACCGTTGACGGAATTGCGGGCAAGGCGACTTTTGAGGCGCTTGGCATGAACGACTCGGTCAAGGTATTGGACGGCACGGGCTCGTCAAGCTCTTCTTCGAGCTCTAACTACACGAGTTCGGACTTGTACCTTCTCGCAAAGTGCATCTACGCCGAAGCGAGAGGCGAGAGCTACACCGGTCAGGTTGCGGTAGGCGCAGTTATTTTGAACAGAGTTCGCTCCACGAAATTCCCCAACACTATTTCGGGCGTAGTATATCAGACGGGCGCGTTCACAGCTGTTTCCGACGGACAGATTAATCTTGCACCCGACAAGACTGCGATGAACGCCGCGCAGGACGCACTCAACGGTTGGGATCCCACCTACGGGTGCCTCTACTACTACAACCCCGCGGTTGCGACGAGCTCGTGGATATTCAGCAGAAAAACGGTAACGACAATCGGCAAACACGTGTTTGCAATATAGGAGGAATTTAAATGAAGAAAGAAATTTCAAGCGGCGCGGAAAAAGCCGAAAAACTTACGAAAAAGGGGGGCGCAAAGTCCACTTCTACTAAAAAGCCCGTCAAAGATACTGCCGAAAACACGGTAAAAAAGACAAAGACCGTTAAAGAACAAAAGCCCGCAAAGAAGGACAAGAGCGTTAAATCAAAGAAAACGGCTAAAAAGAAAAACCACGTAAAAATGAGCGAAAAGTGGGCTAAAAAGCGAGAGCTCCGCAAGGAAAAGAAGCTTGAAGCGATGAGAATACGCGCGGAAAAGAAACAAAAACGTCTTGAAAAGAAGCTTGAGCACAAGCAGAAGCGTCTTGAAAGAATTGCGGCAATCAAAGAAGCTCGCGAGGCCCGTATGAGCGATGCGAAGAGAGCAAAAATTCAGGCTCGTCAGGCAAAGCGCGAGGCTTTACTTGCCGAAAAGAGAGCAAAGCGAGAACACCGCCTTAAAATGCGCGCTCAAAAGCGTGCCGAAAAGAACGACAGACGCCATGCTCCCGGCTTCGGAGGCTGGCTTGCGGCGGTCATTGCGCTGGGTGTAACTACCCTTGCGCTCGGTACCTTGCTCACCTTCGGTTGGATAAATATGAACGGTATGCAGTCGGATATGGCCAACGTATACACGGGTTCACTGTACGAGCTCAACTCGGTCGTAGATAACCTTGACACCAACCTTGCAAAGGCGAGAGTTTCCACCTCCGGCAGCGAACAGGTCAAGATTCTCTCCGATATTGCTATCCAGAGCGAGATTGCCGAGACAATTCTCGAACGCATGCCCGTAGATACCCGTCTTACGCAGAATATGACTTCGTTTGTAAACAAGATGGGCGACAGCGCACAGTCTATGCTCCTCTCCGTTTCACGTGGAAACGAGCTTACCGACAGCCAGATTGCTACGATAGAGCATATGTATAACACCAATTTGCAGCTTAAAGAGATTATAAACGAGCTCACGGCAAATGCCGACTCGCAGGATATGCTCAAGGCTATGCGCGGCAAGACGGACAACCTCCTCTACTCCACTTTCGACGATATCGAAAACACTACGATTGAAACACCCAAGGAAATTCACGACGGTCCCTTTGCCGAAAACATCGACAAGGTAAACGCAAAAGCCTTGGAGGGACTTGAAGAAATTTCGGCTCCCCGTGCAGAGGAGCTTGCAAAGGAGTATTTCGCGGACTACGGCGTTAAAGACGCCAAGTGCACGGGCGAAACGCTTGCCGAACAGCTTTCTTTGTACAACGTTTCACTCAAAACCAAGGACGGCGAGATGTTCGCACAGCTTTCAAAGCAGGGCGGAAAGGTAGTTGAATTCAACAGCTATAAGGATTGCTCGGACAAGAATTTCTCGGTTGAAAGATGCATTGACATTGCAGAGGACTTCTTGACAAGCCTCGGAATCGAGGGTATGAAGGCAGTCTGGACGAGCGAAAACGGCACGACTTGCAATCTGAACTTTGCCTATGTTCAGGACGGCGTAGTTATCTACTCTGATATGATTAAGGTAAAGGTCTGCGAGGAACGCGGTATCGTTACGGGTATGGAAGGACTTGCGTACGTTCTCAACCACTCGCAAAGAGAGCTTCCCTCCGCAAGGATAACAAAGGACGAGGCAAAGGAAAAGCTCCACGAAGGCTTTGAGGTTGAGTTCTCCCGCCTCTGCGTAATTCCCACCGACGGTGGCGAAGTGCTCGCCTACGAGTTCTGCGGAACCTACGAGGGCAACGACTATTATATCTATATCGACGCCAAGACGGGCAGCGAAGCAGAAGTGTTCAGAGTAATCGGCACCAAGCAAGGCAGAGCTTTGATGTAAGACAAAACTTACAACAGTATTACAAAACGCACGGCACGGACTAAAATCCGTGCCGTTTTCCTTTCTTTTATTTTTATTATTGTTTTTCGATTATATCGAGTATCTCCGCAATTCTGTCCAAATCGTCGCGGGAGTAGTAGTCTATGTAAATTCTGCCTTTCTTTTCGGTACCGATAAGCCCTACTTTGGTGCGGAACACGTATTTCATTCTCTCAACTAACTGTTTAAGCTCTATAGAGGCAAGCGCTTTCTTTTTCTTTTTGCGCTCTTCGAGGATTTCGGGGGGAATATTGTAGGCGCGTACCCTCTTTTCAAGCTCGCGCACGGAATACTGATTTTTGACCGCGTCGCGTGCGAAAGTTATCTGGTCCTCCGACGGCATTGTTACAACCGTTCTTGCGTGACCTGCCGAAAGCTTACCTTCCGCCACCATATTCATAACCTCGGGGCAGAGATGTAACAGCCTTAAGGTGTTCGCAACTGCGGGGCGTGACTTGCCTATTCTCTCGGCAAGCTCGTCTTGTGTCAGCTTGTACTCGTTCATAAGCTGTTTCATAGCCGTTGCCGCCTCTATGGGGTTCAAATCCTCACGCTGTAAGTTTTCGATAAGGGAAATTTCCCTTATCTCCCTCTCGTTGTAATTGCGGATAACTACGGGGATAGATTTCTTTCCCGCAATCTTGCAGGCACGGTAACGCCTCTCGCCCGCAATAATCATATACGTGCCGTTTTGGTTGTCGTTTACGACAATGGGCATTATCACGCCGTGCTCTCTTATGGAGTTGGCAAGCTCGGTGAGTGCCTGTTCGTCGAAATTCTTTCTCGGCTGATTGGGGTTGGGGTAAATTTTATCGAGTGGCATATCCGAGGCGTTTTTTCTCTCCTCCTCGGTATAGCCGAACGCACTGCGGTGCTCGAAAGCCTGCTCGAATGCTGCTTCGTTTTCCTCAAAGAGGGCGTCAAGTCCCTTTCCTAATCCTTTATTCATACTTCTCCTCTTTCATCTTTAAGTTATTTCTGCTTGGATAAAAACTCTTCCGCCAAAGCCTTGTAAGCCCTCGCCCCCGCACATTTGGGGTCGTACAGCAAAATGGGCATGCCGTGGCTGGGTGCTTCGGCAAGCCTCACGTTGCGGGGAATTATAATTTCGTACAGCTTGTTTTTGAAAAACCTCTTTATTTCTGCGGTTATCTGCTTGGCAATAAGAGCCCTGCCGTCGTACATGGTTATTACAACCCCCTCCGTCACGAGCTTGGGATTGGAGTGTTGCCTTACCATGGCTATGGTGTTCATAAGCTGGCTTATTCCATCCATAGCGTAGTACTCGCTTTGCAGAGGTATCAAAATGGAATCGGACGCCACCCAGGCGTTTATGGTAATCAGTCCGAGCGACGGGGGACAATCGATAAATATGTAGTCGTAGTTGTTCCTTATCTTGTCAAGGGCGTTTTTTAAAATCTTTTCCCTGTCCCGCTTGTGCACGAGCTCCACTTCCGCCCCCGTCAAGTCTACGTTGGCGGGCAAAATATCCAAAAGTTTTATCTGCGTGGGCAGAATATTGTTTTCGGCGCTGTCGTCCTCTATTAGAACGTTATAGACCGATTTTTTCAATGCGCTCTTGGAAAATCCGAACCCCGTCGTTGCGTTGCCCTGCGAATCGACGTCCACAAGCAGTACCCTCTTGCCGAGGTCGGCGCAATATGCCGCAAGGTTTACGGCCGTGGTTGTTTTACCCACGCCGCCCTTTTTGTTTGCCAATGAAATTATTTTTCCCATATTTTCTCCTGACGGAAATTTTGCATTTGTTTCCCGTGAAACCTTTACTGTTCGTCGGTGTTATCTTCTTTATTTACGGTATCGTCGTCTTTAACGTCCTTTTTACCGTCTTTTCTGCTTTCGTACTTATGGAAAGGGTTTTCGGAGGACTTTTCATCCCTCTCGTCCATATGTTTCAGCACTTCCTGATAGGACTTGCCGTCCATAAGCATATCCACCTCTTCGGTGTAAATGGTTTCGCGTTCTATCAGAACTCTCGCCATATTGTCAAGTGCGGAACGGTGCTCGGTCAGCATTTCAATCGCGCGGGCATGGGCAGTTTCTATTATGGTATGCATTTCCTCGTCGATTGCCTTTGCCGTTTCGTCGGAATATGCGTTGTGTGTTTCCATATCCTTTCCGAGGAACACCGTCTGAGAGTTCGAACCGTAAGTCACAAGTCCGAGCTTTTCGCTCATACCCCACTCGGTTACCATACGCTTCGCCATTTCGGTTACGCGTTCCAAATCGTTGGACGCTCCCGTGGTTATGTCTTTAATAACGAGCTCCTCCGCAACGCGTCCGCCGAGTGCCATACAGATGAAGTCTGTAATTTTATTTTTAGTCATGTGCGCGTCGTCGTTGTCGGGACGGGTCATTGTGTAGCCCGCCGCATTGCCGCGGGGAATAATCGAAACTTCCTGCACGGGGTCGCAGTTGGGGCAAAGCTTTGCAATAATCGCGTGTCCAGCCTCGTGGTACGCAGTAATACGCTTGTCACTCTCGGTTACAACGCGACTCTTTTTCTGCGGTCCCATTATAACTTTGTTTACGCCCTCGTAAAGCTCAATATTTCCTATAAACTTTTTGTCCGCACGCGCGGCAAGTATTGCAGCCTCGTTCAAGAGGTTTTCAAGGTCTGCACCAGAAAAACCGCTCGTAATTCTTGCAAGCGTCTTAAAGTTCACGTCGGGTGCAAGCGGCTTGTTGCGCGAGTGAACTTTGAGTATCTGTTCTCTGCCCTTTACGTCGGGAAGGTGGACGTAAACTTGTCTGTCGAACCTGCCGGGACGCATAAGCGCGGGGTCGAGAATATCTGCGCGGTTGGTCGCCGCCATTACTATGACGCCCTCGTTGGACTCGAAGCCGTCCATCTGAACGAGGATTTGGTTGAGGGTCTGCTCCCTCTCGTCGTTTCCGCCGCCGAGACCCGCGCCGCGGTGACGACCGACTGCATCTATTTCGTCTATGAATATAATGCAGGGCTGGTTACGTTTTGCCATTTCAAATAAATCGCGTACGCGCGACGCACCCACGCCCACATACATTTCAACGAAGTCGGAGCCCGAAACCGAGAAGAAAGGCACGCCCGCCTCGCCGGCAACCGCCTTGGCAAACAGCGTCTTACCCGTTCCGGGAGGGCCTACAAGCAGCACACCCTTGGGAATACGCGCACCCAAATCAGCAAATTTTCTGGGCTGGCGCAAGAACTCAACTATCTCGGCAAGCTCAACCTTTTCTTCCTCTGCGCCCGCAACATCGGTAAAGCGCACCCTTATATTAGTGGATACGCGCGCCTTGGTTTTGGCAAAGCTCATAGCCTTTCCGCCGCCACCCATAGTCGAGCGGAGTATAAGGAAGAACACCACGCACATTATTACGAGCATAATGACGGAGAACGCGGTAGACATCCAGCTACCCGCGTTGGGGTTCGCCATATACACTTCTACGCCGTAAGACGCCCACTCGCCCAAAATATCATTTCCGTCTGCGCTGTACAGCGAAGAGCCGTAGCAATAGTAGCTCTTTACCGGTTTATTACCGCTCTTTGTGTAGCCTGTGTACTCGTAGGCGCTTATTTCAACCTTGAATATGGGAGCGATTTCATTCCTGTTTTCCGTACCGTCGGAAGTCAGATAAATGAAATAGCGCGTCTTTCCGTTCTCCACTTTCGCTCCGACACTGTAAACACCGTCTTTGAAGCTTTCAATTACCCAATTTGTAATTGTTTCGGTTCCCTCTTGCTCCCCGTCGGCGGCATCGTCGCCATCTGTCTCGTCCGGCTCATCTACATCGGGCTCGTCGGGTACGGTTCGGTATTCTTCCTTGACAATGCCGTCGGAACCAAAGAATTGTGCCACCTCAACGTGTCTTGTAAACTCCGTAATAGAAATTTTCTTCGCCGCGCTTATCGTTTGGGTAAGAATAATCGCAACTACCCCGACGATAAGTACGAGAACAATTATAAATCCAATAATTTTGCTCTTTTTGCTCAAAATAAAACTCCTTTATGTAATATACGGTCGCGCGCGCATAATGCGCACTATACTATTTTATGTACCATAGATGATTTTAGCATACCGAAAAAATTTTTACAAGCGTTTGCGTTCGGAATTTAAAAGAAATCACCCAAATTTTACTGTTTTTTCACTTGCTATCCTTTTCATTAAAATTGACAAATTTATGAAAAATTGGCATAAAAAGGCTTTGCGCCCTACCAGATTTTCCCATTTTTTTAATGTTTAACGTGAAACAATTTTTTGTTTCAACCAAATTTTTTTGCTTATTTGCTGTTCCACGTGAAACGTAAAGCGCGATTTTGGTGGCTTTGCGACCATTGTGGATAAATTTTTCTGTTTTTTACCCGCATTTTTGCTGTTTTTCACAGGCGGACTGTTGATAATTTTCGGGGATTATCCTTTCTTTCTTAAAAAATGACCCTATTATAACTAATTTGTGTTATTTTTGTGGATAAAATGCAGTAAACAAGTTATTTTTACCCCGTTTTTCCGCTGTGAATTGCCTTTTTGCAGCTGTTGAGAAATTGTTAATTGTTTGTTTATAACTTAAAAAAGTGTGGATAAAGCTTTTCAAGATAGCGTCTTTTGGTATCTTTGAGCGCAATTTCCTTTGGCGCGAACTTCTCCTTTGAGCGCACGCAGGCTCGTTATTTCAGCTCGCAATTGATTTTTGGTCTCAAAATGGCACTTCGAAAACATATAAACACTTGTGAAGCATAATTTAAAGAACGACTTCAAAATTTTGTCTGTTCGCGGGCACTTTGGTTTTTTCCATCTGCTTGCGGGGCGGGGTGTAAACAAAAATATTGAAATTGCATTATAATTTAATGTAAACGGGGCAATAACCTCTTTGAGGTAAAAAATGGACTATTCTTTCAATTTATACAATTCTCTTGCCTCCGACGGTATTTGTTTAACTTTAAAACGACTCCTTCCCCCGAACAGCGTGCCTGTGATTTTATGTATAGGAAGCGATTTGTCAGTGGGCGACAGCTTGGGTCCCGTTACGGGCACTAAACTTAAGGAAAAGCTTAAAAATTTAAATTGCTTTATCTACGGAACGCTTGCAAAGCCCATTACAGCGCACGAAATTAAGTACATGAACGAGTTCTTAAGGGCAACTCATCCTGACAGCACTATAATTGCAATCGACGCGGCGGTGGGCACAGCGGGAGATATAGGTCTTTTGAAGGTTTCGGACAGGTGGCTTGCGCCCGGCAGCGGAGCCAATAAAAAACTTTCGAAAGTCGGCGACGTCTCGATTATAGGTATAGTTGCCGAAAAATCGGTATTTAATTATTCTCTGTTTTCCGCAACGAGGCTGAATATCGTTTACAAAATGGCTGATATTATCTGCGACGGAATCTGCTCGTACGTCTTTGAAAGCCTTCAAAACAATCAAACCTTCGATATTCCAAATCTGCGCTGACATTTTTTAATAAAATATCAAAGTCTATTCACCCGCATATCGGATGAATTTTATTTTTTTAACCGAAAAAACTCCATAGTCAGCGCGTATAGTTTTTTATACAAAAATATCCCCTGCCGCAAACGCCGCAGGGGATACTCAAAGGAGGTATATTCCTGATTAAAAGTAAGAAATACGCTCTATGTAAGATAGCGCCTACTTAAATCAGGTGCAAGAGTAAGTAATTCAGCGCCTCAATAACCGTCTCAATCTCGGACGGTTATATCTTTGCAATATAACGAACAGACCGTCAAAACAAAATGCGACGCAGGAGGTAATCAGAAAAGCTGCCAATGAGCCAAACCAAATAGTAAATATTACGGGAACAAAGCTTAAAATCATATTGATTTCATGCACAACTTCAGCCTGACAGGTTACTTGAATGATTTCTTCAACGGAGTGGTCTGTGACGCTGTAATCTCTTGTATTATAGGTCGGCAAATATTTTTTCCACTTTTTAACTCCGATAGCCTTAAATAATTTGGACTCGTACTTTCTTTCTTTAAACCACCATCTGTCATAGTTCATTTTATTATGAAAAATTCCGTCTATACCGTGACCTACGATAAGACGCATGGCAAAATGATAAAAGCAAGTGCCGAAGGTTATAGTCAGCGTAAATAAAATCGAGTTTTCGGTTAAATAGTATATTATACCGCACGTCAACAGCCCTAACAGAAAAAACGATGTAAGTATAATCATTTTCTTTTTCATAAGCTTAAAATTTCTATTTAATATAATTTTAATTATTCTACGAAGCGGGGAAAGGAGAGTGAGCCTATTCAAAAAATAGGGCGCAAGAGTTTTTAAAGCTCTATAATCTTTTTATCCTGCTTTTTCGCATAGTTTACGGTATAAAACGTTCCGCCTTTCTTTTTTCTTAAATAGCAAAGAAGCACGTCGCAATTATCCACCAAAAATCTGTCGCGCTCCTGCATACAGCCCTCTACGTATTCTGGAAAAAATACTATCTTTTCGTCTGCGGCGCAGAGAATATTTTCGTATCGCCTCTTGTCATCGGAACTGTAATATTTGCTCTGCTCCTCGCATGGAATACAGGCGCAAAGGCGGACGGGGTAGTTTTTTTTATATTTTAAAACTATTTCGGCAGCCTCTATATCGAAGCCCATAGCCATTCCGCAATAAAAATTGCGTGCACCCGACTTTATTAAATTTAAAATTACCCTGTCAAGAAGATTTATATCAAACCTGCTGTCAAGCACTCTATGACCGGTAAAAGCACAATTTTTATACATTATAGCGGTTTTTTCCTCTCCAGACCTCTGCCCCGAGGGTATTTTTCGGGAGTTTTTTTAATTTTTTTAATAACTACCACGTTTCTCTTTCCACTATCTTCGGGAAGGGAGTAGGAGTAAACTTTTTCTATTGCGCCCCCTAAAATTTCTATCGCGTTTTTGCTCTCCTCGAGCTCTTTTTCGACGTCTCCCTTATAGGCTATGAACAGCCCTCCGACCTTCACAAAGGGCAAACAGTATTCGCTCAACGTATTCAGCGCCGCCACAGCCCTTGCCTCGGCAATATCGAATTTTTCCCTTAATTCTTGCTTGCGCCCCCCCTCTTCGGCGCGGATATTCAATACTTTTACACCAACGAGGGCAAGTTTCTTCACTGTCTCTTCAAGGTATTTGCACTTCTTTCCCGTACTCTCCACAAGGGTAAAGGATAAGTCGTCTCTCACTATTTTCAAGGGGATGGAGGGAAATCCCCCGCCCGAGCCTATTTCAATTACTTTGGAATTTAAGGGGAACAGCTCTTCCGGTATAACACTGTCCAAAAAGTGCTTGATATACATATCTTTCTTTTCCAAAATAGAGGTCAAGTTGCACTTTTTGTTGTATTCTGTCAGAATTTCTCTGAAGAGTTCGAATTTTTTAAGATATTCTTCGTTTTTAAAGTATGCGCTCATATCTTTCATACGGTTATTATATCAACAATTTTGCTATTTTTCAACTTTTAGTTATTCACATTGTTTAAAATTCGGGGGATAACTTTCAATTATTTCATATTCTGCTTTTTTTTCAGATTTTTCCTTAAAAAGTTATCCAATTATAAACAAATAATTAACGGAGATGTACACAAAAATTTCCACACTTTAAAGGGCATAATTGTTGCTTTTTTTTACCTTTTTTGTTATTATATTATAGTAAAAAGAAAAAACGGCGGAGATATAAACAAATCCACCGCCTCTACTAATAATTATATCTATAAATACTATAAAAATAAATAACAATCATACGGAGAAAAAAATGAAATTAGTTTGTGAAGGTATCGATTTATCCGATGCGGTTTTAAAGGTAGTAAAGGCTTGTTCTTCAAAGACTACCGTTCCCGTTTTAGAGTGTATAAAAATCTCCGCAAAAAACGACGGAATTACCCTTTCCGCGACGGACGGAGAGATTTCCATAATTAAAACCATCAAGGCCGAGGTCTACGAGGAGGGCGAAGTTTGCGTTCCCGGCAAATACTTCACCGATTTTATCAAAAAGCTCGAAGGGGTGCAGATAACTCTCGTTTCAGAGGGTAAGAAAATGGACATCGTCTATGCGGACAGCCAGACGAGTATGCAGGTGCTCTCTGCCGAGGATTTCCCCAAAATCGACCTTGATATTAAGGAAAACAGCTTTACGCTAAAGACCAAGGATTTGAAAAAGTTCATAAATTCAACCTCTTTCTGCTGCGCTACAGACGATTCGCGCCCCATTTTAAAGGGTTGTCAGTTCGTTATAGACGGTGAAAACGTCTGCGTTACCTCGCTCGACGGGTTCCGCCTTGCAACGGTCAGCGGTAAAGTAGTGTCCGCTACGGGCAATATGGAAATTATCTGCCCCGCAAGAACGCTCAACGAGATTGAAAAAATGCTCCCCGACGACGATAACGATACCGAAATATTTATTCAGAAGGGTATGATTTTGGTTTCTTCGGAGGACACTGTTCTCACTTCAAGGCTGTACGGCGGAGATTTCATCAAAAAAGAGAATATTATCCCCAAAAAGTTCATAACCGAAGTGGTTATCGAAAAGGAAAAGCTTAAGGCAAGTATAGAAAGAGCTGCAATTCTCGTAAGAGGGGATAAAAACAGCCTCATAATTTTCGATATTACGGGCGATAAGATTGAAATTTCTTCGGCGTCGGAGATAGGTAACGTTCAGGAGCCCGTAAAGGCGGAGATTGAGGGAAAAGACGTAAGAATTGCTATGAATTCCAAGTTCATAATCGACGCGGTAAATGCCTTGGACGAGGAAAAAATAGCGCTTTCCTTCAACAATCAGGTTCAGCCTTTTATCTGCCAGAACGAGATAAATAAGGACAAGCTGTATTTAATTTTACCCGTTCGCACCTCTAATAACGCTTGACTTTGATTATTTAAAGATTATATAATATAGGTCGAAATTTTAAAATAAAGAAAGGTAAATAATATGAAAAGAACGTACCAACCCAAAAAAAGACAGAGAAGTAAGGTTCACGGATTCAGAAAGAGAATGGCGACTACCGCCGGCAGAAAGGTTTTAAAGAGAAGAAGAGAAAAGGGTAGAAAAAAGCTTTCGGCATAAGTAGTGAAATATCTTAAAATTAAGAAAAATTCCGATTTTCAAAAGCTTTTTAAAAAGGGGAAAAAGGTATTTTCCCCTTATCTAACGTTGATATATTTTCCGTCGGACAAGCTTTCGATGGGAATAGCCGTCTCCAAAAAACACGGCAAAGCCGTAACGCGCAACGCAATTAAAAGACTTGTAAGAGAGGCGTTTAGAAATTGCTGCGACAAGCTACAACGCAATTATTCCATAATTGTGCTGCCGAGAATTGCAGAGGAATATTCCTACGACAAAATGAAAAACGGGTTTGATATCTGTTTTAAAAAGGTGAATTTGTGCGAAAAGAGCTGAATTGCGGCACAAAGATAAAAATGTTGCCGAAAAGACGGGTAAAACTGTTTAAAATGCTCTTTATGCGCCCCATAGTTTTCTACCAGAAACGCATTTCCAAGCACACCTGCCTATACGAGCCTACCTGTTCGGAATATATGAAGAGATCTATCAACAACAAAGGCGTAATTTTAGGTCTATTATTAGGAACGTGGCGCCTTATACGGTGCAATCCACTCTCAAAAGGCGGTTATGACCCCGCACCCGAACAAGGTTCTAAATTAAAATGGGTGCTTTGATAAGTTCACGAAAATTGAAAACAATTCGAGCAAACGATTTATAGTAAAATGAATTTTTTAGCAGTGTCTGAAAACTTAATAAACTTTAACGTTGAAAAGATAAGTTCTATCAGCTTGGAGGGCATTGGCTGGGCAATCAAATGGCTGTTTGATTTATTTAAGGGCTTCCCCGGGGCGATAGCGCTTGGCGTTATAGTATTTACGCTTGCGCTTAAAACGCTCGTACTGCCGCTTGATATCTATTCAAGGGTAAAAACCAAAAAACAGTCGCTTTTAATGAAAGAGATGCGTCCGCAGATGGAAAAACTGCAAAAGCAGTATGCGGGCGATAAGAATATGTATAATCAAAAGGTTTTGGAATTGCAGAGGGCGAACGGATACAACCCCTTGGGCGCCTGCCTTCCCTCGATAATTTCCTTAATCATATTCATCGTAGTGTTCAGCTCGTTCTCAACCTATTCCAACTATGCAACCTTAAATACCTACAATAAACTCGTCGATGCGTACAACGAAAGCGTGGTAACTTACGTAAAGCAAAGCTACGACGACAATACGAACGACGAGCATTTCCTCTTGGTTATAGGCGAAGATTTCAAAGAGATCGAAGGTTACACTTTAGGTGAGGACGGAACCGTTTACGACGGGGAAGAAAAGGCTGTAAAAATTATCGGTTACAGAGTCGATTTTGACAAATTCACCCGCTACTATGCCTTAAATAACGCACAAAACGGTGATTTTAACCAAGCCGAATTCGACGCTAAAAAAGAGTCCGAAAAGATGAAATTTGTGGCTGAATTCGTGCAGTCTAACGCCCGCAAAACCACGGCAGGAGATTATAGAAAAAAGCTGAGAGAAGAAACCTCGTTTTTGTGGATAGGAAATATGTGGTATCCAGACTCTGCACTCAATAAAGAGGTTCCAGCGTTCTCCGATTTCTTAAACTCGGTGTCGCGCGCAAGCTCGGGTATAAACGCCTCGTATGAGGAGTCGTACAAAGAGGTCACCCACGACCTCACGAAAGAAAAGGAAAGAGCTAACGGCTATTTCATACTTATTATACTGTCGATAGGCTTTATGTTCCTGCAGCAGTTTATTATGATGCGTTCGCAAAAAGACGCCAACGAATTGAGCACAGTGGACGGTTCCGCCGCTTCAACCAACAAGATGATGATGGTCATAATGCCCATTATCTTCGGTATATTCTCGTTCTTCTACAGTGCGGCATTCTCCACCTACATGATAGTAAATACGGTCTACGGACTTATTACAATGCTTATAATAAATAAAATAGTGACTGTGCGTTTTGATAAAAATCAGAATAAGAGGTTAATTAAAAACGCAGCGTCTTATAATAGGAAAAGGACAAAATAATGGAAGAAAAAAACGTATTCGAAGGTAAAACCGTAGACGAAGCAATTGAAAACGGACTTATCGAGCTTGGAGTAACGAGCGACGAAATAGAAGTAGAAGTGCTTGAGGAGGGAAAAAAGAAGTTATTCGGCTCCGTAAAGGCAAAGGTCCGCATAAAGCTTAAGAGCTCTGACAGCGACAGAGCAGTTGAATTTATCAACGGTCTTTTGAAAATTATGGAGGTTGAGGGCTCCGCCGAAGTCGTTTCGGAGGAGGAGAGCGTTGTAATAGACGTTAAAACCCCCAACTCGTCGCGCGTTATCGGAAAGAGGGGCGACGTGCTCGACGCTATTCAGTGCATGGCGGGCGCAGTTGCCAATATCGGCAGAGACGAGTACAAGAAAGTAGTCGTTGATTGCGAAAATTACCGTGCCCAACGCGAGGAAACGCTTAAAAAGCTTGCTTTAAAGATTGCCGCAAAGGCAGAGGAGACGGGCAGAAAGGTAATTTTAGAGCCCATGGCGTCCTACGAGAGAAGAGTAATTCACGCGGCACTCGTCGACAACGAAAAAGTTAAAACGGTATCAGAGGGCAGGGACCCTGTAAGATATATAGTTGTTATCCCCAACAACGCCAACCCCAACGACAGGGGCATTCGCTATGGAGAAAAGAACCGTCAGGGAGGCAGAGGCAAGGACCGTGACAGACGCGGCAGAGGCGACAGAAAAGGCAGAAGAGATAACAAGGGCTCGTCAGGCGCCGGTGCAAAGAGAGGAAAGAAGGAAATACATTTCGGAACCTTCCTCGGCAACAGCGGCAAGAGCGAAGAATAATTTAAAATACGAGAAATAATTAAATTTAGATGGTTTTCGGCTAAACACATCTTTTAAAAAAACCGAGGAGAAGCAAATAGCGGACGGTTTTTTAGCCGTCCGATTTATTTTGCGAAAAGAAAAATGAAAAAATTATTTACTGTAAAAAGAATTTGTCGTGCGGGAATAATCGCGGCACTGTACGTAGCACTCACGTATGCGTTCGGAGCAATTTCCTTTAACGGAATATTGCAGATCAGACCTGCAGAAGCGCTTTGCATTCTGCCTCTCTTCTTTCCCGAAGCGGTGCCGGCACTCTTTGTGGGGTGCATTTTAAGCAACTTCGCCTCGCCGTTCATTATCTACGACGTACCAATAGGAAGCGCGGCTACGCTTATCGCGGCGCTTGGAACGTATTTTGCAGGCAGACTTATTAAAAAGGATATTGTAAGGTTTATCGTCGGCGGTCTCTTCCCCGTGCTCGTAAATGCTTTCGTCATTCCCGTTATAATAGTCTTTTTATGCGGCGACTTGTGCGGGTACAATGTTGCAGGTATAGCGTACTGGGTAAACTTCGGTTCACTCTGTGCAACCGAGGGACTGTGGGTCTACGCCCTCGGCGGAATACTTTATTTCACTATTGCCGCAATGCGAAAAAAGGGTGTATCGGTATTTATTGACGAAGACGAAAAACAAAAGCCCGAACAGGAAGAGGCACAAGTTTAATAAGCGTAAAAATTGTCAAAATTGCGTTAATTAAAGCATATATGGGGGGCAATTATGAAAAAAGCCGCCTCAAATAGAGAAGTTCCTCCTATTATGAAACTTAATAAACTTTTCAATAGCAACGAAAAAAACTTCGTTGCTATTGCAATAATTATAGCTTTATGATATAATTGTTAATAACAAGCAGTAATTTTCGGAAAAACTGTAAACTTTTTATAAAGCATTACAATATTATATAGTGCTTAAAGGAGGTGCTGAAATGAAAAAGGTACTTGCCATATTATGTATAGTTTTGGGGCTTTTAGGGTTTTGTGCCTGTGAGCAAAATACAGAGGGAGAGCAGAACAAACCCGACGAAATTGCCGTAGCTTATGCAGAACTGCATAACGGCAAAGCAAGTGACGTTGTCTATGATAGTTATGGCGAATTTGACGGAACTAATGTCTTGATTATATCTTTCAAAAATGCTGCTGTTAGCGATGCACTTAATACGGAGATTGTAGACGGAGTAGATTTTCATTTCAGCGTTTTGATAACGTTTGACGTCTATCGCAAAGGGGCATTTTATACTTTGCAGGAAGCGTTTAATAACAAATGGTTAACACATGAAGATCTATTGACGGTGCGTAGCAATCATAAGAAGGCACACGAACTTATTTATGAATATTTTGAAGAACAAAAAGAAGATGAAAAATCCCCGATTGTTTTAGAGAAGGCAGTAAAACAAGAAATAAAAGCCGCTTTTGTTGAAGCAAATAAAAATGAATATTCTCTGTGCGAGGAAGAAATATCTTTGCGTTGCTACGGCGCGTTCGATGGATTGTACGTCCTCTATGTGGACGTAGAAAGTTGGATGTATCCTTCAGTGGTTTGGAGCGAAGTCGTAGCCGATGTGGAATTTGTCTATGGAAGCGGACAAAGTCTGAAAGTGTATTCTGACGGAGCATTTTATTCACTATCATATGCATATGAGAACGGTTTTCTCACTCGCGACAATCTTCTTACAGTACAGCAGAACCGTAGAGGACATTAACCAAAACAAAATAAGCCCGACCGCTGTTGCGGTCGGGCTTTTTAATGTCGTTAGTTTATTATTTGCAGTTCTTTTTAAGGGTTTCAAGGCAGTCCCAAAGCTCCTTGGGGATACGGCTGCCTATCGTGCCGTTGTAGTAGCTTTCAATCTCTTCGGCTTCCTTTGCCCATCTTTTTTTGTCAATGGTAAGAATTTCTTTGAGTGCGTTTTTGTCGAACTTCTTGCCGGCGCTGATTTCGTAGTCAAGACCCGTAAGGTCGATATCCTCCGCCTTGGGAACGTAGCCGATAGCCGTTTCCTCTGCGTCGACCGTGCCGTCACAGCGCTTTAATATCCACTCGAGGACGCGCATATTGTCGCCGAAGCCCGGCCACATAAAGTTGCCCTCTTCGTCTGCTCTGAACCAGTTTACGTTGAAAATCTTGGGAGGGTTCTTAACCTTTTTACCCATTTCAATCCAATGAGCAAAATAGTCGCCCATATGGTATCCCGTGAAGGGTTTCATTGCCATGGGGTCGTGGCGAAGAACTCCCGTTGCACCCGTTGCCGCCGCAGTCGTTTCAGAGGACATTGCCGAACCAACGAACACGCCGTGGTTCCAGTCTCTCGACTGATATACGAGGGGGGTGGTCGAAGCCCGTCTTCCGCCGAAGATGATTGCGGAGAGGGGAACGCCCTTTTTGGAATCGAACTCGGGGGAAACGCAGGGGCAGTTCTTTGCGGGTGCCGTAAAGCGACTGTTGGGGTGTGCCGCGCAGGTCGATTTGTCCTTTTTGTCGTACTTATTTCTGTCCCACGGCTTACCCGTCCAGTCAATGCAGTGTTCGGGAAGCTCCTTGGAAAGCCCCTCCCACCAGACGGTCATATCGTCGGTGTTGAGGGCAACGTTAGTGAAAATCGTACCTTTCTTTGTGGATTCGAGGGCGTTATAGTTGGAGTGGGAGTTGGTTCCGGGCGCAACGCCGAAGAAACCGTTTTCGGGGTTGACCGCCCAAAGTCTTCCGTCGTCGCCAACTCTTATCCACGCAATATCGTCGCCCACGCACTCGATTTTATAACCATTTTCAAGGTAGTGCTTGGGGGGAATGAGCATTGCAAGGTTAGTCTTTCCGCAAGCCGAGGGGAACGCCGCCGCAACGTACTTTTTGTCGCCGTTGGGGAAAGTGATGCCCAAAATAAGCATATGCTCTGCCATCCAGCCTTCGTTTTTGCCGAGATAGGAGGCAATTCGAAGAGCAAAGCACTTCTTGCCGAGCAGAACGTTACCGCCGTACGCCGAGTTGACGGAAATAATGGTGTTGTCCTGCGGGAAGTGCATAATGTATCTCTTTTCGGCGTCCACGTCGCACTTTGCGTGCAGACCCTTAATAAAGTCACCGTCCTTGCCGAGCGCGTCAAGACATTTTTTGCCTACGCGGGTCATGATGTTCATGTTTAAAACTACATAAATAGAGTCGGTAACTTCAACGCCTATTTTGGCAAAATTGCTGCCGACAACGCCCATCGAATAGGGAATAACATACATTGTTCTGCCTTTCATGGAGCCGCGGGCGATTTCCTTGCACAGCTCGTAAGCCTCTTTGGGATCCATCCAATAGTTGATGGGGCCCGCATCCTCTCTTTTTTGAGTGCAGATAAAGGTTCTGTCCTCCACGCGCGCAACGTCGTTTACCTTCGTGCGGTGAAGATAGCAGTCGGGAAGAAGTTCCTCGTTGAGTTTAATAAGCTCGCCGCTTTTAACAGCCTCCTCTTTGAGCGCCTTAATCTGCTCTTCACTGCCGTCTATCCACACGATTTGGTCGGGCAGGGTAAGCGCGGCACTTTCGCGCACGAAATCAAGCACTTTTGCATTTTGGGTCAATGCCATTTTTACAATCTCCTTAAAAAGTATTTTATTAGCATGATATTATAACATAAAAAAAATTTTAAAAAATTTTCAAAAAGCAGCTGTCGCTGCCTCGTTTTTCTTGCGAAAAACTTTTCTTATGTTTGAATACGGCGTGTAAATACCATTGCAAGCAAGTATTTACACTTGTATTATAGTCAAAATCGCAAAAAAAAGCAATTATCTTTCAATGAAATTTTATTTACACAAATAGTAAGAATTCTACAAAAAGTCTGCTTTTCCGCTCTGAATATGAAAGTATAATTTATTAAGGAATAAAAGAAGGGGTATTATGGGCGGTTATTCTAAAAGTATAGCGGTAATACGGGGGCTCAAAGAAGGATTTTCTGCCGACGGCGGACAGCTGACGGGCGTTGTGAAGATAGAAAGCTACGGAAGGGCGATAAGAGTTGAGGTTACGAAGATAAATTTCGCGCCCTTGAGCGAGGGAAAGTACGTAACGGGCATAACCGACGGAAAAAATACCGTGGTTTTTGAGGGCGATACCTATGAGAGCGACGACGAAATAGATACCGGTAGCGGGTTTGCCGCACTCATATGTTTTGTTAACGGTCAGGTTTCACCCATAGCTTCTGCGGTAAGCGGCAATTATCGGGGCGAGGCGATAGACATAAAGAACTACATAGAACAGCTTGAGCGGGTAGGCTCAAGTTCGCAGGTTGAGCAAGCCGAACAAAAATACGAGGATGAAGCCATAGCGGAGGACAACTATTATGAATACGCGCAAACTGATGAAAGCGGTAACGCTGTACGCACGCATACGCAAAAAGAGGAGGGAGCACGCACAGCTGTATCGAATGAAGAGACTGCTGGCGTTGTCCAGAAGAAGAGCAGTTTAAATAAAAAAGAAACTCTGTCTCGTGGCGGATCGTTCTATGACAAGATGAAAGGCGAGATAGAGGGACTGCTTTCCGCATATCCCGAAGAGAGTGCGCTGTGTGCGTTGATAGAAGAGTCAAAGTGGGTCAAAATTAACTACGGCGACGACAAATATTACGTGTTCGGCGTGATATATTCGGGGGGCAATCCGCAATATCTGTGTTACGGTGTGCCGACAAACGGGCAGAAAAATCCGCCCGAGAGTATGGAGGGTTTAGCCTCGTTTGTGCCCGCAAATGTCGACGGAAGCGGAGGCGGATATTGGGTGATGTATCAGGATGCGTACACAGGCGCAAGTATAAAAGTAGACGTAGGATAAGCCCGTAATTAAGGCATATTATGGGGGCAATCAACAAAAAAACGAAAACAGCCGCCACTTCGGCGGCTGTTATTTCAGCCCCTTAAAGGGCTTGAATATAATTAACGCATATATTAAAAAGAGTGCGGACACACCGCATACGGCGTAAAAAGAGCGATAAATAAGGGGCACGCCAAAGCTCAAAAAAAGAGGTATATCAAAACCGGTAAAAGCAAAAACAGCGGCACATATGCCCAAAATAACGAGGTTTGAGGCACATAAATAGCAGGTAAATTTCATACCTCTATTATGCGTTTTTTTTATTTTTAATATGCTAAACTCTGATGTTTTCGATTACGAGCTTGTCAAATTCGGGTGGCTCGGCAAAATCGCGCGGTAAAAATTTTACCGTGCCGAATTTTGCGTAGTTGAAGATGTGCGTCTTCATAAGTATGGGCGTGGCGATATCCAGTCCCTCGCAGATATCCGAAAGGTACTTAAAGAACTGCGAATACACGAACTTATCGTCACGTTCGTAAGTAATTTGCTTTACTATTTTTTCGCCTATTAAAACTTTACCCCAAATTCTGAACATATAATAATTATATTCCAAATCATAGCGGGGCGCAATATATTTAAGTAAATATTTGACAATTATATTAAAAAGTAGTAAAATCATAATATAAAACAGGGCGTAAAAGTCTTTGAAAAAAAGGGGAAAAAGAGGGGTAAAAAAACAAATGCCCCCAATATATGGCTTAAATAATGAGAAATTTTGTAAACAAAAAAGTGGCGGAGATGAAGCCGAGCGGCATAAGAAAATTCTTTGATATATTGCAGACTATGGAGGGGGCAATTTCGCTCGGTGTGGGCGAACCCGATTTTATTACTCCCCAAAACATCTGCGACGCCGCAATACGCTCTATAAGAGAGGGCTATACTCAATATACGGGAAACAGAGGGTTGCCCGAGCTTCGGGAGAATATTTCCCGCTATTTGAGCGAGAGATTGGGTGTGGAATACCCGCCCGAGCAAACCTTAATCACCGTCGGTGCAAGCGAGGCGATAGACCTTGCGATTAGGGCGGTCTGCGAAGAGGGGGACGAAATTTTAGTGCCCCAACCCTCTTTCGTCTCCTATTCTCCCACCGTAACTTTGGCAGGAGGAGTACCCGTTCCCTTAATTTGCACGGAAGAAAACGGGTTTATCGTGACGCCCGAAGAGATTGAGAGGGCTGTAACAAAGAAAACCAAGGGCATAATTCTGTCCTACCCCAACAACCCGACAGGCGCAATAATGACTAAGGAGCAGCTTGAAAAAATTGCTCCCGTGATAGAGAAGTACGACCTAATCGTAATATCCGATGAAATATACGCCGAGCTCACATACACGGGCAAACATTTTTCCATTGCAGGACTGCCCAAAATGAGCGAAAGAACGGTGTATATAGGTGGTTTTTCAAAGGCGTTCGCTATGACGGGCTGGCGTGTAGGATTTGTCTGTGCACCCAAAGAAGTGGACGAGGCAATGTTCAAAATACACCAATACAGCATAATGTGCGCGCCTCAACCCAGCCAGCACGCCGCAATTTGCGCACTTGAAGAGGGGTTTGAAGACGGTTTCGCAAGCGTAGAGGGTATGCGTGCCGAGTACTATCGCCGCGGAAGGTATCTTGCGGAGTCCATGAACAAAATGGGGCTTAAATGTTTTATGCCTCAGGGCGCTTTTTATATATTTGCAAACGTCGAAAGCACGGGTATGGACGGCGAGGAATTCGCAAATGCCCTTTTGAACGAGCATAAGGTTGCGGTTGTGCCCGGTTCGGCGTTCGGGGAAGCGGGAAAGTACTTCGTGCGCTGCTCGTACGCCACCTCCATGGAAAACATCGAAAAGGCCGTTGCAAAGATAGAAAAATTTATCAACAAATAGCCGAGCTAAAAGTCTATTTCATTGACAAAACGCAGGAAGAATTATATAATATAGAAAAAAGATAGGTGATTTCGCACAAAAGTCTTTTGCGAAGTCACTTTTACTTATATTTTTTTGAGGTGAAAAATGGCAGAACGTATCGTAATGACACAAAAGAATTATGAAGATTTGAAAAAAGAATTGGATTATCTCATCAAGGTAAGGCGGCCCGAAATAACGGACGCTATCGCCGAGGCGCGCAGTCACGGCGATCTCTCCGAGAACGCAGAGTACGACGCGGCGCGCGAAGAACAGCGTTCCAACGAGGGCAAGATTGCCGAGCTTGAATACAAGATAAAAAACGCCGACGTAAGAGACGAAGTTGTCGACAACAGCTACGTGCACCTCGGCAGCGTTGTAAAGGTCTACGACGAGGACATGGAGGAGGAGCAGGTTTACACCATAACCTCCATAACCGAAGTGGACGTAATGAACGGAAAAATTTCCGTCGAGTCGCCCGTAGGCGGCGCACTTCTCCGCAAAAAAGCGGGAGAAAAGGTTACGGTAAAGTGCCCCGACGGTTCGGAATATTCACTTAAAATAATTTCTATCGGGTAATATTATGCAAGAAAATAAAGAGCTTACTGCAGCACAAGAGGAAGAACTGCTTGCCGAACAGGCGCAAATCCGCCGCGAAAAATTAAAAAAACTTACCGAGGAGGGCAACAACCCCTTCGTAAAGACTTCCTATGCCGTGACGGCGCGCTCGGAGGAAATTAAAAACTCCTTTGAGGCGCTCGAGGGCAAAGAGGTCAGTATTGCAGGAAGACTTATGTCCCGCAGAGTTATGGGCAAGGCTTCCTTTTCGCATATTCAGGACAACGACGGGCTTTTGCAAATTTACGTCCGCCGCGACGACGTGGGCGAAGATAACTACGCCGCTTACAAAAAGGATTACGATTTGGGCGACATAGTTGGCGTTAAGGGCTACGTATTCAAGACGCAGACGGGCGAGATTTCGGTGCACTGCACACACATAGAAATGCTTTCAAAGTGTCTTCGTCCCCTGCCCGAAAAGCAGCACGGGCTAACAAACCCCGATATCCGCTACCGTCAGCGCGAGCTTGACTTGATTGTAAATCCCGAAGTCAAAAAGACCTTTGTTATGCGCTCCAAAATCATAAGCGCAATCCGCGAATATCTTGATAATGCGGGCTTCATTGAAGTGGATACCCCCGTTTTGAACACTCTTGAAATAGGTGCGGCGGCAAGACCCTTTAAAACCCACCACAACGCTCTCGATATAGATATGTATTTGAGAATAGAGACCGAGCTCTATTTAAAGAGGCTTGTTGTCGGCGGTTTTGAAAAGGTGTACGAAGTGGGAAGAATTTTCCGCAACGAGGGCATGGATGCATATCACAACCCCGAATTTACCTCGGTTGAGGTGTACATGGCGTACAAAAACTACTTCGAGGTAATGGATTTGGTCGAGGATATGTACTCAAAAATTGCACAAAAGGTGTGCGGAGCGACCAAATTTACCTATCAGGGCAAGGAAATAGAGTTCGGCGGAAAGTGGGCAAGGCTCACCATGAAGGAAGCCGTTAAAAAGTACAGCGGCGCCGACTACGACGAGTGGAAAACCGACGTGGATGCGCGCGAATGTGCTAAAAAGTTGGGCGTTCAGCTTGAAAACCCCGCCGCAACAAAGGGACAGGTGCTTGCTGCGCTGTTTGACGAGTTCGTTGAGGACAAGCTTATACAGCCCACCTTTATATACGACTATCCCGTGGAGAACTCCCCCCTTGCAAAGCGCAAGCCGAGCGACCCCTTGTTTACGGAAAGGTTCGAGTACTTTATCTGCGGTCACGAATACGGAAACGCATTTTCGGAGCTCAACGACCCCATCGACCAGAAGCAGAGATTTGTAAATCAGGTTGAGGAAAAGCGCAGACAGGAGCCTAATTGCAAGGCAGAAGTGGACGAAGAATACGTAACCGCGCTCGAATACGGCTTGCCCCCCACGGGCGGACTCGGGTTCGGCGTTGACAGACTCGTAATGCTTTTAACCGACAGCGCAACCATCCGCGACGTGCTTTTATTCCCCACAATGAAACCCAAAAAATAAAAGGGGAGAGCGGTTATGTACGCATATCACATCTATTCCCGACTTAAAAAGCAATCGAGGTTTAATAAAAGCTTTCACGTACCGGGGCACAAGGCGCACGGCGATTTCAAAAACAAATTTACTATTGCGCCTCTCGATATTACCGAGCTTTCCTATTCGGACAACCTCGCCTGCCCCGACGGAATAATTGCCGACGCGCAGAAAGACATTGCCGAAATTCTCGGCGCTCAAAAGAGCTATATTGTGACGGACGGTTCCTCCTCGGGCGTGCTTTCTATGATTTACGCAGTTAAGGGGAGGGGCACGAAGATAATAGTGCCGAGAAACTGCCATCAGAGTGTGTGGAATGCGTGCAAAATTTTTAATCTCGAACCGGTTATAGTTCAGGGCGAAAACGAGGACGGGCTTATGACGCCCCCCGCGCCCGAGCTAATTCGCGAGCTTATAGAAAACGATATAACGATAGGCGCTATGATAGTGACCTCGCCCGACTACTACGGCAGGGTCGCTCCGCTCAAAGAGTATTCTGAAATTTTAAAGAAAAATAAAAGGCTTTTAATTGTGGACGGAGCGCACGGCTCGCACCTCGCTTTTGAGCAAAACAGGCGGGGATATGCCGGAGTTTACGCAGATTTATGGGTGGACGGAGCGCACAAAAGCCTGCCCGTTTTAACACAGGGCGCGGTCGTTTCGGTAAACAATAAAGAGCTTATTCCCGCGCTCGAAGAAGGGCTGAATATCTTCCGCACCACTTCGCCGAGCTATCCCATCATGGCGTCCGTGGAGTACGGAATTAAATTTGTAAAAAACAACGAAAAAGTGTTAACCGACACAATCGAGGCGGTAAAAGCTTTTCGTGAAAAGTGCGTTTTACCCGTTTTGCCAACGGACGACTGGACGAAAATAGTTGTAGATTTTTCCGCAAAGGGAATTTGCGCGGACAAGGCTGCAAAGAGACTTGAAAAGAAGGGATTTTACGCCGAGCTTTCGGACGGAAGATATATAATTTTTTACGTGTCGGTTATGACGACTTTGGCGGAATTAAACAGCTTAAATAACGCAATATCCTCCGTAGTTTCCAACAAAAAGCTGAAAGGAACGTATATTGAGCGCCCGTCAATTCCCAAAAACGACCGCACTTTCAGCTTTCAGTACGCGCTCAAGAGAAAGCGCGAGCTTATCCCCTTTAAAAATGCGGTGGGCAGAATGTGCGCAGAGGGCGCAGGAATTACTCCGCCGTGTATTCCCGTAATTGTTGCGGGCGAAATGATAACAAAAGAAGTAATAGAGGTGCTGTCTGCGGCAAAAGCAACTTTTGGTGTTGTAGACGGCAAAATATGGGTTGTAAAGAGATGAGAGGCAAATTCGTTACCGTAGAGGGGTGTGAAGGCTCCGGCAAGAGTACCCAGCTTAAATTGCTTGCGGAATATCTTACTTCGATCGGCGCGGACTTCATTATGACGCGCGAACCGGGCGGAAGCGATATTTCGGAGGATATACGCAAGATAATTTTAAACGGAAAATATAGAGAGATGTGCGACGAGTGCGAAGCGCTTTTGTACGCGGCGGCAAGGGTTCAGCACCTTAAAGAGGTTGTAGAGCCCGCGCTCAATTGCGGAAAGCTCGTAATCTGCGACAGGTTTGTAGATTCCTCCTTTGCCTATCAGGGCTATGCAAGGGGGCTCGGCGAGGAATATATTGCCGCAATAAACAATGTTGCACTTGAAAAATATTCTCCCGACTTAACCCTTTTTCTCGACATCTCTCCGACGGAAGCGTTCAACAGAAAACACGGCGCAGACGAGGGCGACAGAATAGAGAGCATGGGCATTGAATTTCACGAAAAGGTCTATGCGGGATACAGGTCGCTTTTGACAAAATACCCCCGAATATGTGCCGTTCAATGCGATGGAAGCAAGTTCGAGACGGCAGAAAACATAAGGCGCATTTTAAAAGAGAGAAACATAATTTAAAACACCGAATACAACCGCAAAAAACACAATTGCCCCCTATATATGTGGCAAATACCGCATATTTTGCAGATTAAAAATGGAAAAACTGATAAAGAGTACAACCGCATACAGAATACTGTCGGGAGACAGGCAGGGAGGCAAGCTCTCCCATGCGTATATGCTGCATTTCGAAGACGCAAAAAATATGCGCGACGCGTTAAAGCTCTTTGCTCTCGAATTTTTCGGTGCGGAAAAGGGCAGTACGCTTTGTCACAGAATTTTAAACGAAAGCTATCCCGATTTAAGGGTCTACCCCGAAGCCGGTAAGAAATTTATGGCGGACGGCGCGGCGGAAATTATTGAGGACAGCGCACTCCGCCCCGTAGAGGGAGATAAAAAGCTGTATATAATCTGCGGGTTCGACACCGCCTCTGCGCTCATACAGAACAAGCTTTTAAAATCCTTGGAGGAGCCGCTTGAAGGCATACATTACCTTTTGGGCGTTACCTCGCTTGCGCCCGTGCTCGACACGGTCAAATCGCGCGTAAAGCTGTTGGAGATACCCCCCTTTTCCGAACGGGAAATCTTTGAAGCGCTTGAAAGGAAGGGTCACAGCGAGCTCAACAGAGAGGCGGCCGCGAGCGCAAACGGATACTTCGGCGCGGCGGAAAATATCGTTGAGGGCGGTTGGTATTCGGAAATCCGCGCCGCCGCCAAGAAAATATGTTTTACAACCCAAGTTGGCGAAGTTGGGCAAATTGCCGCCGAATTTGGGGATACTAAATATAAGACGGAACTTCTCTCCGAAATGCAGAGGCTGTATTTCACGGCATTGACGGAGGGAGGGGAACTTGCGGGGGTCTTAAAAAAACCTGCGCTTATATTTGCGCTTGAAAAGCTGAACGGCGCAAACGCAGACGTCAGGTTCAACGCCTTTTTTCAGGGGCTGTTGTACGATTTTATGCTTGGCGTCATAGAGGAGAACGATAAATGGCAGAAATTATAGGAGTAACCTTTAAAGAGGGCGGCAAGGTCTATTACTTCGCCCCCGGCAAGGGCAATTATAAACAGGGCAAGGGCGTAATTGTGGAGACCTCCCGCGGGGTGGAGTACGCAACCGTGGTGATTCCCCGTTCGGAGGTGAGTGACGACAAGCTTGTACTTCCCTTAAAGCCCGTTATTCGTATTGCAAACGAAAGAGATGAGGCAACTCATCGCAAAAACATCGAGAAAAAGGACGAGGCAATGGCAACCGTGCGCGAAAAAATCGAAAAGCACGGGTTGAATATGAAGCTCATCGACTGCGAATTTGCGTTCGACGGGGCAAAAGCCATATTTTACTATTCTGCACCCCAGAGAGTGGACTTTCGCGAGCTTGTAAAGGAGCTCTCCTCCACCTTCCGCATGCGAATAGAGTTGAGACAGGTGGGAATACGCGACGAAATTAAAATTCTCGGCGGGCTTGCACCCTGCGGAAGGGAGTGCTGCTGTTCAAGCTGTATGCCCGACATTAAGAAAGTTTCCATAAAAATGGCAAAAAATCAGGGTCTTTCCCTGAACCCCGGAAAAATTTCGGGGCTTTGCGGCAGGCTTATGTGCTGTCTTTCCTATGAAAACGACTACTACGCCGAAGCCTACAAGCGCGTTCCCAAGTTGGGCAGCGAAGTGATCTCGCCCGACGGCAAGGGCACGGTCGTAAACGTAAATATGCTCAAAATGCTCGTGCGGGTCAGAATAGAGGACGCGGCAAAGGACAGTATCGTCTATAAAGATTACCCTTTGTCCGAGCTGAAATTCAAAAAACCCGCTCAGCCCGCCAAGGAAGAAGAGGACGAAACGGAAACCGACGAGTCGTAAAATTAAAAATTTTAATTCAACCACTTTACAGAACGGCAAAGTTGTGATATAATATATCAACAAGCGCCATAGGGTTGACACCCTTTGCGGCGCAGTACGTATTAAAAATGGAGGAAGATTATGGCACACAAAATTTCTGACGAGTGCGTAAGCTGCGGCGCATGCGCAGGCACTTGCCCCGTTGAAGCAATTTCCGAAGGTCCCGACAAGTACGTTGTTGATCCCGACGTTTGCATCGACTGCGGCGCTTGCGAGGATGCTTGCCCTACGGGTGCAATTCACGCTGACTAATCAAAAAAGGCGAGAAAGCGGAGGGGAACTCCGCTTTTTTGTTTTTAAAAGGAAATAAAAAGTGCATTTTTGCGTGCGCCTTGTTCTGCGCAGACAGTTATAAAATGATTGAGCTTAAAGAGGGCGAAGTATTAGAGGAGTTTTACCTCGACAAAAAGATAATACAAAATATAAATTTGTACCGCTTTACTTCCGACAGTATTCTGCTGTCCTTATTTGCGCGCGCAAAATTCGGCGACAACGTTGCCGATTTCTGCTCGGGGAGCGGGGTGGTCGGCTTTCATTTTTTGTGTCTGCACCCCGAAATAAACAGCTTGACGCTCTTTGAAATGCAAAAAGAGCTTGCCGATATGTCAAGGCGCACGGCAGAATTTAACTCTTTCAATTGCGAAATTTTCTGCACGCGGCTGCAGGATATAGGAAGTCAGTTCAACGACAGATTTTCGCTTATTTTGTGCAACCCCCCGTACGAGCGGGGCGGGTTTGAAAATGCCGTATATGAAAAGGCGGTGTGCAGAAAGGAAATAACACTTACCCTCCCCGAAATCATAGACGTAGCCTTTTATAAACTCAAATTCGGCGGAAGGGTGGCGCTTTTGAACCGTGCGGACAGGGCGGCAGAGCTTATTTTTCTTTTAAAAAAGAGAGGGCTTGAGCCCAAGCGTATTCAGTTTGTCAGCGGCGCCGAGGGGGATAAACCCTATATAATAATGGTGGAGGCGGTCAAGGGCGGCAAAGAGGGAGTGGAAGTACTGCCCACGCTCGTCAACGGGAGGTAAAATGGTCTACTTCGTGGCAACACCCATAGGTAATTTAAAGGATATAACTCTGCGCGCGCTCGAAGTTCTGCGCTCTGCAGACGTAATCTACTGCGAGGACACCCGTCACTCAATGGTGCTACTTAACGCATACGATATAAAAAAGCCCTTAAAAGCCTGTCACAAATTCAACGAGCGGGAGGCGGCTGAAAAGATAATTTCGGACGCCGTTCAGGGAAAGCAGGTCGCCGTAATTTCGGACGCGGGAATGCCCGTAATTTCCGACCCCGGAAACATTGTATGCGAAGAGCTTAAAAAAGCGGGCGTTGAATACACCGTTATACCCGGCGCGAACGCCGCGCTCTCCGCACTTATTCTATCGGGACTTACGTGCGACAGATTTACCTTTGTAGGCTTCCTTCCCGACAAGGCTGGAGCACGGAAAGAGCTTCTCCAAAAGTTCAAAACCGTTCAGTCAACCCTCGTCTTTCACGTCGCTCCGCAGGACATTGCCCCCCACATATGCTCGATTTACGAGGTATTCGGCAACCGCAAGGCGTGCCTTGTAAGGGAGATAACCAAGCTGCACGAGGAGGCAATTCCCTTTATGCTTGCAGACGGTTTTAACGGCGAAAAGAGGGGGGAGTTCGTGCTTGTTGTAGAAGGCGCGGAAGAGGAGGAAAACCCCCTCTGTAAATTGAGCGAAAAAGAGCATATACTCCACTATATGTCGGGGGGAATGAGCAAAAAAGACGCCGTAAAACAGGCGGCAAAGGACAGAGGAGTAAGCAAGAGCGAGATATACTCGTTTTCGATAGATTTGTAGGCAATAAACAAGAGGAAAAACTTATGAAAAAGAAAGATAAAAAGACAGAAGAATTTCTCGTCGATAAGATGACGATATACGAGTACGAGGAAAAGCACGTCAAGCGTGAAAACACCAAGGGCGCAACATTTCTTCTTCGCGCGTTCGCCGTTCTCATAGGCTTGTTCTTCGTGTGGTGTCTGTTCTCTATTTCCAAAGAAATTTGGGAAATCAACGAGTACGCAGGCTACGGTGCAGCGGGCGTTTCGGTTATTATTTTTATAGTGTTTTACATAGTGCCCGTCGTCAAAGTTTTGAAATCCGACTATTTCGTAACCAACGTAAACTACAAGACGGCTGCAAAGGCAAAGCGCAAAAATAAGGCGTTAAGGCGCCAGATTGCCGAAAAAATAGTGGACATCTGCGACAACGTCGCCGGTGTTGGCTGGTACGACGACAGAGTGGTTGCACAGCTGGAGCGTGGCGTTAAAGCCAACGACGATAAAATTATTAAAGAACAGCTTACAAACCTGTATAAGGGCTCGGTAAAGGCGAGCGCCAAAGAGATTATCTTCAAATGTTCTTTAAAATCGGCGGCATACTCCGCGCTTTCGCAGAGCAACAAGACGGACGCAATGCTCGTTGCGGTAGTCAACCTGCAAATGATAAAGGACATTGTGTTCTTGTACGGCTTCCGCCCGTCGGACGCCAAACTTGTAAAGATTTTCGGCGCGGTGCTCCGCAACTCGTTCGTTGCCTACGGGCTCGGCGGTATGAAAATCGGTAACGGAATTGCCCGCACCATGGGCGACGCCGTCAGAGGTATTCCCATTCTCGGCACGGCAATTTCCGTGCTCGTGGACAGCTCGGTGCAAGGCTTGACGAACGGAACGCTCACGGCGGTTATCGGCTTTCAGACAATTAAATATCTGAATACGGAATACAAACTGCAAAATATTCTGGACGGCGTTGAAGTCCTCGGAACGGAGCAGGAGTTCACGGAAACGTGTGAAGAGCTCGAAAAGGAGCTCAAAAAGAACAAAAAACTCGCCAAAACGGGTTAATATAAGAAAGTTGATGAAAAGCGCGTTGCGACCACGGTCGCAACGCGCTTTGCTTAATTTTCCACGTATTCAATTATATCGCTCACAATAAAATAAAGCCTTATTGTTGACAATAGTCATAAATTAGACTATAATTTAAATATATCACGAAGGGAGGAAGGAAATGAATAAGTTCACGTTAATTTTGGGGGAGACAAGTCCCTATTTGCCGGGTGGCAAATGGACGGAGTATGAAGTGGAGCTGTCAGACGGAAAAATGATTTGCACTCCCAAAAAAGACGCCGAAAAAAGTTATGAAATCAGTCTTTCGGAATTTCAAACGGCGGAATTCGGCATAGGCAGCGGAAATCTTTGGTTACAGTGCAAGCTGACAAGGGGATGTTTGGTTTTCTGTTCTCCGAGAAAGAGCTGGAAATCAGAAGAAGCCACGAAATTGATTGACGCTATAAACAGCGTATGTCCGATAAAGGATATGAAAGCGTATAAACAATACACCGGACCGTTTTTCTTTATTCACATGTTTAAATAAGATTGTAATAAAATTAAGCCCGACGGCAAATACCGTCGGGCTTTAATTATCAATATATAACCTTTTCTATAACGCCGCCGCCGAGGCAGGCTGTCTCGTCATAGAATACCGCGTATTGCCCTTCGGTTACGGCGCGTTGAGGTTCGGCAAATTCAACTTTTGCCCCGCCGTCCGTAAGGAGAAGTTTCACGGCCTGTTCGGGTTGACGGTATCTGAATTTTGCGGTGCAATTTATCGTTAGTTGAGGCATATATCCTATCCAATTGAGGTTTGACACCTCGCAAGCCCTGGAATAGAGGGGGCTTTCGTCGCCGTGTGAAACATATAAAATGTTGTTCTGTATATCTTTTTTCACGACGAACCATCGGCCTTCTTCGCCGCGTACACCACCCAAATCGAGCCCTTTGCGCTGACCTATTGTGTAGTACATAAGACCTATGTGTTCGCCGACTACTTTGTTATCGAGCGTTCTTATCTCGCCCGACTGTGCAGGAAGATAATTTTGCAAAAATTTACGGAAGTTTCGCTCGCCGATAAAGCAGATACCCGTAGAGTCCTTTTTGCCCGCCGTGGCAAGATTGTTCTCGAGCGCAATTTTTCTGACTTCCGACTTGTCGAGGTCGGCAAGCGGAAAGATTACGTTTTTAAGCTGCTCCTCGCGCACCTGATTTAAAAAATAGGTCTGATCCTTGCCGTTATCCTTGGCTTTCAAAAGTCGGGTCTTTCCGTTTTTATGTTCAATTCCGCAGTAGTGGCCCGTAGCAATATAGTCCGCGCCCATACTCATAGCGTACTCGCGGAAAGGTCCGAACTTTATCTCGCGGTTGCACAAAACGTCGGGGTTGGGGGTTCTGCCCGCCTTGTACTCGGAAAGGAAGTATGAGAACACCCTATCTTGGTACTGCTCGGCAAAGTTTACCGAGTAGTAGGGGATATCCAGCGCGGCGCAAACCCTTCTGACGTCGGCATAGTCTCCGTCCGCCGTACACGCGCCGTCCTTATCGTCCTCTTCCCAGTTCATCATAAAAAGACCTATTACGTTGTAACCCTGCCGTTTAAGAAGATATGCGGCAACCGAAGAATCTACTCCTCCGCTCATCCCCACGACAACTGTTTTCTGCGACATTTTTTCCTCTTTTTAAGAAATTAAAATAATTATATCACGCTTAAATACTATTTGCAATTATTTTGAATTATGGTATAATGATAGCGCTTATTAAAATTAAATCCGCATTTTTATTATTTACACCCGTAGCTCAGTGGATAGAGCACCGCCCTCCGGAGGCGGGTTTTGCGCAGGTTCGACTCCTGTCGGGTGTACCAAATGCGGCGAACATGCTTTTGCGTGTTTGCCGCATTTGTATATAGCCCGAACCTGTGAGAACCTGCCGTTCGTGCGAGCGCCAGACGGCGCGAAGCTTTGCGCACTTTATTGTAAAAAAGTTCAGATAATGATGCGCAAACTCCTGTCGGGTGTACCATCAAAAACCCAAGACGAACGAAAGTTCGGGTTGGGTTTTCTTTTTGCGGACAAGTAATGATAATAACTGACAAAGCAATAAGATTGCTTAAAACCTTGAAAAACACAGCAGATTGTGATAAAATAAAAAAAGTTAAAAGTTTTTTATAAAAACCTTTAAGTTTGCCCAAAATCCGCTCTATATAAAAGTACAAAAACAAAGTTTCTTCCGGCAAAAATCTTCGAGACGTCGGAGTATAATAAGCCGAGAGTTGAAGCTGGTGCGGGGCAAAGCGCTGTATAGCCACGAAACGTGCGACTATTTTAAAGAGCATGTCAAGCTTTTCACACAAAAACAAATTGGCGCCTTATGCGGAGTGTCCGAGCAAAGCGCAAGCTGCACGATAAAAAATTTTAAGGAAAAAATCAACAGTATGAAGATAGTTATAGGCAATGTAAAAAGAGAAAAGAAGCTGCTTGCGGGCGACGGGCAATATCCGAGAGTTTTGGCAAGCGTAGGCATAAGCAGAGAGGAGGATTGCATACAAACCGAGGTGCAAAAGGCAAAGCTTGCACAAAAATACGGCGCAGACATCGTAATAGACCACACCTTGACGCCTAAAAATTATGATGTGCAAAAACAAATTATCGAAGAAACCGACATACCCGTATCCTCTATCGCCGTTTACGACGTGGCGGCAAAAGCTCGTTACGGGGAGAGGGATTGTTTTACGGAAACAGACGTTTTAAACGGTATTGAACAAAAAGCAAAGCTCGGCATCGATATGATGACAATTCATGCAAGCTGTCTGAAAAAAGACCTGCTATACTTTGAAAAAAGCAACCGTGTTATTCCGTGCACCAGCCGGGGCGGAACAATGGTTTTGGAGAACATACAGAAAACGGGCTGTGAAAACTTTTATTTTACGTATTTTGATAAGATACTTGAAATTGCCAAAGCATACGGCGTTACGTTGAGTTTGGGTGCAGTTTATCGTCCGGCCAACATATACGATGCGGTACACGAAAATACAATGTACTGGGAAGAAATACGCCGCAATGCGGATTTGGTTGCGATGGCAAAAGAAAAGGGCGTCGCATGCATAGTGGAAGGAATCGGGCATTGTCCTGTCAATTTGATACCCGAAGTGGTCAAAAAATCCAAAGCCGTCTGCAAAGCCCCCTACAGGGTGCTTACGGTATCGACAGACAGCGCGTTGGGGTTTGACCACGTATCTTCCGCAATCGCCGCGGCAACGGCGGTTGCGGCAGGCGCCGATTTCGTTACGGCAGTCTCCAGATCGGAGCATTTGGGGTTGCCTTCTCACGACGACTTAAAAGAAGCAGTTATAAGTGCAAAAATCGCGGCACACAGCGGATATATTGCACGAACGGGCGATATTGGTTTGGATTACTCAATGGCAAAAGAGAGAAGTATAGTTGGTTGCCGCGGAACAATGCAGGCGGCTATAGTGCCGGAAATGACGAAAGAGGCATTACAAAGATATAAAGCAGACGAAACAAAAAAATGTACAATGTGCGGTGATTTCTGCGCCCTGTTTGCAAGCGATAATATCAGAGGGAAAAATGCAAGAAAAGATTAAAACCAAAGAGCAAAGCAAAAACAAGATTTTAGCGTTGGACTTAAACCGTGTCCCCGAAATTTTCGTCGACAAGACGGATAAAAAAAGTATGCTTGAGTTTTTTGCGAAGAATACGGAGGAATTGTATATCGTAAGGGACGCAGAACACAGCAACAGTGCGTACTTTTACGTTCGTTCAGCTGACGAGTGCTTTGAAAAAGCACAAAACTTTTCGGGTCGGGTTATTGTCGCCGTTTCCATTCATACGTATAAAAATAAACTGCTGTTGGGGGCGGTTGAAATTGCGGGCACGTCTGTACGGATTTGCGCAACTACCGATAGCAATTTAGACCACCGTACAATGTATCACGGGAAAGCAGAATTTGAGCTTTCTACGGACATTTTCGACAAACGGTTATCCGATATTCCGGAATTTGATTTTTTATACGATTATATTATTTCGCACCGTATAGACGGCTATACGGTTGAATTTACGATATATGATAGGCCGGTAGGACCCAAAAAGCAAAAAATCATTATCAACGAGATAAGAAACTACTAAATGACAACAATTCGGTGAATTAAAATTGAAAACGGCGGCTCGCTCCGCTATTTTTTAACTAAAAATTTATGAAAAAGAATGATTTAATGTTAACTTGTGAATTTGGTTGCGCAGAGTGCAATTTGTGCGTAAGATGTTGACAACGGTATTTGTCTATGGTATATTTATGAGGAATGATAAATATCGATTTTATCATAAAAACGTTCATTAAAACAAAAAAAATACAACCGTGAACGTAAAGGAGACGAAATATGTCAGATGGAAGAATTTACAACTTTTCCGCGGGTCCCGCAGTGCTTCCCGAAGAGGTTCTGCGCGAGGCGGCAGCGGAGATGATGAACTACAGGGGTTGCGGCATGTCCGTAATGGAGATGAGCCACCGCTCCAAGATGTTCGACGACATCATCAATGAAACCGAGCAGGATTTGAGAGAGCTTTTAAAGGTTCCCGCAAACTACAAAATTCTGTTCCTGCAGGGCGGCGCAACGCAGCAGTTTGCGGCAGTTCCCATGAACCTTATGAAAAAGGGCGTAGCCGACTACATTGTTACCGGCCGCTGGGCAAAGAAGGCGTACGAAGAGGCGCAGTTGTACGGAAAAGCAAACAAAATAGCTTCGTCCGAGGATAAGAATTTCACTTATATTCCCGACTGCTCCGATTTACCCATCAGCAAGGACGCGGACTACGTATATATCTGCGAAAATAACACCATCTACGGCACGAAGTTCTGGCAGCTTCCCAACACCAAGGGCAAGCTTC
>JAFLVP010000018.1 GCA_022508265.1 Clostridiales bacterium
GGCGCACGAGGCTTTCCGACACGAGTTTACTACCCGTAAATGAGTTAGGAAAACGTAGTGCAACGAAGAAATGCGCCGTTTATAAGACAAGAAGCTATTTTTTATATTTCAATGAATATTTTATAAATTCACTGAAAAGCGGATGCGCCGACTGCGGACGGGACTTGAATTCGGGGTGGAACTGCACGGCGACGAAAAAGTCGTTTGCGGGGATTTCAACCGCTTCAACCAAAGAGCCGTCGGGCGAAGTACCCGCAACGCACATACCCGCCTTTTCAAGCTCTTCTTTAAAGTCGTTGTTGAACTCGTATCTGTGGCGGTGGCGTTCGGAAATCTCGTCCGTGCCGTACGCCTTCCTCATCATTTTGCCCGTAACCTTGCAGGGATATGCCCCGAGGCGCATAGTTCCGCCCATCTTCACACCGTGCTGGTCGGGCATTAAATCTATTACGCAGTGACTGCTGCCCGAATTAAACTCCGAAGAGTTTGCGTCCTTGTAGCCCAAAACGTTTCTTGCAAACTCTATAACCGCCGTCTGCATACCTAAACATATGCCCAGATACGGAATATTGTTTTCACGCGCGTATTTTGCGCAGGCAATTTTGCCCTCTACTCCCCTGTTGCCGAACCCGCCGGGAACTAATATTCCCTGAACGTCGCCGAAAAATTCGGAAGCGTTTTTCTCTGTTATCTCCTCGGTGTCAATCCACTTGATTTCCACCTTCGCACCGTTTGCATACCCCGCGTGCGAAAGGGCTTCCGCAACCGAAAGATATGCGTCGTGGAGCTGAACGTACTTTCCGCACAGAGCAATTTTTACACTTTTTTTGCTCGTTTTAATGCTCTTTAACATCTTATTCCACTCGGTAAGGTCGATGACACGGGGGTCAAGCTTTAAAATTTTGCAGACAATCTCCGAAAAGTTGCTCTCCTCTAACATCGTGGGGCACTCGTAGAGCGAGGGAAGAGTCATATTCTCTATACAGCACTCTGGCGCGACGTTGCAGAACATCGCGATTTTTGCCTTTACGTCGGCGGGAAGCGGCGTATCCACTCTTGCCATAATTATATCGGGATTTATGCCCATGCCCTGCAATTCTTTGACGGAGTGCTGGGTGGGCTTGGATTTGAACTCCTCCGACCCCGAAATGTAGGGCACGAGGGTGACGTGGATAAAACAGCAGTTGTCCCTGCCTACCTCTCTTGAAACCTGCCTTATCGCCTCGATAAAGGGCTGACTTTCGATGTCGCCTATGGTTCCGCCTATTTCGGTTATTACTACGTCCGCGTTGCTCGTTTTGCCGACGTTGTAGATGAAGGACTTAATCTCGTTGGTTACGTGGGGAATTACCTGCACAGTCTGTCCGAGATATTCGCCGTTGCGCTCTTTATTTAAGACGTTCCAATAGACCTTGCCCGTGGTAAGGTTGGAATATCTGTTTAAATTTTCGTCTATGAACCTTTCGTAGTGCCCCAAATCGAGGTCGGTTTCAGCACCGTCGTCGGTTACGAAAACTTCGCCGTGCTGATAGGGGCTCATCGTGCCGGGGTCGATATTTATATACGGGTCAAGCTTTTGAGAGGCTACTTTGTAACCCCTGCACTTTAAAAGTCTGCCAAGCGAAGCCGCCGTTATGCCCTTGCCGAGTCCCGACACAACTCCGCCCGTTACGAAAATGTACTTTGCCATAATTTTCTCCACATGGTGCGCAAATAAAAATCTTTATTATTGTATCATATACGGGCATCAATTGCAAGAATATGTTGCAATAAAATAAAATTCCGCGCGGGAGGCGCGGAATTAAATATCGTCTTCGGGAGGTGTGAAATTTGCAGGCTTTATGAGGTGGGAATTTTTTATATCGCTTTTCATTTGCTCGGGCTCTTCGGCGATAATTCCGCGCTGGAGTTTGTCGTACCCGTGCTTTTTGCGTATTTTATCTACGCATTTTTCAACGGCTTCGAGCTTTTTATAGTTGCCGCACGCCTCGTCCAAGGTTATCTGCGAGGTGCCGTTGTCAAACCCCGAGACAGTTATGCCGAGAGAGCGCACCGAAAAGGGCGGTTTTACGTTTTCCTTAAAAAGCACGAAAGCGTGTCTTGCAATTTCGCCGCACAGCGCGGTATGACGCACCTTTTTCTGCACCGAAATGTCCGTTAAATTTCCGTAGCGAACCCAAAGGTGTACGGTGTCCGCAAGCCCCTGCCCGCTTTCACGGAGCCTTGAGGCGACGCTCTCCGCAAGCACGTATAAGAGCCGCTCCGCCCTATCGTAGTCGGTTATGTCCTCGGCATAGGTGCAGGAATTGCCGATAGACTTATACACCCGCTTTTCGTCCATATGCTTGACTTCTTCCGTATCCTCGCCGCGGGCGTATTTTAAGAGAGTCTGACCGTTTTTGCCGAACAGCCGTTTTATTTCCTCATCGTCCGCCGCCGCCAATTTTCCTATCGTGGGAAGCCCTATCGCGTGCAGTTTGTAGGCGGTCGCCTTGCCGACGTATAACAAATCCTCTACGGGCAGACCTGCGACTACTTTTTCAAAGTTGACTTTGCCTATAACCGTCGTTCCGTCGGGCTTTTTTAAGTCCGAACCGAGCTTGGCAAACACCTTGTTGAAGGAAACTCCGCAAGAGACGGTAAGATTCAGTTTGCTCTTAACTTCATTTCTTATAAAGTCGCCGATAAAGCGCAGATATTCGGGAGAATAGCACCTTCCGCCATCCCTTTGCGTGTACATATCCGCAAAAGGCGGCAAAACCTTTGTAGAGCGCGTTAAGTCCAGCCAGCACTCGTCTATGCCGTAGCTTTCGATAAGGTCGGTGAACTGTGCGTAAATTTCCTTTACCTTTACGGAATAGTGCATATATTCCTTGAAATGGGGCGGAACGGTCACAAGGTAGGGGCACTTTTTCTGCGCCTGCCAAATAGTGTCGCCCGTCTTTACGCCGAATTTCTTTGCTTCCTCGCTTTTAGCAAGCACTATTCCCCTGCGCTCCTCCTTGCTGCCGCAAACCGCAATCGGCTTGCCCGCAAGGTCGGGGTTCAAAATTCGCTCTACCGAGGCGTAAAAATTATTTAAATCGGAGTGAACTATTATTCTTTCCATAAGCCTTCGAGTATTTCAAAATAATCCGGGAAGGTCTTGGAGCAGACCTCGGCGTTTTCTATAACTACTCCCTCGCTTGCAAGCCCCGCAACGGCAAAGCTCATTGCAACGCGGTGGTCGCCGAAGGTCTTGATTTTTACGGGGTTGAATTCAGAGGGATAGATAATTACCCCGTCCTCTTTTTCCTCGCACTTGACGCCCGCATTTTTGAGGTTTTCGCAAATTGCCGAAATCCTGTCGCACTCCTGTCCGCGAATATGCGCAACTCCGCATATTTCGGTCGGGCTTTTAAAAAACGGTGCGCAAGCCGCCATTGTAAGAGCCTGGTCGGAAAAACTTCCCATATCTATTTTGCCGCCGTCGAAGGTTTTTATGATTTGAATAAATTTACCGTCGCTCTGCATACTGTGAGGCATCAACCCTTTTACCTTTATATCCGTGCCGAGGAGCCTGTTCATAGCGTAGAAGTAGCACGCGGCGGAAATATCCGGCTCGATATCGTATTTTTTAGGGGTGTAATTGCCGAAAACTTCATATATATTGCCATTTTCTTTGACGGTTACGCCGAAAGACCACATCATATCGAGGGTCATATTCACATATCCCATGCCGTGCGCGCCCTTCCGCTTTATCCTGACGGGTTTCTTTGCGCACACCGCCGAAATTAACAGCGCGGAGAGAAATTGACTGCTCTTTTGTATGTCGACTTCGACCTCGTACGAGGAAATACCGCCTATAATTTCGAATGGGAAACAGTTTTCGTTCTCTAAAAAAGTAATTTTTGCACCGAGCGCCTTTAACGCTTCAACGAGGGGCGCGACCGGACGCCTTTTCATCTGTTCGGAGCATTTAACGGTAAATTTGCCCCTTTGGAAAGCCAAAAATGCGGGAATAAACCGCGCCGCCGTGCCCGCATTTCCCACGTCGATTTCAGCCTCAGAAATTTCGAGTTTTCCGCCGCAACCCTCTATTTTGAGGGTGTCGCCGACAAGTTCGCTCTTTATTCCGAGGGCTTTAAGGCAGTTTAAAAAGGTCATACAGTCGTCGCAGAGGCTCACGCCGTAGAGGGTGCTTGTCCCCTCCGCTATTGCCGCAAGCAGCATTGCGCGCGCTGTCACCGACTTTGAACCGGGCACGCTTACGACTGCGTTTTTATTGTTGATTTTTTTGCAAATATAGTCCATTATTTTCTGCGCCTTACTATGTCGCCCGCCGAAAGGGTGTACGGGCAGTTTACGGTATAATTTTCCTGAACAAGCTTGCAGTCTTCAACCTGCTCGCCCGCGCTTGTGAAAGCCTTTTCAACTTTGAAGGTCTTTAAAAAGTTTTGGGTGGGAGAGAGAATTTCAAGCTCGTCGCCGACCTTGAACCGCGTGCGCATTTCGATAACCGCCGTCTTATCCCCGCCCGAAATTATATTGCCTATATAGTCACAGTCGCCCTTAGTTTGACTGTCGGTGTAGTTTACCGTTTTATCGTTCGAGCCCAAGGTGTACGCCGTGGTATAGTCGCGGTGGGCGGCAGTTAAAAGCTCGCGCTCGATAAGGGGCGTAAAGCCTCCGTCTATGCACCTGCGGTAGGCGTTTATGACCGTTGCAAGGTAATATTCCGACTTCATTCTGCCCTCTATTTTAAAGGAGCACACGCCCGCCTCCGCCATTTTATTCAGGTATGCGGACATATTAAGGTCCTTGGAGTTGAGAATATACGTGCCCCTGTTATCCTCTTCCATATCCAGCCAACCGCTGTCCGAGAGGTTGTCCGACTTGCGGATTTGATAGTTCCACCTGCAAGCCTGAACGCACTCGCCGCGGTTGCTCTCCCTGCCCGAGAGATAGTTGGAAAGTAGACACCTGCCCGAATAGGATATACACATTGCGCCGTGAACGAAGGCTTCAAGCTCGATTTCGGGCACGAAATCGTGAATTTCGGCAATTTCTTCTAAAGATAATTCCCTTGCGAGCACTGCTCTCGTCGCGCCCTGCTCCGCCCAGAATTTTACGGCGTGCTTGTTGGTTAAGTTCGCCTGCGTTGAAATATGTATATCGAGCTTGGGCGCGTATTTTTTTGCGCACGCAAATACTCCGCTGTCCGAAATAATAAGCCCGTCCGCGCCCGTATCGTTTAAAAACGAGAGATAGTCCGAAAGCAGTTTAAAATCCGCGTTCTTTGCAAAAATATTTACGGCTATATACACCTTTTTGTTAAAGCTATGGGCGTGATTTACCGCCGAAATTATCTCGTCTCTGCCGAAATTATCGGCAAAAGAGCGCAAAGAAAAATCTTTGCCCCCTATATAGCACGCGTCCGCGCCGAAGTACAGCGCCGTTTTAAGTTTTGAAAAGTTGCCCGCAGGGGCGAGAAGTTCGACTTTCATATTAACCTTTTACGCTTACGGCGAGTCCGTTGCCAACGTTCAGAATACTCGTTGTAAAGTCTTTGTCAGATTGAACCGCCGAAATATATTCCTTTATATGCTCCACAAGCATTTTGCGCTTTTTTGGTACTTCCGCCTCGCCCGTAATATAGCCGAATAAGAGAATATCGTCGGCAATGAGCGTTCCTCCGTCCTTTAATAGATTTTTTAAGGCTGGCAGATATTTTACGTACTGAACTTTTGCGCAGTCGAGAAAAATCAAGTCGAAGCTGTTTTTTTCAAGCTTTAAAATTTCCTCGCCCGCGTCGCCAAAAATTGCCGTAACTCTGCTTTCCATGCCGGAATTTTTGAAATTTTGTACCGCCTCTATAAAAAATCCCTCGTTTTTTTCAATCGTTACAAGCTTTGCCTTTGGGCAGGCTTTGAGCATGGCGAGCCCCGAAATACCCGTCGCCGTGCCGAGTTCCAATATTCTGCGCGGGTTTATGCCCTTTGCAAGGGTCAAAAGAACGCACAGCGTTTCATCGTCCGAGGTGGGGATTTCCCTTTCGAACGCGTTTTTGCGAAGCTGCTTTATACCGTCGTCGAGGGCGGGGATATTGAGTTTTGCGGTGGGAGTTTGCCTCTCTCCACCGCTCGTGTCCTTGTGGGCGTAATCAAACATAATTTAAAGTTCAACCACTACGGGTACAATCATGGGAGACTGTTTTGTCTTTTTGAATAAATAATTTTTGAGTGAACGCTTAATTATGCGCTTTAACTCGTCCGTCGTGCCGCGCGAGAGGTCGTAACTGTCTATTGCCCTTCTGATGACCTCGCGCATTTCCTTGTTATAGTCTCGATGGAAATCGAACACGAACCCGCGGGAATTTATTGCGGGCTCGCCCACCACTTCGCCGCCGGAGACGGCAACCGAAACGATAAACAGCCCCTCTTCGGAGAGCTGGCGTCTGTCGTCTAAAACTACACTCGCCTTTTCGTCCTCTATGCCCTCGCCGTCGATAAGGCGGGAGCCCGAGGGCACGCTTTCAATCATTTTCATGCCTTTTGAGGAAATCTCTATACAGTTGCCTATGTCGGGAATGACTATTCTGCCACCGTTCATACCAAGCTCCTGCGCAAGTTGGGCGTGCTTTTTTAGATGCCTGTACTCGCCGTGAACGGGGATAAAGTACCTGGGTTTTAAAAGATTATGCATTATTTTATGCTCTTCCCTGCACGCATGCCCCGAAACGTGGATATTTTGCAGACTTTCGTACACGACTTCGGCGCCCCGCCTATAGAGCTTGTTTATTACGCGGTAGACGAGCTTTTCGTTGCCCGGAATGGGCGTTGCCGAAATTATTACCGTGTCGTTTACGCCTACGGATACGGCAGAATTTTCGCCGTCCGCCATGCGCGTGAGCGCCGACATCGGCTCGCCCTGACTGCCCGTGCAGACGACTACTATTTCATCATCGCGCATATTTTTTATCTTGGAAACGTCCACTATTACGTTCTGGGGAATTTTAATCTCCCCTATTTTTTCAGCCGCCTCCACTACGGAGAGCATACTCCTGCCAGAGAGCGCGACCTTTCTTTTGTACTTTGCCGAAATATCTAAAATTTGTTGAAGTCTGTACACGTTGGAGGCAAAGGTCGCAATTATTATGCGCCTTTTCGAATTTTCGCCAAACAGTCTGTCCAAAGTGTTTCCTACAACTGTTTCACTCATGGTAAAGCCCGCGCGCTCGATATTGGTGCTCTCGCCCATATACAGTAGCACGCCCGCTGCGCCGATATCTGCTATCGTTTTCAAATCTATAGGGTCGCCCGCAACGGGGGTTAAGTCTATCTTGTAGTCGCCGCTGTGCACTATAATGCCCTGCGGGGTCTGAATTGCAAGGGCAAGCGAGCCCGCTATTGAGTGGTTTACGTTTATAAACCTTATTTTAAAGCACCCGAAGCTCATAACCTGCCCCGGGGTGACGGTCACTTCGTCAATATCGTTTAAGCGGTGCTCTCTTAGTTTATTGTCGACGAGCGCAAGTGTGAGCTTGGTGCCGATGACGGGGACCTTCAATTCCTTAAGAAGGTACGGCACGCCGCCGATATGGTCCTCGTGTCCGTGCGTTAAAATAAGGGCGCGCACCCTTTTCGCATTCTCCAAAAGATAGGAAATATCCGGCACGATTAAATCGAACCCCGGCGTTTCGTCCGTGGGGAAAATGGCGCCTGCGTCGATAATTATTATGTCGTCGCCGCACTCGATAGCCGTCATATTTTTGCCTATCTCGCCTACGCCGCCCAAAAATACTATCTTTACCGCGGAGCTCTTCTTGCCCTTGGGTTGGTGTTTAGCGTTTTGCTTGATTTTTACGGGTTGAAGCTGCCCGCTTTGCTTTGCTTTTACGGGTTTGGGTTGAGGTACCTTCTTTTCTTGTTTGACTTTCTTCTCTCTCTTTGGTTTGACCTCGCCCGAGTTCTTATTTTTTGCGCGGGGAATAATTCTGCGCGTAAGCTTTGACCTGGGCTTTGATTTTTTTTGCTCTGATGCCTGTTCCAAAATTTTACTCCATTTAGTCGTTACAATATGTTTTTACATAAAATGCGGGGGTTGCAACTCAACCCCCGCTTTAATTTATTTTTTACGGTTTTCTCACGTCCTGAACAAGACCGTCCGCAATCAGCTCCTCTATGGTTTCATAGGGATACATTTCGGTGTAGTCACGTTCGGGAATAGGTCTTTTTATACCGTCGCGCTTTTCAAGCATAGCGTCTATAAGGCGGATAGCTTTCTTGACGCCGAGCGGGCTCATAACCTTTACCGAAAGAGGCGTGCCGTGCAACGATTTGTTGTCGGATACGTCCTTGTGGTGGTACACGGAATAGGGGAACTCGGCGGGGTCGAGTGCAAGATACAGAATAAGCGTCTTGCCGCGAATTTTAAGCCTTGCAATCGTTTCTCTGCCCTTGTGGAACCTCTCTGCGCCCCACGCGATATTGGAATTGACCTTTTTGTAGCCTAAAAGGGCATGTTTAATTCTGCCGTAATACTGCTTTTGGTCATCGGTGCCCTGAATTATTCTTGCAATGAAACTCCGGTTGTATTTCATCATATTGAGGAAATCTACTCCGCCCGAAGTTTCCGAAAGCTCGTCACCGATCTCTAAACTTTCTTCATCTTCGGACGGTAACGTTTTTGGGTCGTTATCGTCATCCTCATAAGTTTGTTCGTCAGTCGACTCTTCGGTTTCCGACATAATGTCGCTAACCGTAACCAATACTTCATTGTCTTCAGTTATTGTCTGCTCTGCCGCGGCGGGTGCGAGTTCTGCAACCTTAACTCCGCTTTCAAGCAACGATTTTATTTCTTCAAGGTCTTTATCTACGCTGTCGAAGCGCTCGCCGGATGTTTTTGTGATTTTGTCGGCTACCTTGTCGAGGTCCTCCTCGCTTATCTGCGCCGTTTGACTTACAACTACCGCCTCTCCGCCGTTCGTGCCCTCGGGAAGGCAACTTATTACGTGGTTTGCTACCTTTTCGGCAAGGTCTTCATAGTCAAGCTCTATCTGAAGCGCCTCTTCCTCGCCCTCTTCCTTTTGAGGAAGTGAGCTTACGACCCTGTCTGCAACCTTATCTGCAAGTGCGTCGAGGTCAAGCTCTTCGCCCTCGTTATCCTGCTTCGTTGCCGGGAATACGGCGAGAACTTGATTTGCTACCTTGTCTGCAATCTCGTCCGTGTCGATTTCGGGCAGGTAGTTGGAGAGAACTGCCGCAGCCCTGTCCGCAATAGCGTCTTCACTGACAGGGGTAACGCTGATTTTTTCGCCTATGCGGTTTGCCATCTCGTCGTAATCGGGTTCGTAACCGTTAGACATATCAAGCGAAACGCGCAGCTTTTCTGAAACAACTTCTGCTATATAGTCGTAGTCGAGCTTTTCCGCAATTGCCTTGGATATAGAATCGCAACCGTCGTCGTCAACGATAATGTCGAAGTCGTCGGATTTAAGCGAACCGACTTTGAGGGCAATTTTGTCTGCAAGCTCATCCTCGTCGATACCCGCCGTCTGCGACACCGGCAGCGCCGCTGCAACGGTCTGAACCTGTTGCTGAACGGGAACGCGCTCGGCAATCTTGTCTGCAAGTTCGTTGAGGTCAAGCTCTCCCGCTGCCGTAGTAACGGGCGCCTCTATATGAATTCTGTCTGCCACCTTATCGGCGAGAACTTCGTAATCTATTTCAACGGGTGTTGCCTCGGGTGCCTCTATGTGTATTCTCTCTGCCACCTTGTCGGCAAGAACTTCGTAATCTATTTCTACGGTTGTTGCCTCGGACGCCTCTATGTGTATTCTCTCTGCCACCTTGTCGGCGAGAACTTCGTAATCTATTTCAACGGGCGCCGCCTCGGGCACCTCTACGCGTATTCTGTCTGCCACCTTGTCGGCAAGAACTTCGTAGTCGATTTCAACGGGTGCTGCCTCGACGGATGTTTCTATATTAAGATTTTCGGCTAACTTGTAGGAGAGCGTATCGTAATCTATTTCTACGGGAACGTCTGCGGGGGTATCTTCTTTTGAGGCAAGAATTTTGCCTGCAACCTTATCTGCAAGGTATTCGTAGTCGATAGTTACGTCGCCGCCCGACGTTACCACTACGGGAGTAGGTGCGGGAGCGGAAGTTGTTCCTATCTGCTCGGCAACTTTCTTTGCAAGAGCTTCATAGTCGATTTCCGCAGAAGCGGGAACTACTATCTGCTCGGCAACCTTGGATGCAATATAGTCGGTGGAAATGGCTTCCTGTACGGGAATAAGCGAAGCAACCTTTGCCGACAGCTCGTCGTAGTCTATTTCGGCAGGTTTAACCGTTGCTACGGGCGCTCCCTCTGCGGAATATTGCTGAACGGGCGCGGGCATTTTGCCTGCTATCTTATCCGACAGAAGGTCGTAGTCGATAACCGTTTCGGAAGCTTCGTGTGCGGATTGAGGCAGACGCTCCGCAAGCTTATCTGCAATAGCGTCGTAGTCGAGCTCCTTCGCAACATCGGGAGCTTCTTCTACCGCTTCGTACTGCTCGGAAACAGCCTTGCCCTGCATTAAGTCGTCTACCGCCTTGTTGAGCTCGGCAAGCTTTTCGGTCAGATTGAGATAGATATTCTCGCTCTGCATAGCAAGGTAGGTCAGCTCATGCTTTAATCCGGCAATACCGTCTGCAACGAGATTGTAGACAACGTCCGATTTATTGATCGCTTCCTGCGCGTTCTCTCTGGACTGGTTGCTGATTTCCGCAACGGTATCGAGCCGCGTGCTTATAAGTTGAGTTTGATTGCGAACGTCTTCCTGCTTCCTTGAAATATCACGCGTAATCTGAATAATTACGTCCGCTTTCTTGGGCGGATTGCCGTTCCTTGCAGGCACGCCCTGTCTGGTGACGGGTCGTTGCTGTTTGGGCGTTCCGTTCATGCCGTTAGCCATTTTACACCTCTTGAGTAATTGTACTAAAATTGCGCCGCCCATAGGACGACTTAATTATAGTTTACACTAAAAAAACTAAAAAGTAAATAAGTTTGCTCAAATTTTTTTAAGAAATTTGAAATTTTTTTCACAATTGTCGGGGCATATTCGGGGGGCAATATCAAACGCCGGGGCATATTCGGGGGGATAACGTCAAAAGATAGGGCATATTCGGGGGGCAATTTTAAAAGATTATATTTTTTTGCGCGCCGTTTTTGGTATAGAGTCCGTAAATTCGCAGTCGGAGTGAGCACAGAATAAAATTTTTACGCAAGGTGCATAATACTGAAAAGCGAGGTGTTTTATGGCTAAAAAAACCAAGATAAAAAAGCTTACCGACGAGCAGTATTACGCATATATTATGGGGTTAAAGAACAACGCGGCGCTGTTTGACGCGAGCGGCGACGTCATCGTTCCCGACGCCTTTACAAAGGACGAAAAGGACGGCGACGAGTCGACATATAAGGAATAAAGTTCACAAAAAATGCTTGCTACGTTGCGCAAGCATTTTTTCGTGAGTTTGGGGAACTATGTTCCCCTTGCCGCGATATTTAGCAGCAAACAATAATTAAATCGCGGCAATTCCCCTCCAGTCAGCCGTAAGTATACGCAAATTGGGTGCGGGAGAAAAAAGCGTGGTTTTTCCTCCCGCCGTAAAAAGTTTATGATTAGTTCACAAAAAATGCTTGCTACGTTGCGCAAGCATTTTTTCGTGAGTCTTGGGCACTATGTTCCCCTTGCCGCTATATTTGGTAATTAAATTACGTAAAAAATAAAAAGGACGAGTTTTTCGTCCTTTTTATTTATATCTTAATTTCAGAAAACGGAAGGCAACTTAAACTTTTTTGTAGCCTTTTTTGGGTTTGCCTGTGTTGAAAATTCTGTATCTGAAAGCGTAGAGACATATTGCCGCTGCGGCAAGTACTATTACACCCGCGGTAACACCTATCGTTACGGGCGAAATATCTCTGATATCCAAACACCTTACGTTAATCCACATCTGATTCAAATCCGCGAGCTTGTCGCCGAAGTCGAGCATTACAACGCTTCTATCGATTACGTTTTCGGGCGGGTACTGTGCAAAGAGCTGTCTGCCCTTGTTAATCTGACCGTCCTCCCATTCGCCTTCAAAACCGAACAGCGACATATCCACCGAAAGAGAAATTTCATCGCCGAAGAAATAGCTTAAATCGTACTCGCGAATAAGCTCTTTGTCCACCTCTTCTTCGTCTGCGCCGTAGTTCCACTCCATATAATCGTATACGGTAGTGCACTCGCTGTCGCCCGCGATTGCCGAGGTGTAGCCGATGTAGTACATATTCCTTACGGCGTTATCGGGTCTTGAAAGGAAGTTTACGAACGCCTCTGCCGCCTCCTTTTTCTTCGCATCGGTGCCAACGCCCTTTTTGAGCATTACCCAGCCGTCGAACCAAAGGTTTGCGCACTCGTCGGGTACTGAATACCAAAGCTCGGTATCGTCATCGTCCGCCTCGTCCATTATATAAACAGCGTCGCCCGACCATTGGAAGTTTGCAATAACCTTGCCCGTAACCATATCGGCTTTGCCCGAGTCGGTTTCAAAGGAATACACGTTATCCTTAATTTGCTTTAAAACGTCCTCTGCCGCCGAAATTGCGTCGGGCGTAACCTTATTCATATAATCTGCACGGTTGTCGGGAGTTAACAAATCCTTGTAGACTATGCCGAGGGCGGCAAAGTATGCGTCGCGCACGTTGTCCTTTATCGTAACCTGCCTTTTATATTTTGAATTTAAAAGCATTTGCCAAGTCGACACGTCTTCCTCGTCTACCTTGTCGGGATTGTACACAAGTCCCGTGGTTCCCCACATATAGCAGGCTGCCTTGCCGTGCCAGATTTCTTCGGGTGTGGTAAATACTGTATTGTATATTCCCTCGCCGTTTTCGCCGTCAATATACCTTGAAACGTAGTTTGCGTAATAATTTTCCTCATTGTCCAAATCCCAAAACCCGTCGGAAAACTCAACGCAGGCGTTTTCGCTCAAAAGTTTCATTATCATATAGTCGGACGGGCATACCAAATCGTACACGTCGCCCAAACTCAAACGGTTGTACAAGTCTTCATTTGTGCCGAATGTGGAATATTCAACCCTGATATTGTAATCGTGATTATCGTTGAACCACTCGGTAAAGTCGTCCACCATGCTGTTTTTACCGAAAATACCGTCCTTAGGGTTGTCTGCAAAGGGGTTTTCGATATCTATGCGCTCCTCCTCGTCCCAATCGCCGAGGTCGATATACTCTTCCCAACTGCAGACGCGGAGGACAACGGTGTCGTCTTTATCCGCACAGCCAGCAAGCGCAAGCGGAGCGCAAATCAAGCTTGCCGCCGCAATAAAGGCGGCTGTTCTTTTAAACTTTTTCATTAGTCTTGCCCCCCTTTTTGCTTGAAACTACGTTCATAACGACGACTATTATTATAACAATTAAGAATATCAGCGTAGAGAGCGCCCAAAGTGCGGTTTTAATCTCCGTCTGACTGCCCTTCGTGGCGTTGACGACATAGGTGCTTATAGTGTCGAACGTTGAGGGCTTTGTATAGGTGGTTATGAAATAGTCGTCGAGCGAGAGGGTCACCGCAAGCATAAAGCCCGATAAAATGCCGGGGATAAGCTGCGGAATAACCACCTTAAAGAGCGCCTGCGCGGGGGACGCGCCCAAGTCGAGCGCCGCCTCGTACAGGCTGTTGTCCATCTGCTTCAATTTGGGAAGTATTGAGAGATAGACAAAGGGTGCGGCGAGCACAACGTGCCCCGCGCCGAGCGGAATAAATGTGTCCTTATCGGCACGCAGAATTACTATTAAGAATATACAAATCGAAAAGCCCGTGACGATATCCGCGTTGACGACGGGGACTTGGTTTGCGGTGTTTATGAGCGTTTTGGGCAGTTTTTTTGCATAGAAAGTGCCTATTGCGCCGAAGGTGGCGAGCACCGTTGCGATTGCCGCGCAGACTACCGCAAGTATGAGCGTGCCGAAAATCATATTCCGGAGCTCCTCGTTTTTGAAGAGGTTGATATAGTTTTCAAACGAAAAACCGCTTATTCCGCCCCCCACCATGCTTGCGTCGGTAAAGCTGTACACAGCAAGTATGAGGATAGGGATATAGATAAACATCAGAACGAGAGCAAGCCAGATTATACGAATTGCTTTTTTCATAGTACCGCCCCCCTATTGTTTGCGTCTTTGTCGCTGAAACGGTTGGTTGCCAGCGTGACTATAAATATAATAATGAGAAGTATTAAGGAAATCATAGAGCCGTTGTTCCAATCGTATGCACTGAAATAACTGCCGATAAGACTTCCCATTATATAGGTACTGTTATAAAGCATATCCAAAACTACATAGTTGGTCATCGAAGGCAGCAGCACCATAGTTATGCCGGAAATTATTCCGGGTACCGAAAGGGGCAGGGTTACGCGCAGGAACACCGTAAATCTGTTTGCACCCAAGTCCGAAGCCGCCTCCAAAAGGTTTTTATCGAGCTTTAAAAGCGATGTGTAGAGGGGTAAAATCATAAACGGCAAAAAGTCGAAGGTCATGCCGATTACCGAGTTTAAGAAGGGATATTCGGAGATATTGCCCTCTAACACCGACAAAATTTCTTTGAGTGCGGTGATGCGCAGTGTGAAGTTTATCCACATAGGCAGTATAAACAGAAGTAAGAGCACGTATTTCTTTTTGAAATTGCTTCTTGCAAGGATATATGCCGTGGGATAAGCTATTATAAGACAGACGAGCGTAGTTACGATTGCAAGCGCAAAGCTGTACAAAAGCGTTCCCAAAATATTGGGGTTTGTAAAAAAGCCCGTAAAGTTATTGAAAGTGAACTGACCCTGTCCGTTCGTAAACGCATAGTAGACGATGACGATAAGCGGCGCTATGACGAAGAAAATCAGAAATATTGCGTACGGTATACAGAGCTGGCTCCTGTTAAAGCGAAATTTTTTCATCTTCCACCTCTTACTTGCTCTCTTCCGTGAGTTTCAGGGTCAATTTAATTTTATCCTTGGGGATAATTATGCCGACTAAATCGCCCGTGTTCCAAAGGTCGGGACAGGACAATACAAAGTCCTCCTCGTTCTCCTCCGTGCGGACTATGTAGCGGTAGTGGTCGCCCTTGTAAATCATTGAAATTATGTTGCCCTGCGCGCCGCCCGCTTCCTCGTCGTCGGTCATCTGTATGTCGTGCGTGTCCACCTCAACAGTTACTTCCGTACCCGTCAAATCGAGCTTTTCGCCGCTTTCGGTAATCAAATAGCCCTCTTCGTCGAGCGTGGAATTTTTGTAGAGCTGGGTTACGTCGCACTCGAACTCGCCGTCGCCGAACTCTACCGTGTTGGTCTTGGTTATTACGCCGTCGTACTTGTTTACGGTGTAGACTTTTTCCATAAGGTGTATGCCGTCGGGTTCTATTCTGAGTCCTATTACAGAGCCGAGCTCCGCCGTGCGGGTGCTTTGAATTACAATTTCGAATTTGCCTATCTCTACCGTGGTTTCGTAATGAACGCCCTTGAACACCGAGGAGATTACCTTGCCTTTAAGCTGACCCTCGCCCGGTTTGCAGATTTTTATGTCCTCGGGGCGGACGACTACGTCCACGAGCTGATTGATTTCGTAATCGTCGAGGCAGTCGAACGAAGCGCCGCAGAATTTGACTTTGAGCTTGCCGACTACAGTGCCGTTGAATATGTTGCTCTCGCCTATAAAGTCGGCAACGAAGGTGTTGATAGGTTCGTTGTAAATTTCCGTAGGCGTGCCGATTTGCTGAATTTCGCCGTCGTTTATTACGACGATTTTATCGGACATCGTAAGCGCCTCTTCCTGATCGTGCGTGACGTAAATAAAGGTTATGCCGAGCTTTTCGTGCATTTTCTTAAGCTCTATCTGCATTTCCTTGCGCATTTTTAAGTCGAGTGCGCCCAAGGGCTCGTCTAAAAGCAGAATTTCGGGTTCGTTTACGATTGCGCGGGCGATAGCTATTCTCTGTTGCTGTCCGCCCGAAAGGGTAGATACACTGCGTTTTTCAAAGCCCTCCAAGTCAACTATTTCAAGCGCCGTCTTGATTTTTTTGTCTATTTCGGTTTTGGAGAGCTTTTGCGTCTTTTTATACGTATGACCCGCGTCGTTTACGTATGTATTCTCAACCTTTTTAAGGCGCAGACCGAAAGCGATATTTTCATAGACGTTGAGGTGCGGAAAAAGCGCGTATTTTTGGAAAACCGTGTTTACGGGGCGTTTGTTGGGGGGAAGGTTGCTTATGTCCTCGCCGTTTAACAGAATTTTGCCCGAGGTGGGGATATCAAAACCAGCTATCATGCGAAGGGTGGTCGTTTTTCCGCAACCCGACGGACCCAAAAAGGTTACAAACTCGCCTTTTTTGACTTCAAGGTTGAAGTTGTCCACTGCCACCGTTTCGTCGTCGAAAACTTTGCTAACGCCGATAAGTTCAATGATGTTTGCGCTTTCTAACATTTCTTTTCTCCTGAAAATAAAATTAAGACGACCCGTTTTAAAGGTCGTCTTTGCGCAATTACACAAAATACTTTGTTCTCGGTTTGGAACTTTTTAGAGTCTATATAGCAAATACTTTTACTACTCTTATTGACCGTTTCACAAGTGACCTTTAAAAGGCTTTGATTATAAAGTAATCAACTTATAAAATTTGAGCTTTTAACTCAATCAATAATGCGGCCTATACCGCGCGGGTATTTGCGTGAACTCTTAAAGTTCTATACCATTGCAATAAGTATAAATAATGCCGCGAAATTTGTCAAACAAATTTCGCGGCTAAATGCGTTAATACTTTTTTGTCAATTTTCTGTTAAAAACTGCTCAATTTTGCTCATTACTTCCAAATCTTCCTCCGTAGCCGCCGCAAAATCAAAGTTGTTAAAGTATTCATCTCTCTCCTCTTCGCTCATTTTGCGGGCTTTGGAAAGCTTTGCAAACAGCTCAGACATCTTCTTTTGGGCATCAAGACTGTTGTAAGGATTGTGAGCCCTCCCTTCTACCAACAATTTTTGCGCGTTCTCGCCCTTGGAATTAAAATACGCCGAGCTTTTTAAAGGCACCAGAGGGTCGTTATCGCCGTGAACGTGCAGAACCGGCGTTCCGCTTTTGTCCGCAAGCTTGGGAGCGTTCAGATTTGCTTTATTTCCGAATTTAAAGAAATCGACAACTGCTAAAAAAGGGCACAAGATAGCCGCAATGAACTTGGGCATTTGCGCAGATGCGTTTTTATACATGATTTTTACGAGCGATTCGGGAGCACTCATTGCAACCACGGCGTTTACTTTCCTCTCGGCGGAGGCGCAGAGCGCCGAAAATCCGCCCCAGCTGTGTCCGACCAAATAAACGGGCATATCCGAAAGGCGACTGTCCGAACGGGCAAAATCGATTGCCGCAACAGCCGTTCTAACTCCCTCGTACATTCCGACCGTTCTCTTTCCCTCGGAGAGGTTACAGCCTGTGCTGTCAAGCGCAAGCACGGTAAAACCTTTGTTGCAAAAGTAGGCAATTTCGGTTGTATAGGCAATCTGCCCCGGCCCCATACCGTGACAAAATACTATTAGCTTGCCGTTTTTCTCGGTTGCAGGGTAATATATATAGCCTTTCAACGCCCCTTTTTTGCGGGGAATAGCTACCTCATCGACCTTTAGCGAAAAATCTTCATATGTAAAATATTTTAAAAGGGGATTTTTATCACGGCGTGAACCGAACACCGCATTATACACAAATGCCGCAAACGCCGTTAAAATGAGCGCAACGCCGACTATACATATTAAAAGTATATAATACCAATCCATAAAATTAAGCGGCGCAAATTATAAGGTTGCGCCGCCTCTCCTTTATAAATTTTAATTAAACGATATATTTCCCGTCGAGAGCGGGGGCTTCATCCATTTCCTTCTTCTGTCCCTCGTAGCCTTTCTTGCCGAGAAGCGCAAAGGTTGCTTTCTTGCCGTTTTCGACTCCGGGCTGATTGAAGGTGTCTATGTTGAGAAGCGCACCGGCATAAGCCGTCTGCAATTCGAGCATAAACATAAGCTGTCCGAGCGTGAAGGCGTTGATTTCGGGCATATTTATCGTGTAGTTCATCCTGCCAGCACGCATAAGAGCGTACGCCGTCGCCTTGTTTTCCGCCTGTATAAGCTCCTGCATGGTGTGTCCGCCGAGGAAACCTACGTCGGGAATATCCTCGCAGCCGTGAGCAATAGGCATTTCACAGCCGTACTTTTCAACCGATATAAAGGTTATAACCTTGTCGTAAGGTCCTTCGATATAGAGCTGAACCTGCGAGTGCTGGTCTGTTACGCCCAGGCTCTTTACGGGGGTAGTACCTGCGTTTACGGTGTTGCCCGCATAGTCAACCGCCTTTCCAAGCGACTCCGCCCAGAGCTGGCAGTACCAGTCTGCAATAAGCTTGAGATTGTCCGAATAGGGCATAAGCACGTGAATGTTCTTGCCCTGTTGCATTGTGATATAGTGAAGCGAAGCAAGCGCAAGCGCGGGGTTTTTAGCGATACTCGGTTTGTTGCAGAGGCTGTCCATATATGCCGCGCCCGCCAAAAGTCCCTTAATATCGATGCCGAGAACTGCTGCGGGAAGAAGTCCTACGGGACAAAGCTCGGAGAACCTGCCGCCTACGCCGTCGGGAAGAACGTACTTTTTGAACTTGCCGCCGTATTTTTCGTCAATCTTTATGAGATTACCGCGGCATGCGTCGGTGGTGAATATCATATTGTCGGGAAGTGATACGCCCGCTTTTTCCAAAATGTCCGCAATAATGAGGAACTGCGTCATCGTTTCGCTCGTTGCGCCCGATTTGGAAATTACATTGAAGCAGGTCTCTTCGGGAACGATTACGTCCAAAAGCGCCTGCATTCTGACGGGGTCAACGTTGTCCTCTACGTAGAATTTGGGACCGCCGCGCTTTTTGGGGGGCAGTTCGTTGTAGTGAAGGTGTTTGAGGGCGTTGAAAACCATACTCGGACCAAGTGCGCTTCCGCCGATACCCAAAACCACGAAATATTTGAACTTCTTTCTTATTTGTTTTGCGGTCGCCAGAATGTCGTTTACAATCTCGTCTTGGTTATAGGGAAGCTCCGTCCAGCCCATATAGAGCTCGTCCTTGCCCCTGTTTTCCTTGACGTATGCATACGCCTGCTCGGCTTTGCCCTTGATTGCGCGCAGTTCTTCGTCGGTTATTCCTCTCTCGCCGAGCGACTTATTCATCATGTAGTTAAAGTCTACCGTTACACGCATACCGTTGCGCCACTCTTTAGTCTTGTACGCCATTTTTCACTCCTTAATATGTCCTTGCGGAAAATTATTCCATTGCTTATTATATCCCAAATTTGCACGATAGTCAATAGCGGGCTTAAAAATTGACAAAAATATTTATAACAGTTCACGAAAATACATCTCTATATTGGGTGCACGCCTTAAAAGTTTGATTTTAAGTCGCGCCGTAATTTATTATTTTATATTTATTGAATAACGTATATGCTTGAAAAACTTTTGTTCGTATGTTATAATTGTAGCCGAATAATTTAAAATCACACGGTTAATATGTTTGACGAGCTTACTGCCGACCAAACGGAGGCTGCAAACTTAATAGAGGATTGGTTTTTGCACTCAACAAAGCAGTTTTTCGTGCTTTCGGGGTATGCGGGAACGGGAAAAACCACACTTTTAAAGTACGTTGTAACCGAGAGGCTTAATCTTATTCCCGACGACAGCGCGGCGTTCGTCACGCCCACGGGCAAGGCGGCAACGGCGCTAATCCGAACGGGGATTTCTGCCTCTACCCTTCATAAACTCATCTATCAGCCGATTGCCGAGGAGCAGGAAATCAATGTCAACGGCAAGAAAATTATAATCGAAAAACTCAACTTCAAGAGGCGCGAAAGCATAGATAAGTCGATAAAGCTGATAGTTTTGGACGAGTTTTCAATGGTTTCAAACGACGTTTTATACGATATCGGCGGGTACGGTATTAAACTTTTGCTGTGCGGCGACAACGCCCAGCTTCCGCCCGTTGAGGGCATGAACGACTTTCTTGCCTCGCCCGACTACACCTTAAAAACCATAGTACGCCAACAGCAGGGCAACCCCATTATAACTCTTTCGCAAATGGCGCGCGAGGGAAAATATATAGGCTACGGAAGGTACGGCGACAGCGTGACAGTTATCAGCAGGCGTATGTTCACGGGGCAAATAAGGAAAAACTGCCTCTTGCGTGCCGACCAGATAATCTGCGGTATAAATAAAACCCGTGCGCTAATCAACGACGAAATTCGCTCGTATTTGGGCTTTGGCAACCTTCCCGAGGACGGGGACAAGCTTATCTGCACCCAGAATAACTGGGAAATGTACATTGACCGCGAAATGAGATTTAATATGGTCAACGGAATTATAGGCACGGCGTACTCCCCCTATTACTACGGGGACGACGGTATAGGTTTTATTGTGTTTAAACCCGATTTTACCGACGAGGTCTGCCCCGAAGCCGTTCCCTTCGATACGGGAATTTTCACGGACGGAAATTACAGGCATAGGCGGGGGGATTACTTTGAAAAATTCAACGAGGACGGGGAAGCCGTAGGTGCTTTCACTTTGAACAGGTTTGAATACGGCTACTGCATATCCTGCCATAAGGCGCAAGGCAGTGAGTTCGACAATGTGGTTGTTTTCGACGAGAGCTACGCCTTTAAGGAGGACAAGAACCGCTGGCTTTACACCGCAATTACCCGAGCGAAAAAGAAACTCGTTATAGTTAAATAATATAAAACAGGCGGAAAATTTTCCGCCTGTTTTTGTGATTTAATATCGGATTAAATTAAAATTACCCCCGATATATGACTTAAATAACGCTTTTTTTGCAAAAAAATTCAAATCCAATTCAATGCACTTACTCTTTCGAATTTATCTTTTTTTTACGGTTGAAATACTCTCCGCTTCTTAAATCCTTTTCGCCGAAATAGCGATTGCTAAGATGTCTTTTACTGTACATTCTTCTATGATTGAACTTAAAGATTTCATCATCTATCATTATCGCTGCTTCACTTCCAAACGGATTTGAGAAAAAGTGATATCCTTTTCTGTCAGGCAAAGTATAAAAGTAAAAATCCGCAACATCACAGTCAAGATGTCTTACTGCTTCTTCAAATGAATAAGTGCCTGCGTATAAGACGATTTTTCCATCTTTCTCCAATTGATTTAATTTTTGATAGGCATCTACCCGTTTCAAAGTTCTGTTATTATATTGACTAAACATTTCGTCTATCTCTTTCATGGTATTCTCCGCCGGATTATTGTTTGTCATTATAATTATATCATGGTTTATTTGTTTGTGCAAGCAGTAAAAAGCGGCGGGGATTCCCCCGCGCGTTAAGATTGCGGTTATCAGTCAATATCGGCGGCGGAGAGAATCGTGCGGGCGACGTCGGCGGCGTTTTTACTGCCTATAACGCTTGCGCCCATATCGAGCGCGCTGCTCATTTCAAGCATTGTGGCAATGCCGTCCGCCTTTACCGTACACCTGTCCTTTACCGCATTTTTAACGCTTGCAACCATCTCAAGCTCGTTGCCTCTGCCGTACGCTCCCGAGGAGGTCTTGACCGAATTTACTCCGCAGTCGGTGGCAACTTTGCAGACCCTTACCACCTCCTCTTTTGTCAGAAGCGGGCACTCGGCATCTATTCTAAGTGAGCGCTTTTTGGCTGCAGACCGCAGTTTTTTAAGCTCGCGTTTGAAGTATGAAAAATTTCCCTCCCGAATATGGGCAACGGGGACCGTGACTTCCACCTCGTCCGCGCCGTCTTTAATTGCACGCTTAATTGATTTTACTTTGATATCAGTGCTGTCGCCGCCGTGCGGATAGCTGATGCAGGCAACAATCTGGCACTTGCGCTCGGGACCGAGATAGGTCGCGCACTGTCTTACAAAGCCGGGCAGGACGCAAATTCCGCCAAGCTCAAGCGCCTTCCCGTCCGCACAGGCAGATCTGATTGCGGAAAGACCGCAGGTTACGTCGGCGAGATTGTATTCAAGCTTTTTAATCTGCGCCTTTGCCGCCTCGGTGTTTATCTTCTTTCTGAACTGCATATATAAAGTTTTTTCGTTTTCGGAGAGCTCCATAAATTTTACCGTATTCCCCATAAACCTTGTTATTCTCGCATTTTTTACGCTTTAAAGCAGGCTAAAATGTAAGTATGTTTATAGGAATTTTGTATTTGTTGTTGACTTTTTTATTCTGTTTTATTCTCGTGCACGTTGTAAAACTTGCCTTTATCGGCGCAAGCTCTTTAAAAAAGCCTCCCGAACCGCAAGAAAAACCGACTCCCAAACCCGAGCCGGTCTATTACATAGTTGAAAAAAAGCGTACGAAAAAATCTTATTCAAACCCTAAAGAAATAGAATTTAAGTAATATTTAAGCCGCCGCGCAAAACTGCGCGGCGGCGTTTTCTTTTTAATCGTATATTCAATCTTCGTAATGTACGAGATTTTCGCCGTCTTCCCAAAGGCGCTCCAAGCTGTAAAAGTCGCGTTCCTCGTCGCCGAAGATGTGTACGATTACGTCCGAATAGTCGAGAACAGCCCACCTGCCCTCTCTGATTCCGTCTTTGCGCTTTGGAATAATGCCGTACTCCTTTTCAAACTTTTCGTCGAGATTTTCGGCAAGTGACTTTACGTGAGTTTTAGACGAACCACCCGCAATTACGAAATAATCGCAAAGACTCGTCTTGCTTTCAACGCCGAGATAGACTATTCCCTTTGCCTTTTTAGCTGATAAAAAGTTGCAGATTAACAGTGTTTTTTCTTTACTTGTCATAATTCTCCTTCATATACTCGTATGCACGGCGGGTAAGCGAATAGACGGGCTTGCCCGTGCTTTCGAGATAATTTAACTGATGTTTTAGCGCTGTCAAAAGACAGATATTTACGTCTTTATAGAATAGCTTACGAAGCTCGTCTACGTCCTCGAAATCCCGCCCTTCTTCGAGCAAATCGGAAAGAAAGATGAGCTTTTCGAGTGCTGACATATTTTCCCGACCGCTCGTGTGGTATCGTATAGCGTTCAGAATATCGCTATCCTTTATACCGAAAGTGTGTTCGGCAACGTACGCACCGCTAAACTGGTGTAAGACGGGCGGTGGAACGTTTTCGGGGGGATTAAAGCCTTTAAGCTCGTCCGCATCCCTTCCCAAGTACTTTGCGCAGTCGTGCAAAGCGGCGGCAATTAAAGCGTCCTCTTCGAAAATTCCGAGCGAAACACAGCGCGAGGCAGCCAATTCGGCTACGCGCACGGTGTGCTGCCATCTGTCCTCCGAAAGCAGCCTTTTGACTCCCGAAATTCGGGGCAGGGCATACAATTGCCCCCCTACTATGTGCCGTTTAACGCTATTTGGAACTAATTTGGAGATATCCTCTCCAAGCGCTGCCCTTGCCCTGATTTTAGTGGAGCTTACAGCCGCACCGACGTAGTTAATTTCTACGATTTCTTTTTTGAAACGGGAATTGAAGGCTATAATATGCTTTTTAAGCCTTTCCCCGCTCTCCCTTGCACAGACAGCCAAGGTTACACATTTTAAAACTTCTTCCGGCTCCCGCCAAAGGTGGAAGCTCTCGAGCATATCCGCACCGATAATAAAATACAGCTCGTCATCGGGATACAGCTTTTTGAAGTGGCGGCAAGTTACGTAGGAATAGCTGACGCCGCCGCGTTTTATTTCGTAATCTGAAACTTCGACTCCCTCAATATCCTTGAATGCAAGGCGGCACATCTGCAATCTGTCGCGGGCGCGGGCGCATAGAACTCCCTTTTTGTGGGGGGAGATAAAGGTTGGAATGACAATTATTCTGTCAAGTCCGAGACTGCTCTTCGCCGCGCGGACTATATTTATATGCTCGTTATGAACGGGGTTAAAGGAACCGCCGTAAATTGCAATTTTCATTGATTAAAAATACCGTTAAAAGTCAATAATCGGGGTATGAAAAGATTGAATTTGCCCTTGGTTTTAGACACTCTGTTTGCAGCTGTTTGCGCATTTTTGCTGTTTTTTACCGCCTTGCGCTTTTACACGAAAAACCCTGCTGTCGGGCTTATCTTCGGCATAGTTGCCGCCCTTTTGTTCGGAGCACTCGCGTTTATCTATATAAGCAGGCGGCAGAGTAAATCGTTTTTGATATCCCACGACGAAAAGCAGAAAAAGCTGCTTGCGCTGCACCTTACGTTATCTTCCGACGCCTACGTAAAAAACTTATTTTTAAAGTGCTTCGAAGATGCCAAAATTAGCGGTAAACGGGTCATATGTGGGGGGATAACCTACTTTTTTAACTTCAAAATGCAACATCTGTCCGAGGACGATATCGCACAGATTATTAAAGAGGACGTGCCCGAAGATAAGGCAATTTATTGCGTAAAGGCCTCGCCCGAAGCTCTGTTTTTAGCAGAAAATTTCGGAATAAAAATAATAACGATAGACGAGGTTTACGAGCTTTTAAAGAGCAAAGACCTGCTTCCCGAAAAGTATATTTACGAGGACAAAAAGCGCGCAAACATTTTTAAAAGAATACGCGCAAGATTTTCAAGAAAGCTTTGCGCTCCGCTGTTTTGGTCGGGGCTTGCTCTGCTTTTATTGAGCTATTTTACGTTCTTCCCCATATACTATATTGTGAGCGGAGGGCTGATGCTTATACTTGCTGCGTGCGCACTTGTTTTAAATTAAAATATGGTCAATGTCCTTGCGGTTGGATTTTCTGTATAAAACTGCCTTTCTGCCTATGACAATGACGCACTCGGCGCCCAGCCTTTCGGCAAGCTCTCTGCCGATTTCCTGCGGAACGCCGTCGGCATTTTCAAGGATATTTATTTTAATAAGTTCGCGCTTTTCAAGGCAGTCGGAAAAGCTTGCAAGCATATTTTCGCCTATTCCTTCTTTGCCGACCTGTCCTATAGGCGACAAATTTGCCGCCAAGCCTTTGAGTTTGCTGCGCTGTTTCGATGTCAACATTTTTTCTCCGTTGCTCCGCTTTTGCGGGGCCTTTTTATGTTTTAAGGTATATATTCAAATTCCACGTCGCCGATGGATACGGTATCGCCCTCTTTCATACCCATTTCCTGCAATTTGTTTATTACGCGCTTTTCCCGAAGTATCTTTTGGAAATACGCCATAGAGTCGGGGTCGTTCAAAACTACGTTTCTACAGAGCATATCGACAAGCGACCCGACAACGACGAATACCTCGCCGTCTTTGTAAATTTCAAAGTCCAAATTGCCGCTTTTCCGATAGGTAAACTCCTCGTCCGCCTCCACTCTCAAAACGGGCGGGAGGGTCGATAGGGTGCCGAATATGCCCGAAATAAGCTCATCAAGACCCTTCCCTTCGACCGCAGAAAGGGTGTAAATTTTATACTTTTTCCCGTACTTCTTTTTGAAGAGTTTTATATTCTCTTCCGCGCCGAAAACGTCGCATTTGTTGAGTGCAACAATCTGCGGAAGTGCGGCAAGCTTTTTGCTGTATTCTTTGAGTTCGGCATTTATTTTTACGAAATCGTCCAAAGGGTCGCGCCCCTCCACGCCCGAAATATCGACTACGTGAACGAGCATACGCGTTCGCTCGATGTGCCTTAAAAAGTCGTGCCCGAGCCCTGCGCCCTTCGCCGCTCCCTCAATGAGCCCCGGTATATCCGCCGCAACGAACGAGTTATCGTAATAGGACACCACGCCCAAATTGGGGGAGAGGGTTGTGAAATGATAGTCGGCAATTTTGGGTTTTGCCGCCGAAATTTTGGAAAGGGTCGTGGACTTGCCCACGTTCGGAAAGCCTATAAGCCCGACGTCCGCAATAACCTTGAGCTCTAAAACGAGAACGTGCGGCTGAGTCTTTTCGCCCTTTTGAGCAAAGTTGGGAGCGTGTCTTCTCGAAGTGGTAAACCTGACGTTGCCCTTACCGCCCCTGCCGCCTTCGGCAATCAGCTTCTGCTCGCCGTCTTCGAACATATCGGCTATTACCGTGTCCGTTTCGAAGTCTTTAACTACCGTGCCGAGCGGAACTTTTATTATGACGTCCTCGCCGCTTTTTCCAAAGCACTTGTTCGAACCGCCCCTTTCGCCGTCGCCCGCAACGTATTTCGTCTTGTACCTGAACGCAAGCAAATCGCCCATACCCGCGTCCGCGCGGATATAGATATTCCCTCCGTTTCCGCCGTCGCCGCCGTCCGGTCCGCAGGCGGGCTTGCCCTTGAACGACTTGAAGGAATTCATCCCGTCGCCGCCGTCGCCCGATTTAATTGTAATTTTAACCTTGTCGGTAAATAAATTTTTGTCAGCCATAATTATTTGAGTAGCTTGTCCGCAAGTTCGCTGTTTTTGGAAGTTTGCTTAAAAAGTTCTATAACTTGTGTATCGGGAAGCGAACGCAGGCGGGATACCAATTTGATTTCTTTATCGTCAAGCAAGGTTTCCGCTCTGTCGGCAAAGCAGCCCCTGATATTTATTGCGGGAAAAATTCTATCCTTTGCAAGCTCGCCCGAAAGCTCTACGCACATATCAGCAAGGGCGGACACTCCGCCGAACACGCTCTCTTCGCTCTCTAAAACGGCAATTATCGTGAGCGTGGGACCCTCCTCCGCGTTGCATGCACTGAAAAGCAGCTTTTTAAGCTCCTCGACTCTGTCAAATTTGAGCGCTCGGACAAAATTGCCCAAGCCGTCTATCGCAAGTACGACGTTGTTTCCGTTTTCGCACAGTCTTTTTGCATATTCCGCAACGAGGCGCACTGCCTGAACGTGTTCCTCGTCGGGCATATCGAAGGTTGTATAAAATAAGTTCTCTTCGCCGAGAGTGCGCTTAAAATCCGTAGCCTCCTCGGGGCGTGCCCCGACGAGCAGGGTAATTGTAAGAATTTCTGGTTCGTTGTTTTTTATGCCTTGAATAAGCTGTTTAAGCAATGTGCTCTTACCGGAATTTGCGAGCCCGGTGACAAACGCTCTTTGACCGAGCGCCAACGGAGCGCACAAGTCTATTATTCTGCAAGCAGTATCGCCCGAATGCCCGACTTTAACACGCTTTTCGGGGTATATTCTCGTGAAAGAGGTAAAATCTTTTCTGTTTTTATCAGGCTGCTTTCCGTTGACGGATATGACGTCGGTCAAACCGTAACCCTCGCTCTCCCCGTTGCGCTGCGCTATTCCGCAGACCATATCGCCGTACTTCAAGCCGTATCTGTTGACGTAAGAGTCGTGAACAAACACGCCGTAAGGGTTGGAAAAGCCGTTATCGCGCAGAACGAAAACGTCGGTCTTATCTAAAATACCCTTAACTTGTTTGAGATTTCTTTTTGCGCTTTCGCCGTCGCCGACACTCAAAATATGCCCGCGCGGGCTGTCGGAAGATAAGCTGTCGCCAATCTGAAGATAATAGTTTCTGCAAGTTTCTATATCTGCGACAAGCTCCTGATCGTACGACTGCGATTTGGGCGGAGCGCCTACCTTTGAGGGCGCTTTGGGAGAAGCCTTTGCCTGTGCAATTTCAAGAACTTCGTAAATGAGCTGTGCCTTTTTGCTCTCTGCGGGCTTGCTCACGCCGAAATAGCGCGCTATCTGGCGCATTTCGAAAATATTGAGTTTGTTAAGTCTCGCCCTTATATCGGCGAGAATTTTATCACTCATCTTGCCCTCCTGATTACCGTAATTTTCATTTTTCCACCTTAAAGTACGCTACATACTTTCGGCAATAATTTGCATTTTTTTGTCTTCTCCGTCCAATTCGTAAACAACGGAAACCGATGCTGTTTTAGCACCCGTCTGCACGTTTAAGCTGTGCGTCAGCACGGGAATTAGCCCTGAAAACTCGCCGCTGCCTATCTTGCAAAGCGTCCTTTTATTTAAATCAAACTCTATTAAGACGGGAATTTCGCCTTGTCTTTGGTGCCGCAAAAGCTGACCGTCGTAGGATAAACGACAGCTGTCGCCGTTAAAGACGTATGAAAGAGAGAAGCTTTTTTCACCCAGATTAAGCTCTCCGATGCAAGAAAAGTTTTGAGTTTTTTCCTCTCCGCAGAGTACGACTTTGCATTTCATAACCGCATTATATCATATTTATTGAAAAAAAGCGAAAATTTTACGCAACTTATTCTCAATTTATTTCTACCGCATTCTGAATCATTTACGAACGCGTTGAAAACTACGGTTACAAGCTGAACAGTGTAGGCAATTTTTTTCGTCCGAAATTACCTCTAAACCCCGTTATTTAAGGCATATATGGGGGGCAATTGATTTTTGTTACACCACAAAAGCGTGTCCACGCCCCTTAATATAAGACAAAACGAGACGCCAATCAGCTCAGTACATTATGCGAATTTTAAAAATTACCTTTTTGATTTATGGGTTACGTTTTATCTTGCATTGCATTATAACATAAGTAAGAAAATAATTCAATTCATTTTATTGACAACTTATTGCACAAGATTTATAATATTTAAGTAAAAAATTATTAAATTTTCAGGAGTAGTTATTCATGAACAAGATGTCCGTTAAAGACCTTAAAGACCTTAAAGGCAAAAAGGTGCTCGTGCGCTGCGATTTCAACGTACCTATGAAAGACGGTGTGATTACCGATGAGAACAGAATTATCGGCGCATTGCCCACTATTAAGTATCTGCTTGAAGCCGGCGCAAAGGTTACGCTTTGCTCACATATGGGAAAACCCCACTCTGTTTTTTCAAGCGAGGTTAAGCTCAATAAAAAGGACTTAAAAAAGGTTGACGCGGGCGAAACCACAAAGGAAGCCGTTATTGAAAAGGCTTTAAAGGACGAACCCAAAAAGCTTACGCTTGCTCCTGTGGCAAAGCGTCTTAACGAGCTTTTGGGCGGAAAGGTTACGTTTGCAACCGACGTTATCGGCGCAGACGCAAAAGCTAAACGCAGTGCACTCAAAGAGGGCGAGGCTGTGCTTTTGGAAAACCTCCGCTTCCACTGGGAAGAAGAGAAAAAAGACGAGGGTTTCTGCAAAGAGCTTGCCTTTGACGCCGACATCTACGTGAACGACGCGTTCGGTACGGCTCACCGTTCGCACGCCTCCACCGCCGCTATCGTTGAGTACGGTATCATAAAGACGGCTGTCTGCGGATTCCTTATCGAAAAGGAGCTCTCCGTTATGGCAGACACGCTTGAAAATCCCAAGCGTCCCTTCGTTGCAATTTTAGGCGGCGCAAAGGTTACCGATAAACTCAACGTTATTTCCAACCTTTTGGAGAAATGCGACACGCTCATTATCGGCGGCGGCATGGCTTACACTTTCCTTAAAGCAAAGGGCTACGAAATCGGCACCTCTCTTTGCGACGAAGATAAAATCGACTACTGCAAGGAGATGATTGCAAAGGCTGAAAAATCGGGCAAGGAGCTTCTTTTACCCATAGATACGGTCGTTACAACCCACTTCCCCGACCCTATAGACGCGGAGATTGAGATTGAGACCGTTTTCACCGACAAAATGCCCGCTAACAAGATGGGTATGGATATCGGCGAAAAGACGAGAAAGCTGTATGCAGACAAAGTTGCTTCGGCTAAATCGGTCATCTGGAACGGACCTATGGGCGTGTTCGAAAATCCCGTTTTGGCGAAGGGCACTATTGCGGTAGCACAGGCGCTTGCAGACGTTTACGGAAAATGCACCACTATCATCGGCGGCGGCGACAGCGCGGCGGCGGTTCAGCAGCTTGGGTTTGCCGACAAGATGACACACATCTCAACGGGCGGCGGCGCATCCTTGGAGCTTTTCGAGGGCAAGACCCTTCCCGGTATCGAGTGCCTTAACGAAAAGCACTAATAAAACTATAACTGCCGTGCGTTTTAATTGGCGCACGGCTATATTAAATTTTGGGAGTAAATATTTATGTCGAGAAAACCTTTTATTGCCGGCAACTGGAAAATGAATATGACCGTTGCCGAAGGCACTAAACTTATTACGGAACTTAAACCTCTTGTAAAGGAAGCTAAATGCGATATAGCGCTCTGCGTTCCCGCAATTTTAATTCCCGCTATGACCAAAGCCGCAAAGGGCAGTAAAATCAAAATCGGTGCACAAAACGTACACTGGGCAGAGGCGGGCGCTTATACGGGCGAAATTTCCGCAGATATGTTGAAAGATTACGGAGTAAAATACGTAATTATCGGTCACAGCGAAAGAAGACAATACTTCGGAGATACCAACGATACCGTGAATTTACGCACTATAAAGGCACTTGAAAACGAGCTTACCCCCATTGTTTGCGTAGGTGAAACACTTGAAGAGCGTGAAGCCGGTAAGACAGAAGACGTTTTGGCAAGGCAACTTGAATTCGGTTTGTTCGGCATTGAGGACGTTAAAAAAATAGTTATCGCTTACGAGCCCGTTTGGGCTATCGGTACGGGAAAAACCGCAACCGACGAGCAGGCGCAGGAAACTATCGCGTTTATAAGAAAGAGGCTTTCCAAAATGTTTGGTTTAAAGGATGCCAACAGAGTGAGAATTCTCTACGGCGGAAGTATGAACGCCAAAAACTGCAAGGGACTTATGGCTCAACACGATATAGACGGCGGGCTCATAGGCGGAGCTTCATTAAAGCTCGATTTCGCAACGATAGTAAACTACGATAAATAAGGAGCTTGAAATGGCTAAAAAAATTCCTTACGCTTTAATTATTATGGACGGCTACGGACTTGCGCCCGCTGGAGATGACAACGCAATTTCGATAGACGGCAGTAAAAATGTAAATGCGCTCATTAAAAATTACCCCTCCTCCACGCTCGGCGCAAGCGGACTCTCCGTCGGACTACCCGACGGGCAGATGGGCAACAGCGAGGTCGGACACTTAAATATCGGCGCGGGCAGAATAGTTTATCAGGACCTCACAAAAATAACCAAAGCTATCGAGGACGGCGACTTTTTTGAAAATCCCGCACTCGTCAACGCTATGGATAACGCCAAAAACAACGGCAAGAAGTTGCATCTTTACGGGCTTTTATCCGACGGCGGCGTTCACAGCCACATAACCCACTTGTACGCGCTTTTGAAGATGGCAAAGCTGCGCGGGCTCTCCGAGTGCTACGTTCACTGCTTTATGGACGGAAGGGACGTTTCCCCCACTTCGGGCGCGGGCTTTATCCGCGACTTGCAGTCCGAAATGAAAAAAATCGGCATAGGCAAGGTTGCCTCCGTCTGCGGAAGATACTACGCAATGGATAGAGATAACAACTGGGACAGAATCGAAAAGGCGTACGATATGCTCACTCTCGGCGACGGCGAAAAGAGCGAAAACGCCGCCGAATCGGTTGAAAAGAGTTACGCCGACGGTATTACCGACGAGTTCATCAAACCCATTAAAGTTTACGAAAACGGAAAGCCTTTGGGATTGCTCGAAAAGGGCGACAGCGTGATATGTTTCAACTTCCGCCCCGACAGAGCAAGAGAGATTACAAGGGCAGTTTCACAACCCGAATTTGTAGTGCCCAAGGGCACTGCTTTCGAGCGCAAGACGGGCTATTTGACCCCCACATATGTTTGTTTTACCGTGTATGACGCCGAATTTAAGGGTCTGCAAATTGCCTTCCCCAAGACGGTGCTTGCAAACACCCTCGGCGAGTATCTTTCCTCGCTAAATTTCACTCAATTGCGCATTGCCGAAACGGAAAAATACGCGCACGTAACATTCTTTTTTAACGGGGGCGTGGAAGCTCCCAACGAAGGCGAAACGCGCGACCTCATTCCCTCGCCCAAGGTTGCAACCTACGATTTACAGCCCGAGATGAGCGCGTACCTCGTAACCGAAAAAGTACTTGAAGAGCTGGACAGCGGAAAGTTCGACGTAATGATTTTAAACTTTGCAAACTGCGATATGGTAGGTCATACGGGTGTTATTCCCGCAGCCGTAAAAGCCGTTGGCACGGTTGACGAGTGCGTCAAAAAGGTTGTAGACAAAATTCTTAAAATGGGCGGTTCTGCGCTACTTACGGCAGACCACGGCAACGCCGACAAGATGGTGGAGAACGGCTCGCCCTTTACGGCGCACACCACCAACCCCGTTCCCGTAGTGCTGATTTCCGAAAAATACAAAAACGCAAAACTGCGCGACGACGGAATACTTGCCGACCTCGCCCCCACCCTTTTGGAAGTTATGGGCTTACCAATTCCCAAGGAAATGACGGGCAAAAGTTTAATAAAATAATTACCGTATAAAAACGGAGAGGCTTTCCTCTCCGTTTTTTTGTTGCTTATTAAAAAAATTTTGCGGCGAGGTCTGAAAAAAGGCTGTAAATACCCTCGCCGCCGCGGGACAACCCCGCTAATAAAGTTATGTAGTTGTTATATTGTGTATTATGCCGCAGGTTTAAGATAAATTGTTATTGGACAAATTTGACTGTATGTGGCTGAACTTGAAGCATTCATAATATAAGCATAATTTTGACTTCCTGTCTCAAGTCCCGAAATGGTTATTGCTTGTTCATTACCATATTTTGTTTTGCCTATAGTATCGCTTACTGTCGAACCAAATGTCACTTTGACGCCGCCGTTAACTTTAGATCCATCTATGCAGAAAGTGTAGCTTCCGTCTGTTACGGTAGAATCAAGTTTTATTTTTATAAGATCCGCATCTGCTGTATTTATTAAGTTCGCAGGTATTTCAACAGCAACACCGTCTGCCTTAAGTGTGGGCATTTCATAATCTTTAATTACAACACTTGCATTAA
>JAFLVP010000019.1 GCA_022508265.1 Clostridiales bacterium
TGATTCGAACACCCGAATGACGGAGTCAGAGTCCGTTGCCTTACCGCTTGGCGACGCCCCAATATTTTATTTTGCTCAATTATTATATATAATTAACACCAAAATTACAAGCGTTTTTAATATGGTTTTTTAAAAATAGAAAAAAGTTTTAGTATGCCAAAAGGTAACCGAAAAGTTGCCGAATGATAAAAATCAACCGAAAGAAACTGCTTAATATTTTTATAAATTATAAATAAAAAACAATTAAATCAGCTTAAAAATAAAACCGCTTGATTTGCTTTAATGCAAATCAAGCGGTTTTCGTATTCCGTTCTTATAAACTTATATCTACTCTTTTTCTCGTTACAATGCAACCGACCGCACAAACGACGACGGCAGCGGCACACAACTCACCGCATATCGAGTTCTCAAATGTTTTGCGGCTATATACGGCACGGGTTACATAGCGGTAGTTACCTTTTTCATCAGCCTCAATGAACCGTTCAACCGATTTTAACGCAGCCCACCGGCCGTTAATCATATGGATATTTTCATCTAAATCCATACTCAGTGTATGGGGAAGCTCAAAGAAGAATACGACCTTGCCTTCCGCTATCGCCTCATATCCGCCTTCCGGGTATTCTTGAATAAGCTTGCTACCGTTCAGCAACATAGGCTGACCTTTTGCGACTTCTCTGAATGTATAGCCATGCTCGGGAACATATAACCTGTACAGCAACGTGCAGGAAGAACCTTTGTGCCAATCCAGCCCGTCCGAAGCTAAATACAGTTCGCCCTGAAGATGATAAACCGTACCGTGGCCGGTTGAATATGTAGGCGTATTATAATAGGCTGCGGCAACGTCTATAAAGAAATTGTCTGTCTCTATATTGTAAATGTACTTATCTGCAGGCGTAAGCATGGTCGACTGGTATATGGCTATAAATCTGCTCTTGCTTTCGTAATCTCCTTCATATACTTTTATTATATCAATACTGCCAACTATTGACGTGACAACAGAGAAAACAAGCACTAACCCGGCGCAGACCGCCGAAAAAACGCATGTGCGTTTGCGGTTTTTTATTATTGTCGTTCTTTCTTCCGGCTGCATGTCTTCCTTTTGCCATTCGCCGAGTAACGTGCCCACAACAATACATACAATGGCAGGCGGGAAAGGTATCGCAACAAACTGGTACCAGAACTCCGTCCCGTCATAAGCTACGAGAACCGCAGTGTAAGCGAGAAACAGAACTGTACACGCAAACCACATCAATCCGATAATCAACACACAGCGTGCCGTACTCTGCTTTATCGCAAGCGAATATCTTTTAACATTGCCAGCTTTAAGCGCCAACCTTTCATGCCTAAACAGCAATATAGCAAGAATTATAAGAATTACAAGTTCCGCAATTACAGCACAAAGCAAAAAAGCAGGCGTATAATTAAGTATTATAAATAAAACTGCTAATACCAGCGGACCTATACCGCCCAAACCTGTTATTACCGCAAGTTTTGCACGGTACTTGGCAAGTGAGTTTTTAAGCAGATTTATTTGAGGCTTTTCGCAAGCCTCCTGCTCAATTACTTCCCTATTATCATTTTGCGAGGTTCTTTCGCCGTTTATTATCTCTTCAATGGAAACGCCGTAAAGCTCAGCAAACGCAGGCAGAGTCAATACGTCGGGGTAAGATCTTCCCTGCTCCCAACTGGAGAGCGTACGGTTGGATATTCCCAACTTTTCCGCCACCTGCGACTGCGTGTACCCCTTTAGTTTTCTCTGCGTTGCGATGAACTCGCCTATGGTCTGTCTTGCCATTTTTCTTACCCCGTATAAGCGTATTATATCCTAATTTTACAACGCTCACACTTGTTTTACAATATCCAAAGGGTGGAATTTATCTATAATTTTTCCGATTCTGCTTTTAGGTTAATATACGGTATGATAATTTGATAATTAAAAACTGCTTGTTTTGCGTTAAAGCAAATCAAGCGGTTTTTTTATATTTCTATCAGAAATCCTTTTTCTCGCAATTTGCTCTCGATTAAGTCGAGAGTTTGTTCACAATCAGCCGAAACAGTGTGATAGTGATAGCCGTCGGTTACGCTCATTAATGGCTTTGACGCGCCTGACACGAGCGAGCGGTAGAGCTCCTCCACGTGCGTTTTATTATTTAAATCGAGCCTTGCGGAAATTCTTCCGTAGACCCTGTGATTGACGTAAATATCCTCTATCCTGCCGCCCTTGCCGATGACGAGCATACCCTCGTCTACAATTTCTTCGAAGGTGTGGCGGCATTTGAAAACCCGCGTTGCGCCAAGCTTTGTGTTGAGAAAATAGCCTCTGTTGGTCGAAGTTATATCGTATCCGTTGGCGCGCAAAATGGCAATATCCTGCACGATAACCTGACGGGAAACGTGAAATCTGTCTTTCAATGTATTGGCGGGGATGGGCTCGTCGGAATTTCCTATAAAGCTTAAAATCTCTTCCCGCCTTTTTTCGGCTTTCATATTCTACCTCTTATCAATCTACGGGGTGCAGATTTTTGAGCGAAATATCGAGTATGGGCGCGGAGTGAGTAAGCGCTCCGCTCGATACGAAATCGACACCCGTATCAACTATTTTAGCTATATTTTCCCTGGTAACGTTGCCGCTGCACTCCGTCAAAGCGCGGCCGTTTATCATTTTTACCGCCTTTTTCATATCCTCGACGGACATATTGTCGAGCATAATTATATCCGCACCCGCCTCTACGGCTTCCTTGCACATTTCAAGGTTTTCAACTTCGACCTCTATTTTGCGAACGAAAGGTGCGTACGCCTTTGCCGCCTCTATCGCCTGCTTTACGCCGCCCGCCGCGCCGATGTGGTTGTCTTTTAACAGCACTCCGTCCGAAAGATTGTATCTGTGATTGAGTCCTCCTCCCACTTTTACGGCGTATTTTTCAAAAATCCGCATATTGGGGGTGGTTTTGCGGGTGTCTAAAAGTCTTGTCTTGGAATTACCCAAAAGGCTTACTACTTGCGAGGTGTAGGTTGCTATTCCGCTCATCCTTTGCAAATAGTTGAGTGCGGTGCGCTCGCCCGATAAAAGAACCCTTATATCCCCCGTAACCGTACCCAAAAGCTGACCGCGCGTCACCTTATCGCCGTCGTCAACCGTAAATTCAACCAAGGTGTTTGCATCTAAAATTTCAAAAACGCGCTTGAAAACTCCGAGTCCGCATATAACGCCGTCCTGCTTGCAGATGAGCTGAACGGTTCCTTTTTTATATTCCTTGATTACCGAATTTGTAGTTACGTCCTCGCTTGAAATATCCTCTTTAAGCGCGCTCTTTATAAGCTCGTCGGCATTGAGCGCAAGGGCAATTTTATCCTTCATTTTCTCGCCTCCTCTATTTTTTCCAAAAGCAGATTTTTATAATTTTCAAACAACTTATCACAATCGGAATATTGAGCCAAATCTACGTTATTTGCGGCATATTCCGCCCCCAATTTATCTGAGGGGGTAGAATTTTCGTTGATATCTTCTGCTGCGCACTTTGCAAAAAGCAAGCTTTCAAGGAGGGAGTTTGAAGCAAGTCTGTTCTTGCCGTGAACTCCGTTGCAACACGTTTCGCCGACCGCGTACAGCCTTTGCATTGTCGTTCTGCCCCTCAAATCACTGCGGATGCCGCCCATAAAATAGTGCTGTGCTGGAACTACGGGAATACACTCCGAAAACACATCGTATCCCTCCTCCCTGCACTTTTCGACAATGCCGGGGAAATGCTCTTTGACGTGCCCTTTGTCAAGTCCGCGCATGTCCAGCCATACGAAGTCCGTTTTATCCTCTTTCATCTTTTTGATAATTTCGGCGGTGACGATGTCCCTCGGCTGCAGCTCGTCCGTGAACCGCTTGTAGTTTTTATCGAGCAAAACCGCACCCTCTCCGCGAACCGATTCCGAAATGAGAAAGCACCTGCCCCCCTTTTGGGAATAGAGCGTGGTGGGGTGAATCTGAATATACCCGATATTGTCCACGGCGACCCCGCGGTTTAAGCAGATTGCAACGCCGTCGCCCGTAAGAAGCCTGAAATTGGTGGTTTTTTCGAATATTCCGCCTATCCCGCCCGTGGCGAGCACGACGCAGTCGGCAAAGACCTTTTTTATTTCCCCGCTTGAATTTTCCTTAATTACCGCTCCGTAGCACACGTTATCTGCGGTTATTAAGTCAAGAAGAGTGGTCTCGGCGGCGATTTCCACGTTTTGAAGTGTTTGCACCTTTTCCATAAGGCGGGAAGTGATTTCCTTGCCCGTGCAGTCCTTGTGGAAACAAATTCTGTTTTTAGAGTGCCCTCCCTCTCGCGTGGTGGCAAGCGTTCCGTCCTCGTTTTTTGCAAACTTGACGCCTATAGACAGCAATTCCTCTATCACGGAAGGCGAATTTTCAATCATGCTCTTTACGGCGTCACGGTCGTTCTCCAAATGCCCCGCGCGCATGGTGTCCTCGAAATAGCTTTCAAAATCCTCTTTGCCCTGCATGCAGCAAATTCCGCCCTGCGCAAGATAACTGTCGCTTTTTTCAGGCTCGCCTTTGCAGATTAACAATACTTTTTTATTCCCGTCAAGGTGCAGAGCACAGTTGAGCCCCGCTACGCCCGCACCCACGATAATTACATCGTACTTCTCTTTCAATTTTGTATCCCCGAAAAGTTATTGTATTGAGTTTACACTAAAACTTTACACCTGTCAAGTCAACTGTAAAGAAAAATGCAAATTGTTTTGTAAATCGAGGCTTTTCAGAAGGTTTTTTGAACTCCGAACCGTAGTTTTTTTGTATAAATTGCGTATTCGACAAAAACGTATAAATAAATTCGTGCTATACCCGATGCAAAATAAATAATATAAAGCATACAAGAATGGCGTTTACGGCTTTAACGTTATTAGCAATAAAGGAGCGTTTTATGAAAATTTCGGAAATTTACGGCAAAAGGGTGGAGAGCACGGCGGGGAAAAAAGGGTACGTTATTGCGGTCAAGGCGAACGGAAAAAGACTTGAGTGCCTTATTTGCGCCGACGAGGACGAAAACGAATTTACGGTTGACATAAATAACGTCGTAAAATTCGGGGAAGCTATTATTTTTAACGACAGAGAGAGTGCAATAAAGTCCGCCCTTCCCCTTCGGCTTGGCAGGGCGAGCTTTGACGAGTGCGGGAAATATCTTGGAAACCTTGAAGAATACCTTTTTGAGGGAAACACCCTTTTAAAAGCCAAAATAGGCAAAAAAAACTATCCCGCAGAGGGACTTGTCTGTGGGGACGCGGTGATAGTAAAAAAGCTTAAAAGACTGAAAAGCAACGTCTTAAAAGGCGGTAAAATAATTATAAAGAGCGGAACCTATCTTACAGACGAGGTTTTGGATAACGCCAAATTGCATGGCGAATACGTGCAGACAACGATGAAATCAATCTAATCGAAAAACCGCAGAAAATTCTGCGGTTTTTGCGTTAATTGAGGTATATATGGGGGGCAATTTTAAAAATTGCCACTTTTTTATGCGTTGTATTTTGCCATCAGTTTTAAAAGTGCGTTGAAATTATCGTTGAGAATATCCGACTCGGCAGGAGTGAGCGTACCCTTAATCTGCAAGACGGCAAGTGTATTTTTAAGCTTTTCAAGCTCCTGTCTGTCGCTCTTTGAAAGGTTTTTCGACAACAGATTGTCCGTCACAGTTACCGCGTGGTCGAGCTTAATATTACCTTTTGCGGCGGGTGGATTGTTTTTTGCGGGGCGGGCGGGTTGAGTAAATACGGGCTGAACGGGCAGAGCGGACTGCACTTCTACCGCCTTTTTCGTCCTTTTTACGGAGCACAAACACAGTACGCCGTACAAAATGTAGCCCACAACCCAGAATATTGCCGTCATCATAAGCGCATCTCCAATAGCGCATTTTAAAAGGAATACGGCAAGATTGACCCCCGAATATACGTTAGTTAACGCCAAAAACGGCCTTTTTTGCGCGTTTCTTGCCATCGGAGAAAATACGGTTGCAAGGAGAGCTGCAATAAATATCGCAGCGTAAGAACCCCACACAATCCATACGAGAGCGTCGAAGGGAATTTGCACTAAAAGCTCGGTGATTTTTCGGCACATTTCAATAAACATAGTCTATATTATAGCCAAAGATTTTTAAAAACACCCGCATATATTGTCGAAATAACGCTGTTTTTAAAAATTTTGACCGTTGAATGTGCCGCCGTATTTTATGCCGCTTAATCGAGGTTGATTTGCCTTTTTTTGTAGATGTTTACTATGACGGCGGAAATTTCGCTCTCCTTACAACCCGTCACTCTGCTTAAAGCCTTTTTGTAAAGGCTTAACTGCTGCGAGTAGGTCTCAATCAGCTTTTCATCGTCCTTTTGCGAATATTTGTAATCTATAATTTTAATGCCGAAGTCGCCCTGCGCCACAAGGTCCATTGCGCCCTGAATAAGAATTTCGTCGCAGGCTGTGGTTTGCATAATTTCGTTTGCGGGAAGCCGGCACAAAAATTCCTGTTCGCGCCAGGTTACGGCGTTTGCCAAATTATCAAACACCGGCATATGCAAAATTTCGGAAATCTGCTGCGCGTTTATAAGCTCCTTCTGCTCTGCCGTCATTCTTCCGCTTTGCACGAAGTTTTCAATCTCCCGCTCCACGCCCGCAATATCTTTCACTCCGAAATCACACAGTTCCAGAAACCTGTGATACGCCGAGCCGCGCTCCGTACCCGTTTCCCCCTCTCCGCCGAACAGAGTATGTGGCACGAAATAGGGCTCCGTATCGCGCGATTTTAAAATCGCCGAAGCCGAACTCTTTACGGGCAAATTCACACTCTCGCCGTGCGGGTATTCAAAGCTAAAGCTCTTTTCGATGACGGCAACCGTGTCGGGGTCGGGCTTGTAGAATACCGTTTCACTCACGTCCTCTGCCGAAAATTCTTCGTGAAGGTCAATCTCCTCGGGGTTGAACTGCGACAAATCAAAAAGATCGGCGTAGCACCTTGCGTCGAGCGCCGCCGCGCGGTCGTAGGGCTTAATCTCTTCGGCAAGAATATGCAAATTGCACATCGCGCGCGTGCACGCCACGTAGAAAAGGTTGAGCTCGTTTTTGAGCTCATCCAACTTCACCCTCGTCTTTGCAAGGTTGCGGAGTATCGTCTTATTTGCGAGCATATTTTCTCTGTCAAAACATTTGGGCGCAAAACCGAACTGCTCGTCAAAGGGAATTTCCTCGTAGTCCATACCCTTGAAAGTTCGGCAGATGTCCGCAATAATGACGACGGGGAATTCAAGACCCTTGGCGGAGTGCATACTCATAACCTTAATGCTGTCCGAAGCTGCCGACGACGGCGCCTTTATATCCCCCGCTCCCGCCTTTATTTTGCGAAGGAAGGAGGAAAGGGGCAAATCCGCACCCTCGTCGATAAAGCGCAGCACGTTCTTAATTGCGTTATCTCCAGCCGCACCGTAAGAAATTTCCAAGCCGTAGGTTTCCAAAATTTCGTCAGCGAGCCCGCCCGTAGTTAAAATTTCGGAAAGCGCACGCAGTTTTTTCAGCTTATTATAAAATGCCGTCAGCTTTTTGCCTGTTTCGCCGCCCATCCTGTAGCCTTTACAGCACTCGCGGAATGGCTTGTATCTGTCGTTCGCCGCAATTCTTATATACGCAAGCTCGTCCTCGTTAAATCCGCCGAGGGGGGATAAAAGCGCGGTAACCAACGGAATATCCTGCTCGGCGTTGTCTATGAGCGAGAGAATATCCCAAAATTGCTTGACCTCGGGCAGGTCGCAAAGCAGAGTTTCCTGCGCACCCGTAACGCTGTAGCCCTCGTCGCGGAGGGCGCGGATAATGCCTTCGGTGGAATCGCCCTTGTTTTTGCGGGTAAGAATACAGATGTCCCCCGGCTGGGTATCTACGAAGTCACCCTTTTCAATATCGTAGTGCTTGCCGGAGAGCTCCTTTTCTACGATTGAAAGTACGGCGAGTCCCTCGCGGGTGTGACGCAGCTGCCGTCCGCTACTTTGTACCGAGTAAACCGACCACTCGGGCAGAGTTTCTTCCCGAGAGCCGAAGATATGTATTTTTGCCTCGCCGTAGCCTTCGGGATATTTGCCTCCCCTGCGCATTATGGAATTGGGGTTGTAATTATACCCGCAAATCTCCTCGCACATAGCAAAGGAGAAAAGCTTGTTGCAGAAGTTCAAAACGCCGTCCGAACTTCTGAAATTACTTGTAAGCCGAAGTGCAGTGCCCTTGCCGTTTTTAAAGCTTTCGTACTTGTCCGCAAAGAACAGGGATTTGCTGCCGCGGAAGCCGTAAATCGCCTGCTTTACGTCGCCGACGAGAAAGACCTCTCCGCCGAGCGAGGTTATTATCTCCTCCTGCACAGGGTTGACGTCCTGATACTCGTCCACAAACACGTATTTATACTTGGACTCAATCTCTTTTCGGATACTTTCATCCTGCAAAAGCTCCAACAGAAGATGCTCCAAATCGTTGTAGTCCAATTTGTTCTCTTCGCGCTTAACTAAAGCATATTCGCGGTCGAATTGCAATAATACGTGCGAAAAAGCCATAGCAACCTCGCCGCTTTTAAAGAAGGCTTCGCGCTCGGTTTTCTCGTCCGCCATATCGCCGCAGAGATTGTCGTACCTCTTTTTCACGCTGTCGCGAAAGCTTGAAAATGCGGCTGCCGCCTCTTTGTCGGCATCGCACGCCTTGGGGCGTTTGGTAGTTGTAAAAGGGCGTTTTTCCGCAAAAATTCCACCGTCCGCAACCGACTGCAAGGACTCCTTCATTTCCTCGAAAATTTTATTGTAGACCTCTCTTTTTTCGGTTACAAAAAAGTCGTTTTCAAACAATTGGACCGCATATATGGTCGATTTAACGCGGTTTTCAATAATTTTATTGCGCTCTTTTACAACCTCTTGAAATCCCTTCTCCGTGTAGGTTTCAGGGGTGGCTTCAAGCAAATTCTTATAGTGCGCCACGGCGCGGACCTTGTCGTACGCCTCGTTTATACATTTGCGAAGAAAGGAGTCGCTTCTCTTTTTGAGATAACAGCCTAAAAGTAACTTAAAATCCGCGTTATCTTCGGCATAGTACCGCTCGAACAGGTCGTCGAGGGCGTCGCGCTTCAAATCGTTTGCAACCGAGTCGTCGGAGGCAATTATATCAAAGCTTCCGTCTATGCCCACTGCATAAAAGTATGTTCGAAGAAAGGTTGCGCACAGCGAGTGAATTGTTGAAATGTTGGCGGCGGGTATTTTATTCAGCTGAACCTTGAGGTGGGACTTTAACTTTCCGTCCGCACCGTTCATCCTTTCAATGAGCGCTTTGCGCAGTTTTTCCTTCATCTGCGCCGCCGCTTTTTTGGTAAAGGTTACGGCGAGCACGCTGTCCAAATCGGCGCCGCCGGCTATTGCGTTGACAAGCTTTTCAATCATTACGAAGGTCTTACCGCTTCCCGCCGAAGCCGAAACGATTACCTGTCCGCGGCTTCCTATTGCCGCGCTCTGTTCGGGTGTAATTTTATTCATCTTTCTTGCCCTCCCCGCCTCTTGCAATCGCGGCTATCGTAGAACACTTTACGGACGGCGCCTTTCTCTCTTCTCCGTTCCTTCCTGCGGCAAATCCGCAGCTTCCTCCGACGGGGCAGTAGGTACACGTTCCCTCTGCAGGGGAAGGGCTTATATTGCCCGCAAGCAGCTCTTTGGCGCCTCCGCCGGCGACCAGTCGCGAGTAGGCGATAAAGTCGGCAAATTCCTCTCTTGTCATCGAACTTTCCACCGCTCTGCCGTTTAAGTAGGCGTTTACGTAACGGCTCTTCTGTCCGTCAGAAACAGTTTTGTCCGAGGCGCAGACGACCTCTTCGCTGCCGTCCATAAAGCCCTGCAAGCGGAAAACGCCGTCCTTTTTATCGGTATACTCCACCGCCGCGGGGAAGTAGTACGCTCCCGCCGGTCTTCTTCCGCCCGAAACCGCCGAAAGATACAGCGGAAGCTGTAGTTTTAAGCCCGTGTAATAGAGAGGCGCAGAAGCGTCCACCGTGCCCGTCTTGTAGTCTATAATCCGAACCATGTCGTCGCTTTCGTCCACACGGTCTATGCGGCCGAACAGCTTTATGCCGTCCGTAAGCTCGATTTCACACTTGCTCTCGGCAGAAAGAACCCTGAACCGGGAGTTTGCAAGCTGTTCGTACATGCCCGACGAAACTGCGACCGCCTCGCCGATGAGCACGTACGCCGTGTACTGCCCGCTTTTTGTCTGCGTAAGCGAGGAATAGGGCGGCTTTTCAAGCTTTTTCCTTGCTATATCCTCCGCCCTTTCGCGAAGCTTTTCGTCGCTGTCGATAGAGGTCAGCTCCGCCGCCACGTCCTGAAGCACGGCGTGAATAAAGTTGCCCGTGTCAATGGGGCGCACACACCCTTCCTCCCGCTCCTTGACCTTGAGCCCCTGCCGCATAAATCCGAGATAGGGGCAGGAAAAATAGCTTTCAAGCGCGGTGGGAGACAGACTGCCGTAGTTGAGATACAGCCTTTTCCCGCAGCTGATGGGGCGGTGAACGCGCTTTTTAAGCCCGCTTTCCGCCGCGTCTTTGAGATTGTGATTTTTCAAAACCTCGTAAACGGACGACGCCTCGAAGCTCTGTCTGAACTTCTGCAGTCGCTTTATGGCGGGCAGAGGTTCGCTACAATAGTAGGGCGCCGCCTTTAAAGAGCGCTCTATTTTTTGTGTGGTTACGGGCGAAAGCTTGCTGCCCGACGGCGCCAGAAAGACAGCCGAGGCGTAGGATATAATCTCGCTTGCACTGCACTCCTCGCCGCCCAGATTCGCGGGATAGGACATATATAAATGCTTTCTGAACGCGCAGATATTGAGCGCACACGTCTCCTTTCTGCGGGCGTTTACTTGCCCTATCTTGGGGGATATATCCAGCTCGATTTCTTCAAGCATGGCAATATCTCTGTCCGTTAAAAGGGCGGTGTCCGCGGTGGTTGCGGGGATATCCGAAGTAAGACGCGTAGCAAAAACCACGTCGCTGCCCGTGTTGGCAGTCGCCGCAATATCTCCCACGAAAACGGCGTCCGCCTTGGGAGGGATAAGGGAAATTTTCGTCGCGGAAAACCCGCTTTTAAGTATCTTTATAAATTCGCTTAAGGGCACTTCGCCCGCAAGGCTCTCCGCCTCGTCTATTACGGCGTTCACACTCTCGAACGCTCTCAAACAGAACTGCGCCTCCATGGGCCTTAAGTCCTTGAAAGTTTTAGCTATCTTTTCGAGCTTATTTTGCACTTCAAAAAGGCTCAAAAGCTCGCGTAGACCCCCACATATGCCCGAATTAACGCGATTTTTGTCAATTTTTGAAAGACCGTCCAAAAAGGTTTTTCTTACCCTTTCGACCACTTCTTTATCAAATTTAAAGTTTTCGAAAATATCGTCTGCGGGCTGCTTTTTTACCCCTCCGCGCCAATTTGCAAGGCGCAGAGCGTAGTTTCTGAATATATCCTTTTCCTCCGTTTTTGCTGGGAAATACGGCGAGGAAATTACCGCGTCCACGTCCTGCGGTCTGCACCCCGACAGCACGCAAAGAAGATAGTTGATTATAAACGAACACAGAGGGTGCTCCGCAAGGGAAAACCTTCTGTCTGCGTAAAAGGGAATTTTATACGCAGAAAACACGCGCGAAAGAGCGCGCACGCCGCTCTCAAGATTTGGCAGCATGACGGAAATTTTTGCATATCTCTCCCCGTCCTCTTCCACGTGCTTTTTAATTCTTGCCGCTACAAATTCCAGCTCGTCCTGCCCGTCCGCAGCCTCTATAAGATGAACGCTTTGAGAGGGAACTGCTTTTTCATAAAAGCTTTCTGGGTTGAACAGGTGCTTTCTCAAAATTTCGGCTTCTTCGTTGAGGGAGCCGCCTGCGCTTATAACCTCCGCCCCGCCGAAGTCCTTTGCGGCGAGAGTAAATTTCGTGCACGCCTCGTTGACGTACAAATCCTCCGCTCCGCCCACGAACACGCCGTACACGTCCGCCGCAACCGAAAACGCCGAGCGGGCACACTCCACTGCCGCGGTAGTTAAAGCCTGAAATCCTAAAAATACGACGGCGTTGCCCCTTATCTTCTCACTCTCCTCTATTACCTTACCTAATTTGGCAAGGTAGCCGTTTCTGTCCTCTTTGCCGCTTTTTTCAAGGTATTCTTCGTACGCCGAATAAATTACGGCGATATCTTTAAGCTTTCCGCCGAGTATTCCCCCGCGCTCTGCGGCACGGGCAGTTTGCTCTGCCGTTATCCGCGAGGAATAAAGAAGGGCTATCGTATCGTACACCGACTGTGCCGCCGAGGCAGCCGAAAGCTTTTTAAAGAGGGTAAGCTTGTCCTTATTCTCGTCTATGAGCTTGCGAACTGCCATTGCCGAGCCTTGACTTGACAAAAGATTTGGGTTTTTCCCTTTTTCGCACGCCAAAAACCTTGCAAAGGTGTACACCGAAGTCAGGATACTTCCGCCGACCGCCGCACAGACCGTGCGTTCCGCGGCAAGCGAGAGCCTGTCCTCGCAGAAGATTACAGTTTTCTGCCCTTTTTGCTCGTTTTTTGAAATTATTTCTTTAAGTTTGTCGAGCGCCGCCCACAGAGCAACGCAATTATACGCTTTTATCATACTTATGTACCGCCGTAATCTTACTTATATAATACCATATTCTTGCTCCATTTTGGGGATTTTACAGTGAAAAGTTTTACAATTTTAAAAATATATGTTATAATGGGCGGGAAATTAAGGTTAAATTTTGGTTATAAGGATTGATTTATGAGAAAGGGACTTGGCATTATAGCCGTAACTCTTGCCGCAAGCTGTGTTTTTATGGCAGGCTGTTCAAGCTGCAACAGTAAGGGTAAGAACGTTTCGCCGCTCGCTTCCAATTGGTACACCTACACGGGCTACAAAAATATTCAGCCCACCTTTATCTGGGACGGCGAGAGCGAGCTTAAATACAAGGAACAAATTACCTACGACGTAACGTTTAAAAAGCCTTCCCTGGGCAACAGCACCTATTCGGTGAACTACGAGAACGGTACCTACTCCACCGAGTTCTATGCCAGAAAATTCGACGACGACACCCTCATTCACGAGGACCATAAGAGCGGTTACGAGGGCAAGAATATTATTTCTTACTACTATCGCACCGAGTTTTCGGCTACCGTGACCTACAAGTTCGGCTCCAAGGAGAGCGACCCACTTGAATCGAATATAACTACGGAAAGTTACTTTTTGTCGGTTGAGGACGAGCTTCGCCCTCTCTATTCCAAACAGGTTGTAAAGGGTCCTTCCCCCGCGGCGCTGCAGGCGCAAAGCCTTTCCGATTGCTACACACTCTTTGACGGTGTGTACGAAACCTTCTATTCGTACAACGGGAAGTCTGCAATTTCCCAAATTACCGACAATCTCAACACTAAAAACAACCGCACGACGACCAAAAACGTGGGCGGCACTTCAAACTCGCTCTTTGACGTAACCTCGCTTGAAATAGTGCTTCGCGCACTCATAGGAAGCGGATTCAACCAGACGATTGCGCTGTACACGCCGCTGAACGGAATAAATTCGTTTACTTTAAGCTCCCCCTCGACCTCCTTAGGTACGCAAAAGGGCGCAATTGCAACAGCGTTGATGAGTAAAGGGCTGTATATTCCCGCCGATGACGAGGCAAATATAGGCGACGGGCTGCAGACGACCGCCGTTTCGGTTACGAGCAACAGCCAGCTTAAGGGCGTCTCGCAGACCTACTGGTTTGCAAAGGTGGACAAGGACAACAAGCTCAACAACACGGGACGCGCTACTCTTCTTAAAATTTCGCTGCCAATAGTATTCAATTTGGGTACGCTGGAATACACTCTTAAAGAAGTGACCTCTACCCTTTGGGATGAGTAATTTCAAGTATACTTAACTTAAACGAACAGCGGGCTACACCCGTTGTTTTTGTTTTTTAGGCACACTATATTATTTAAAATGCGAGGCGCATTATGGACAACGCGATAATTGACGACGCAATTTGCTTTGTTAAAAATATTTTCGAGGACGACCACAGCGGGCACGACTACTTTCACACCTTGAGGGTCTACAATACCGCAACGAAAATTGCAATTAAGGAAAACGCGCACCTTTTGACCGTTCAGCTGGCGGCACTTTTGCACGACGTGGACGATATAAAGCTTTCACCCCAAACGCATAAATACAAGGACAGAGCGGTTAGCTTTTTGAAGGAGCACGGCGTTTCGCCAGAAATAATAATGACAATCTGCGATATTATAAGCGAAATTTCCTTTAAGGGGACTGATACTGTAGTGCCAAAAACTATTGAGGGCAAGTGCGTGCAGGACGCAGACAGACTTGACGCGATAGGCGCAATAGGCATTGCGAGGGCGTTTGCGTACGGCGGTAACCACAACAGTGTAATTCACGACCCCGATATTAAGCCCGCCGTGAATATGAACGCAGATGAGTACCGCAATCACGTTTCAACGACTTTGAACCACTTTTACGAAAAGCTGTTTTTGTTGAAGGATATGATGAACACGGAGGCGGCAAAAGAGATAGCGCAGCAAAGAGACGAATATATGAAAGCCTACATAGCCGAGTTTTTGGACGAGTGGGACGGAGTTCGTTGACCTTTAACAATTTAAAATTATAGCCCCGACCGCGGTTGCGGTCGGGGCTGTTTATGTGTTGACACTTAACTGACTACGTTTTTGGAATTGCCGTCTAAAAAGGCTTTAAGGTTTTCGGCGGCAATTTTGACAAGTCTGTCCTTCGCCTCCGTTGCCGTCCAAGCGATATGCGGGGTTATATAGCAGTTTTTTGCGTGAAGAAGGGGATTATCCGCCTTCATGGGCTCAACCGTAACCGTATCCGCACACGCGCCGGCAATTCTGCCGCTGTTCAGAGCATTAGCAAGCGCCGCCTCGTCCACAAGTCCGCCACGGGCGGTATTTATGAGCACCGCACTCCTTTTCATAAGCGAGAGGGTACGCTCGTTTATGAGGTTTGCGGTCGCGTCCGTCAGGGGACAGTGCAACGAAATTATATCGCTTGTTTTAAAGAGCTCTTCCTGCGAAACGAGGGGGTACGGGCAGTTTTTAGGTTGCGTTCTTGTACAAATTATTACGTTTGCCCCGAAAGCGTCGGCAATTTTTGCAACCGCCTTTCCGATATTGCCGTACCCGTAAATTCCGAAGGTCTTGCCGTGCAACTCGTACGTGGGGTATGGAGTATAGGTAAAGCATTTGCTCTTTACCCAATCGCCCGCCGCGACGGAGGCAGTGTATTTATCTATTGCGCCGAGAAAATTTAAAAGATGGGCAAATGCGAGCTGTGCAACGGCGTTCGTTGAATAGTCGGGAACGTTTGTAACGGTAATCCCCTTCTTCCTGCACGCCTCTATATCAACAACGTTGTAACCCGTTGCAAATACTCCCACGTATTTTAATTTGGGACAGGCGGCAAGAAGCTCCTCGTTCACCACGATTTTGTTTATTATTATCGCGTCGCAGTCGGCAGCAAGACTAAAAAGCTCCTCCCTCTCTATATCCGCAAAGTATACCGTCTCGCCGAATTTTTCAAATTCGGACAAATCTACATTATCTCCGAGCCCGCTTGTGTTTATAGCAATTTTCATTTATAAAAATCTCCCAAAACCCCCTTAAATCAAGCATATATGGGGGGCAATTTACTTTTTCGCCATTTTAGGACGACGCAAATCGTTGCCTTTCATTTACAATGATAACAAAAAATTTAAAATTTTGCAACGATTTTTTAAAAGGGGTATGTACAAACAAATAAATGAGTGTTATAATATATACAGTACATAAATAGGGAGAAAATTTATGGCATCTGTTAAAGATATCAGATTTATTACGATGGGTGAATTGCTCTTGCGCCTTTCCCCCCCTAACTACGAGAAGATAAGAACGACCGACGAGTTTAAAGTAACCTACGGCGGTGCAGAGGCTAACGTTGCGGCGTCACTTTCCAACCTCGGCGTGGACAGCTCGTACTTTACGGTTGTTCCCGACTCCTCGATAGGCAAGGCGGCAATAAGATACCTCAGAAGTAACGACGTCCATTGCTCGCCGTGCATCTATTCAGACAAAGGCAGAATGGGCATTTACTTCCTTGAAGAGGGCTTCGGCGTGCGCTCGTCCAAAGTAACCTACGACAGAAAGGACTCCTCCTTTGCAACCTACGATTTTTCCAAGTTGGATTTTAAGGCTATTTTGGAAAAATTCACATGGCTTCACCTTTCGGGAATTACCCCCGCGCTTTCTAAAAACTGCCGCGTGCTTATAACAAACGCGCTTAAAGCGGCGAAAGAGCTTGGACTTACGGTAAGCTTTGACTGCAACTTCCGCTCGGCACTGTGGGGCTGGCAGGAGGCGCGCGACTGCATTACCGAGTACCTGCCGTATGTAGACGTGCTTTTCGGTATTGAGCCCATTAACCTTCGCGACGAGAGTGGAAAAGATATAAAAGACGGGCTTTCGATGAACCCCACCTACAAGGAGCAGGACAGAATTTTCAGAGAACTGCATAAGCGCTACAACTTCAAGGCGATAGGCAGACACGTGCGCTACGTGCACTCGGGCAGCGAGAACAGCCTTAAAGCCTTTATGTGGTACGACGGCGAAACCTACGAGAGCCGCACATTCAGATTTAATATATTGGACCGCGTGGGCGGCGGCGACGCCTTTGCAAGCGGTATGATTTACGCCATTATGCGTCAGATGCCGCCCGATGATATAGTAAACTTTGCCGTGGCTTCTTCGGTTATCAAACACACAATGCACGGCGATTTCAACATTACCGACGACGAATCGTCTATAATGAAGCTTATGAACCAGGAATACGAAATCCGAAGATAATAATTTAAAAAATTAAGCGCCCGCACTTAAAGGTGCGGGCGCTTTTATATGGAAAATTCAAATCAATTTCCACAAAAATCTATGATTTATAGAGCTTTTTCTACACCTTTTCGTTGAAATATTGTTAGTCTTGTTGTAGAATATACCCGTAAAAAGCGCAGTTGACTGTCAAAAATTATTCATAGGAGAGAAAAGTGAAACAAACCATAGGGAAATTTCTTGCCACGCTGAGGAAGGCAAAGGGATTGACGCAAGAGGAAGTTGCGGACAAATTAAATATTTCAAATAAAACTTTGTCGTCGTGGGAAACAGACAGAACAACCCCCGACGCCCTTACTCTGCCGGCGATTGCCGACCTGTACGAAGTTACGGTAGACGAAATTTTGAGGGGCGAACGGATAAAAAGCAACGAGCAGGCGCAAATTTCCGAAAAGTCAAGGCATTTATTGACGAGGAAAAATTACGGCAAGTTTTCGGTTAAGCATTTAATATTTACCGCGTTCGGGCTGCTTTCCATAATTTTAAATATACTCGGCTTTGCGTTTTTGACTTACACTTCAATTGCGTCGTGGGTCGGAATACTGCTTTCGATAGTCGGCTTTTGCGGAGCCGTCACTATGACCATACTTTTAATCTTTTTTGAATCTACCACCCTGCTTGCGGAAGGGCTTATAGACGGCAATTCAGCCGAAAATTCCGACGAAGAGTTAACTAAAAAGGCAAATTCGCTTGCGCTGTGCGTAAAGCATAAAAATTCGATTTCCTTAACCCTCTTCTCCCCGCCCTATCTGGCATTTGCAGTTGCAACCCTGATAGTTTTAATCGTAAAAGGCGGTATATATACGATAAGCTTAATGGACGTAAGCGTGCACATCGACAGAACACCTGTTTTTATAGGCTTTATCTGCGCTTCCGCGGTAATAGGGCTTACATATTTGATTTGGGGAATATGCTCTGCTCTTTTAACCGTTAAAAACTACGGCGACGAGACGCAGCTTGCAACGCATAAGCTAAATAAAAAAGTATTCCGCACTTTAAGCATAATCTGTTCAAGTATAGTTGCGCCATTTTTGATAGTTGCAATAGTTTTCAGTTTTGTCACAATAGATATGCTATATGTTTGCAGCGACCCCGGTAACGAGGCAACGGAAGTTCATACAACGGATTTTGAAGAATTCAGAGAGCTATCTCAAACTCTGATTTTGGACGATAACACGGTTAAAAAATTTGATTTGCCGACAAACACTTACGTTTTTCAACTGCCTCAGGATTGGTATGAAGACGGCTTGTGGACAGATTTCGGCAACGGTTTTTACGGAATTGCGGACTTTTTTCATCAGGACGATATTTATATACCGTATAGAATAATGTATAAATATGAAGGGTTTTGGGAAGAAACAGGCGAAACGTATGAAAGTTATGAAAACATTGCTTGGGTAACAGTCGTTAAGGTCTATCATGATAGATGGCATAATAATTATGATTATGTGTTATATTTTCCGACAAGAATAAGTGAACAATGGCTTGGTGTAGACGAAAACGGAGATGCGTCGTATGAGTTTGACTACTCGTTTCTGATATACTATACTTGCGGAGACTACGTGGGTAAAAATTTTTCTACCGGCGAATACGGATTATTTTGCTATGAGCATTATCACGTAGAACAGCTTGCCTGGTTCTGCTTTACGATAATAACCTACGTGGCTTTTGCGGTATGCTCGGTAATTTATCTTACAAAACGAAAAAAGTTATCTTACAAAATCTGATATAATTAAAAGCTCTCGGGGAGTTGCCCGAGAGCTTTTTATTTAAAGGATTATTTACATAAACAGACCGAACAAATTGAACTGTCCGAAAAGTACGACCGCAACCAGGGATATGGTTGACATAATTTTGATAAGTATGTCGAGCGAGGGTCCTACGGTGTCCTTTAAGGGGTCGCCCACGGTGTCGCCGACGACGGATGCGTCGTGCGCGGGGGTGCCCTTCTTTTCGCCCTCTACTCCGCCTGCCTCTATGTACTTCTTGGCGTTATCCCACGCTCCGCCCGAGTTGCCGCAGAAGATTGCAAGCATAATCGCCGAAATGGTTGCGCCTATAAGCACGCCGCCGACAAATTCGGGTCCGAAGATAAAGCCCGTAACCAAGGGGAACAGAATACAGAATATGCACGGTACGCGCATTTCTTTGAGTGCGCCCTGCGAGGAAATTTCGATACAGGTCTTGTAGTCGGGTTTAGCCGTGCCCTCTAAAATGCCGGGAATATCGTGGAACTGACGGCGAACCTCGTCCACCATCTTTCTTGCCGCCTTTGCAACTGCTTCAATGAGCATTCCCGAGAAGAAGAAAGGCAAAGCGCCGCCGCACAGCGCACCGCACAGCGTGAGGGGCTTCATAAGGTTTAATACAAGCTCCTCTATTACGTCTATTTTTGCGAACGCAAAGAGGTACGAAGTCATAAGCGAAAGCGCCGCAAACGCCGCACTGCCTATTGCAAAGCCCTTACCGATAGCCGCCGTGGTGTTGCCCACGCTGTCGAGCTTGTCGGTAATGCCGCGAACGTCCTCGCCGAGCTCGCTCATCTCGGCAATGCCTCCGGCGTTGTCCGAAATAGGTCCGTATGTATCCACCGAAACGGTTGCCGCCACGAATGAGAGCATACCGAACGCCGCACACGAAATTCCGTACAGACCCGCAATTGCATACGCGCCGAAGATAGCCGCCGCAAGCACAACTACGGGAAGCATACAGCTTATCATACCGGTTGCAAGACCTTGAGTTATGGTCAGCGCCGAACCCTCTTTGGAGGAGTGAGAAATCTTCTTCGTGGGCTTGTAGTCGTAGCTTGTGTAGTACTCGGAAATAATTCCTATAACTATGCCCGCGACAATTCCGCAGACCGACGCAAGCCAGGGGCTGAACTCGCCCGCAACGAATTTAATTCCGTCGAGCTTGAAAGTTTCGTCCGCCACGCCCTTAAAATCTTTGAACATAAGCCAGCTTAAAAGACAGCCCACGCCCACCGTGACGCCCGCCGATATCCAGGTTGCAATATTTAACTCCATATGCACGTTTTTGGATAGTCGGGGTTTTAAAACTATGTAGGAAATACCTATTATGCAGGCGAGAAGTCCGCAACCTGCAAACACTATGGGGAATAAAAGAAGGGTTTTTAAAAACTCTACGTTTTCAAACTCCAAAAGGTTCATAAACAGCTCGCCCGCGAGAATTACAGCGGAGAGAATTGCGCCGACGTAGCTCTCCAAAAGGTCACTTCCGAGGCCTGCAACGTCGCCCACGTTGTCGCCTACGTTATCGGCGATTGTGGCGGGGTTACGAGGGTCGTCCTCGGGAATGTGCACCTCGGTTTTACCTACGAGGTCTGCGCCCATATCCGCGGCCTTGGTGTAAATGCCGCCGCCCACACGGTTGAACATTGCAATGATAGAACAGCCGAGCGCATAGCCCGAAAGGGTCATCGTAAACGAGGTTTCAAGACCTATGAAGTTCTTTTCAACTATGTCCTTTGCGATATGCTCAATCTGACCTGCGGCAAGTCCGAACACGAGATAGACTATAACTATGCCGAGGAGCGCAAAGCCCGCAACGCACAAGCCCATTACAGAGCCGCCCTTGAAGGCAACTTTGAGCGTCTTGCCCAAATCTTTGGTCTCGCGCGCCTTGTTGGTTACGCGAACGTTGGCATAGGTTGCTATCTTCATTCCGACCCAGCCCGCAAGCGCACTCATAACCGCGCCCAGAACGAACGCACACGCCGCCTGCCAGCTTATTACGACCAATACAACAACTGCAATTACCGAACCGATAATGGCAACGAGCTTGTATTCGTAGCGGATAAACGCGTTCGCGCCTATTCTGATAGCGCCTGCGATTTCGCCCATCTTCTCGGTGCCTTCTTCAAGCTTTTTTACGCTGAAGTAGTTGAAAATCGCATAAGCTACGGCAAGTATAACTGCTATACCCGCAATAATGATTAACAAATTTTCCATAGTTTCTCCTTAATCTTATTGTATGTTATTTTTCAATCTTTGGGTAGATTTTTCAGATACGCATCCATAGTCATAGCGACGCGTTTAGAGGTTTCAGCCGCCTCCACCACCGTCTTTGCTCCGCGCACTACGTCGCCCGAGGCGAACACGCCTGCACGCGAGGTTGAACCGTCCTCGTTGATTTTTGCAAGACCACGTTCGTTGATTTCAAGCCCCGCAGTCTGCGTTAAAATTAAATTCGAAGGCCTCTGCGAGATACAAATCATAACCGAATCGGCTTTTATAAGCTCCTGCTTGTCGGTAACCTGTATTACGTTGTGATTTTCGTCGCAGACTGTCTCGGCAAAGATAACGCCGTCGTCCGTAATTTCCACGGGTTGTTTGTTGTACACGAACTGCGCGCCCTCTATCTCTGCGTAATCCTTCTCCTCCGTGCTTGCGGCGTACATATCGCTTCTGACGAGAATTTTAACGTCGCGCACGCCTCTTCTTAAAGCCGTTCTTGCAACGTCCATAGCGACGTTGCCCGCGCCGATAATTATAAGGCTTTCGCCGAGGTAGTAGACGTCGGGCTTTTCAAGGTAGTGCACGCCGTAGTGAACGTGTCCCAACGTTTCGCCCTTTATGTTGAGCGCAATCGGCCAGGTAACGCCCGTTCCTATTGAAACGGCTTTGAACCCGTCGCGGAAGAGCTCCTCCACGCCGAACGCCTTGCCTATGGTTACGTTGAATTTGATTTTAACGCCCAATTTTCTCATCAGCTTTTCGTATTTATCCACGATTGCCTTGGGCAGGCGGAATTCGGGTATGCCGTAGCGCAAAACGCCGCCTATTCTTGTCTTGGACTCGAATACGGTTACATCGTAACCGAGCTGTGCCATTTTAATTGAAATGGTAATTCCCGCAGGGCCTGAGCCGACGACGGCAACCTTAATTCCGTTGGCGGGAGCCTTTTCCACCCCGAGGCAGTCCAGATAATTGGACGAAATGAAGTGCTCGATAGTGCTTATCTGTACGGGTTCGCCCTTAATGCCGCGCACGCAGTGTCCCTGGCATTGATTGGCGTGGTTGCACACGAGCGAGCACACCACAGAGAGCGGGTTGTTGTCAAACAACATCTTGCCCGCCTCGCGGATGTTTCCGTTTAAAAACTCGGAAATCATAGTGGGAATAGGCGTATTGATGGGACAACCCTTTCTGCACGTCGGATTTTTACAGTTTAAACATCTTTTAGCTTCCGCTATTACGTTATGAGCCATTTTCTATTCTCTCCGCAAATCAAAGCGCCTCTTTTTTGTCAAATCCGTTTTATTGCAAACTTTACCCACTTAATTATATCACACGCTCTGTCAATATTCAATACAAAATTATAAATTTGTTTACATAAAATTAGCGCGGCTGCCGTGGCAGCCGCGCTTTAAATTATAGTTTTTATATGCAACGGCATAGATACAAGCAAGACAAGGCGTGCGAGTATTTGCGAGGGAGCGTACATTGACGTACGTGACCGAGCGAACACGGAGCACAACGCAGTATTGCGCAGTATATATGGCGTTGGCGGGAGCTTAATACTTCGGACGCTTCACGTAAGAAGTATGTAACAATTCGTGCGACTTGTGCGAATTGGGTTCGCCGAAGAACTCCTTGTAGAGAATCTCCACTGCGGGAGTGTCGTGCGAGCAACGAACCTTTCTCTCTTTATCGTAGTTGTAGAGCGCCTGTGCGCGGAGCGCCTTCAAGTCCACGTTGTTTCTGATTTCGTCGTGAACGTAAGGCTGACCGCCGCCGTTTATACAGCCGCCGGGGCAAGCCATAATTTCTATGAAGGTGTAGTCCTTTTCGCCGCTCTTGACTGCCTCTATAACCTTTCTTGCGTTGTCAAGACCGCTTGCAACCGCAACCTTGACGGTAGCCTTGCCGACCTTATACTCTGCCTCTTTAACGCCCTTTGTGCCGCGAACCTCTTTGAACTCGATAGGTGCGCCGCTTCCGCCGAGCTTATACGCAGCGGTTCTTAAAGCCGCCTCCATAACGCCGCCCGTTGCGCCGAATATTGCGCCTGCGCCGCTTGCCTCGCCGAAAGGCAAATCGTACTCGCTGTCGGGGATATTTGCAAAGTCTATACCTGCTTCCTTAATCATCTTAGCAAGCTCGCGGGTTGTAAGCGCCGCGTCGGTGTAGTGACCGAGCTCGTCGCGCGTAACCTCGAACTTTTTAGCTGTGCAGGGAATTACCGATACAACATACAAATCTTCGGGCTTTATGCCGTTTTTCTCGCAGTAGTAGGTTTTAAGCAACGCCGAAAACATCTCCTGAGGGGACTTGCAGGTTGAAAGGTTGGGTAAAAGCTCGGGATAGTAATGCTCTGCAAACTTTATCCAGCCGGGGCAGCAGCTTGTGAACATGGGAAGTTTGCCGCCCTTTTGAATTCTCGTCAAAAGCTCGGTTGCCTCCTCCATTATAGTGAGGTCTGCCGTGTTGTCCATATCAAAGCACTTGATGTCGCCGAGCTGCTTTATTGCCGTTACCATCTTGCCCTCTACGTTGGTGCCTACGGGAAGGCCGAACGCCTCGCCGAGGGTTGCCCTTACAGAGGGTGCGGTGTAGAACACTACGTGCTTGGTGGGGTCAACTATTGCGCCCCAAACGTCGGCAACGGAGCTTTTTTCATAGAGTGCGCCTACAGGGCAGGCAACTACGCACTGTCCGCAGTTTACGCATGAAGTAACTGCAAGGGGCACATCATAGGGAGAACCTATTACCTTTGCATAGCCTCTGTTCTTGGGTCCGATTGCGCCTATCGTCTGCTTGTCGCAGGCGGCAACGCAACGGGTACACATAACGCACTTGCTGTTATCTCTTACGACCGAAGCCGACAAATCGTCGATGGGCTTTAAGTCGTGGTCCGTGCCGAACCTGTCTTCTTCTGCGTTGTATTCAAGCGCGAGCTTCTGAAGTTCGCAGTTCATTGAACGGACGCAGCTCAAGCACTTTTTCTTGTGGGTTGAAAGTATGAGCTCAACCGTGGTTTTTCTTGATTTTCTTACCTTAGGGGTATTGGTGCGGACTTCCATGCCCTCGGAAACGGGATATACACAAGCTGCAACCAAGCCTCTTGCCCCCGTAGCCTCGACGAGGCACATACGGCAGGAGCCTACGCACTGTACGTCTTTAAGGTAGCAGAGCGTGGGAATTCTGATGCCCGCGAGCTTTGCCGCATCAAGTATTGTAGAACCTTCGGGCACGCTGACAGCAATGCCGTTTATTTTCAAATTTATCATTATTCCACCTCTCACTTCTTGACGATTGCATTAAATCTGCAATGCTGTATACACTGTCCGCACTTAATGCACTTTTTGGTGTCTATCACGTGCGCACTCTTGACCTCGCCCGAAATTGCGTTTGCAGGGCAGTTTCTCTTGCAGAGCGTACAGCCCTTGCATACGTCGGGTTGGATATGGTAATTGAGGAGTGATTTGCATACGCCCGCCGCGCACGTCTTATCGTAGATGTGCCCCTTATACTCGTCACCGAAATGCTCCATAGCAGAGAGTACGGGGTTGGGCGCAGACTGTCCCAAAGCGCAGAGAGAAGATGACTTCATCTGCTCTGCGATGTCCTTGATTTTTTCAAGGTCCTCGGGTTCACCCTTGCCTTCGCAAATCTTTGTAAGAGTCTCTAAAAGCCTCTTTGTGCCGATACGGCAGGGAGTGCACTTGCCGCAACTTTCGTCCGCGGTAAATTCAAGATAGAACTTGGCAATATCAACCATACAGGTGTCCTCGTCCATGACGATAAGACCGCCCGAGCCCATCATAGAGCCGATTGCAACGAGATTGTCGAAGTCCATCTGTATATCTATGTGTTTAGCGGGAATACAGCCGCCCGAGGGACCGCCCGTCTGCGCAGCCTTGAACGCCTTGCCGCCGGGGATTCCGCCGCCTATTTCGTATATTATCGTGTTCAACGTAGTACCCATGGGAACTTCCACAAGTCCGACGTTGTTGATCTTGCCGCCGACTGCGAATACCTTGGTGCCCTTGCTCTTTTCGGTACCGATTGACGAGAACCACTTTGCGCCCTTGGTGATAATCGGGTTAATGTTCGCCCACGTTTCAACGTTGTTCAAAATGGTGGGTTTTTCAAAAAGACCCTTTACTGCAGGGAAAGGAGGACGGGGACGGGGTTCGCCTCTGTGTCCTTCGATACTCGTCATAAGCGCAGTCTCTTCGCCGCAGACGAACGCGCCCGCTCCGAGACGGATATCAATATCGAAATCGAAACCGCTTCCGAGAATATTTTTGCCGAGCAAGCCGTATTCATGTGCCTGCTTCAATGCTATTTTAAGTCTGTCAACTGCTATAGGGTACTCGGCGCGGACGTAGATATAGCCCTGATGAGCGCCGATTGCATAGCCTGCTATAGTCATTGCTTCAAGTACGCAATGCGGGTCACCCTCGAGAACCGACCTGTCCATGAATGCGCCGGGGTCGCCCTCGTCGGCGTTACAGCAAACGTACTTGATGTCGCCCTGTGAAGCCTTTGCAAACGCCCACTTTCTGCCGGTGGGGAAGCCTGCGCCGCCTCTGCCGCGAAGCCCCGAAGCGAGCACTTCGTTTATAACATCGTCGGGGGTCATTTCGGTAAGCACCTTTGCAAGCGCCGAATAGTCGCCCGCCGCGATAGCTTCGTCAATGCTTTCAGCCGCAATAACGCCGCAGTTGCGGAGCGCAATTCTCATCTGATGCTTATAGAAAGGAATTTCCGAGAAGGGTATAACGCTTCCGTCCGCATGAACGGTCTCCTTATAGAGAAGCTCCTTTACTACCTCTCCGCCCTTTACAAGGTGCTTTTCGCAGACTGTTTTTGCGTGTTCGGGGGTCATCTGCGAGTAGAACGCGCCCTCGGGATATACTATCATAATGGGACCGAGTGCGCACAGACCGAAGCAGCCCGTCTTAACGATTAAAATATCGTCTATTCCAAGCTCTTTAAAGCTTTTTTCAAGCTGTTCGATAACCTGTAACGAGTGCGACGACGTACAGCCCGTACCGCCGCAGACAAGTACCTGCTTTCTGTAGCCCGTGTTTCCCGCGAGTTTTTCAGCCTGCTCGCGGACTATTCTTCTTACGTTGATTAAATCTGCGCCCTGTTGCGCAATTTTATTGAGTTCCTGAATTGTCATATCTCCCCCCTTAATCGTGTAAGTGCTTATCAAGAATACCCTTGATGTCTGCAGGAGTGAGCCTGCCGTAAACTTCGCCGTCAATAATCATGACGGGCGCAAGTCCGCACGCACCGACGCAGCGGCAGGAATCAATCGAAAACATTCTGTCGGGGGTGCACTCTCCGCAAGAGATGTGCAGCTCGCGCTCGATTGCTTCAAGCACCTTGTCGGAGCCCTTTACGTAGCACGCCGTGCCGAGGCACACGCTTATCTGGTGTTTGCCCTTGGGCAAGAGCGTAAATTGTGAATAGAAGGTGGCAACGCCGTAGACCTCGGAAAGAGGGATATTAAGCCCTTCGGCTATAACCGTCTGCACCTCGACAGGCAGATAACCGTAAATGCCCTGTGCCTCGTGCAATACGGGTATGAGCGCGCCCTTCTCACCCTTGTGCTTTTCTATGCAGGACAAGAGCTCATTCATCTGCTCGGCTGTACCGTCAAATAAATTTTGTGTCATTTCATACTCCTGTTTTTGATTTTACCGAACGCCTTTTTACCTTTCGGAGGCAATTCGATATTTCTGTATTTATTATAACAGCTATGATAAGAAAAATAAAACGTTTTCGACAATTATTTTTAAATTTTGCAGTGTAAAATTTTAGAAATTATATTTTCCGACATTTGTTCTCATTTTTACCCTTAAAGCTTGCTGTAAAATGACCGGTATGGGCGGAAATTCCACAAAAAACAAGCGTTCTTTTTGCGAAAAGCGGGACGGCATACAACGGGCGCTCGAGGAGCGCGCAAAATTCGGTTACGACTACATACCGTTTGGGAAAAAATGGAGCGTGCCGGACGGGAGCTTTAAATACCGCCGTAAATTCCCCGAAAGCGTAATCGTGGGATTTTGGCGGACGGTTTTATTCCTGTTCTCCCCCCTCGTTTTAAAGGTGGGGTTCGGCGCAAAGGTTACGGGCAGGGAAAACCTGAAAGAGCTTAAAAATAAGGGCGCGCTGTGCATTTGCAATCATATAAATTACCTCGACACCCTATTCATACGGCAGGCGGTGGGGCACTACCGCTCCTACCATACCATGACCCAACAAAACAATAAAAAAGGCTTGGGAGGGCATATTATTCGGCACGGCGGAATGCTCCCTTTCAGCGAAAACTTCAGCGCTATGAAGAATTTGACCGCCGAAATGGAACGCCTTTTGAAAAGGGGAAAGATAATAAATTTTTATCCCGAAAAGGCGATGTGGACGGCGTATCAAAAGCCCCGCCCGATGCTGGACGGAGCCTTTTATTACGCGGTTAAATTCAGCGTGCCCGTTATCCCCGTTTTCTGCACCTTTGAAAAGAGCAAAAAAGGGGCGATTAAAAGATTGAGAATAAATATTTTAAAACCCGTGTACGCCGACGAAAGCTTTCCCAAAAAACAGCGTATCAAACAAATGAAATGCGACGCCGAGGCGCGCTGGAAGGAAAAATACGAAACCGCATACAACAAAAAACTCGAATACCTGACCAAAATATGAATCATAACCCGACTACGCCTTCGATTCGCGAGTGTTTCGTCAAATCATAAGTAAAAAGCGGAGAGACTTTCTCTCCGTTTTTTTGTTGCTTATTAAAAAAATTTGGCGGCGAGGTCTGAAAAAAGGCTTTAAATTCCCTCGCCGCCGACAAGTTGTGTAGCCGGTTTTATAAATGCGTTATGATTCTACGATTTCAAATTTTACAGTTGCGTTGAATTCTGTATTGGCATCTTGACTTCTGAAAGCAACGGAGGTTTCTTCTCCCATTTTGCTTAAATCGAGTTCTTTACTATATATTCCCGTTCCTATCTTATCAGAAGTTGTGTTCCAAGCGCCAAATGACGCATACCCTGCACTAGTGCTTGCTTTCGGATAAATTACGCCGGGAGCTTTAGAGACTTCGGGGAATTTAATAGTGACCTTTACCGTTTTGCCAAGTAATGCCGCATCTAATTGTACGGGCATATAGCGCTGAGCTCCCGTATACATCATAGGTACGTCTATTTCTTCGCCCGCCTTTATAACGGGTGCAACATACTCAACAAGTTTTACGCTTGCCGTTAATTCCGATGCGGAGGAATTAGTAAGCGTTGTTTGAGTTGTAGTATCCTCTTTAACTATTATAGCGCTTTTGTACTCGCCTTTTAACGGAGCATACATATCATATTTATAATTATCGGTAGTGGAAGAAAGAATACCGCTTGCAGGGGTTACGGAAGTTTCTGCAACCAAATAATATATCCCCGCCTCAACTCCCGTAAGGTCTAATTCTTGAGTGCCGCTGGCGGATATAGTTACCGAGCCGAAGTCCTTTACTACTCTTTCTCCGACTTCGCCCTGTGAGCCGCCCTGCGAGCCGCCGTCACCGGTGGAACCGTCAGCGCCCTTGATATTGCCGAGAAGTTGCCACTCGCCGCTTACCTTGTGATAGACGTTCCAAGTGGTATAGTCAAGATAGAGGTCTCCGTCTTTGCCCACATCTTGGGTGGGTGCGGTTGTGCCTACAAGCCAAGTGTTGCCATCCTTGCCTGCGGCTCCGTCTTCGCCTTTTTCGCCGTCGTCACCCTTATCGCCTTTTTCTCCTTGCGCACCTGTGTCGCCTTTGTCGCCTTTATCTCCCTTTTCGCCTTTGGCATTTGCAAGCAGGTCTGCGTACCACTCATCGTAGTCCATAACGTCATCGCCGTTTGCTTCGGCGGATTTGGCATAAGCCTCGTAAACCCGCATAATACTTTTGTCAACGGTGTCGCCAGTGTTTCCACCGCCATTGTTGCCTTTGTTGGGCGAACAAGCTGCAACGCTCATCGTGCCGAGTGCCATGCATGCGCTCAATGC
>JAFLVP010000002.1:0-32439 GCA_022508265.1 Clostridiales bacterium
TTTGCCTTGCAAACGGGGCAAACTTCTACGTCGTCCGCTACGATTTCACCGCAAACTGCACATCTTTTCATAATTTTTCGACTCCTGTTTTTTTATATTTTTAAGTAACTTTATATTATCACATTAAAGTGAAATTTACAATTATTTAATGCAAGAAATTTACTTTATGTTAAAAATTAACAATTTTTTCCAACTCTGAAAACGAGGATACGAAGAGATTTCCGCCCGCCTCTTCAAGCTGTTTTCTGCTTCTGAACCCCCACAAAACGGAGGCGCAATCAAGTCCCGCATTTTTTGCCGTTTCAATATCAGGCTCTCCGTCGCCGACAAAAAGACAATCTCCTCTTTCCACTTCAAATTTTTCCAAAATTTCGAAAACCGAGCTCGGATTTGGCTTCAAAGGGCGGTACTCTGTCTGACCAAGTACTATGCTAAAGCCGAAATCAGCCAAAAATTTGGCAAAAACACGCTCCGTTGCCCCTTGAGGCTTGTTTGTAAGTATGGCAAGCTTAATTCCCGCATTTTTGAAATTTTGCAAAACTTCGCTCTCGTTCGGATAAAGACGGGTCAAATTATTGTCGCTTTTTGCATATCTGTTTGTAAAATCTTTGTAAACTTTTTCAATAAATTCGGGGTCCTTTTGTCCCACTGCTCTCTCTATAAGCTTTCTTGCTCCGTCGCCTACGTACTCCAAAGTTCTTTCGAGTGATATCTTGGGCAGTGAGAAATTTTTGAAAGTTTTGTTCAAATTTTCACATATGTCTTTTGATGTATCGAGGAGCGTTCCGTCCAAATCGAAGATTATTGCTTCGTACATAAAATCACATCTTTTCGGGGACGCCTATGCCGAGCAGTTTCAGCGCGTTTTCAAGCGTCTGCAAAGTAGCTTTTGTGAGCGCCAAACGGAAGTTTTTCTCATCTTCTCCCGCCGTTAAAATCTTGCACTCGATATAGAATTTATTGAACTTTTGCGCGAGGTCCACGGCGTAGCGGGCAACTAACGAGGGCTCGTATTTTTCGCCCGCCTCATTGACAACTTCGCCAAATGAAGCAAGCGTTTTTATAACTTCATACTCCTCTGCGTTGGGTTCGTAATTCCCGGGAAGGCTACCCTCCGTTCCACTCTTTGCAAGTACGGATTTTGCACGCGCGCAGGTGTACTGGACGTACACGCTCGTTTCGCCTTCGAAGCTTAAAACCTTGTCGTAAGAGAAAACTATATCCTTGATTTTATTGTTGTAGAGTGCGCCGAAAATAAGGGCTCCCATGCCCACCGTTTCGGCAATTTTTTCTTTATTGTCGGCGTCGGGGTTTTTCTCGCTGATAACCGCATACGCCTTTTCAACGCACTTTGAAATTACGTCCTCAAGCCAGACTACCTTGCCCTTTCTCGTGGACATTGCGCCGTCTTCCAAGGAAACCATGCCGTAGGCAACGTGAATTAAATCCTTTGCCCACTCTTTGCCCATAAGCTCCAAGACCTTGAAAACCTGCTTGAAGTGCAAATTCTGCTGATATGCTACGACGTAGAGGCATTTATAGAAGTCGTAGGTATTCTTGCGGTAAATTGCGGCGGCAAGGTCGCGGGTTGCATACAGCGAGGCGCCGTCCGAACGCAAAATAAGGCAGGGCGGCATTGAGTACTCTTCCAAATCGACAATCTGCGCCCCCTCGCTCTCTTTAAGCAGTCCTTTTTCGCGCAGTTCGTCGACTACCGGCTGCATTTTATCGGTGTAGAACCTTTCGCCGGCGTAGCTGTCGAATTTGATATTGAGTTTTTCGTAGATTTTCTGAACGTAGCTTAATGTCATGCTCTTGAACCACTCAAACAGCTCGTTTGTCTCTTTATCCCCGCTCTCTATAAGGCGGAAATACTCGCGCGCCTCCTGCTCCATTTCGGGGGTTGCCTCCTCGTTGAAACGGACGTAGAGCGAGTTTATTGCGTGAATACCGCCCTTTTGGACCTCTTCCCTGTTTCCCCAATGCTTATACGCGCTTATGAGCTTGCCAAACTGCGTGCCGTAGTCGCCCAAATGGTTGATTCCGACAACCTTATAGCCGAGAAAATTATAAATTTTATACAGCGAACCGCCTATAACCGTAGTGGACAGATGCCCGATATGGAAGGGCTTTGCGATATTTACCGAAGAATAGTCGATACATATGGTCTTGCCCTTACCGATATCAGACGAACCGTAACTTGTGCCTTTTTCAACTATTTCGCAAATAACTTCGCGCGTAAGCCCTTGTTTATTGATTTTAAAGTTTACATAGCCGTTCACAGCCGAAACTTCGCTGATAACGCCGTCGCAATCGTAGGAATTTTTAATACCTTCGGCAATCAGAGCGGGACTCTTCCTCAAAATTTTGGAAAATTTAAAGCAGGGCAGCGCATAATCGCCCATTTCCGTGTTTGGAGGAAATGCTATTGCGGAATAAATTTCCTCGCTTACTACGCCGTCGATTTTTATTCTTTCGGCAATATATTTTTTGTAATCCATAAATTTCCTTTTCTTGATATAGCTTATAGCAAAATTTTACTATAAAAATGCAAAATAATCAAGTTTAAGCGTCAATTGTTTTGATTATTTTGAACTTTTATATTATAATTTAGAAAAACAATTCAGGATAGACAAATCAAATGAAATTAGGTGTTGTAGGACTTCCCAACGTAGGAAAATCCACTCTTTTCAATGCGATAACACATGCGGGCGCAGAGGCGGCGAATTACCCCTTCTGCACAATCGAACCCAACGTAGGCGTCGTAACCGTGCCCGACGAGCGGCTCGACAAGCTCGCGGCTTTGTATGCAAGTAAAAAAGTTACCCCGGCTATCGTTGAATTCGTCGATATTGCGGGACTTGTAAAAGGCGCGTCCAAGGGCGAAGGCTTGGGGAACAAGTTCCTCTCGCATGTGCGCGAGTGCGACGCAATCGTTCACGTAGTACGCTGTTTCGAGGATGAAAATATTACGCACGTAAGCGGAAAAATCGACCCCGTTGCAGATATTCAGACCATTACGCTTGAGCTCATTCTCTCCGATATTGAAGCTGTCAACAAGCGTCAGGACAGAATACGCAATGTTGCGCGCGGAGGTTCAAACAAAGAAGCTGCCGCAGAGTTTGCGTTTTTGGAGAGACTTGAAAAGTTCTTGAGCGAGGAAAAGCCCGCCCGCCTTTTCGAGTGTTCGGACGACGAAAAACCGCTTTTGGACAACCTTTTCCTGCTCACGGCAAAGCCTGTAATTTACGCGGCGAATATCTCTGAATTCGATATGGGCAAATCTGAAAACGATATTCCTCTCGTCTGCACTGTTAAGGAATATGCAAAAAAAGAGGACAGCGAGGTTCTCGTTATCTGTGCCAAGACCGAGGAAGAACTTTCAATGATGTCCGAAGAGGACAGCGCTATGTTTTTGGAAGAGCTTGGACTTCAAGAGAGCGGACTCAACAGACTTATTAAAAAGAGCTATTCTCTTCTCGGACTTATCTCCTATCTCACTGCGGGCGAAAAAGAGACGCGTGCCTGGACGATTGTCAAGGGCACGAAGGCTCCTCAGGCGGCGGGAAAAATTCATACCGACTTTGAAAAGGGCTTTATCCGCGCCGAAGTCGTTGAGTGGCAGACTCTTTTAGAGTGCGGCGGACTCACGGGCGCACGCGAAAAAGGCAAGGTGCGTTCGGAAGGTAAGGAATACGTCATCAAAGACGGCGATGTAGTTTTATTCAGATTTAACGTGTAAATTTTAGTAAATTTTAACGGCGGGCGCAATCTTGCGCCCGCCGCTTATTATCAAATCCAAATAGCTACTTAACAAAATTCAAATAAGCGCATCTCCGTTGTCCGTCCAAATTACGATTCTGCCGTCAGAGTAATGCCAGAACCTGCCGACATCCACTCCGCCGACAAAAGGATTTTCTTCACTGTAATCGTAGCGCTTGGCCTCTAAAAAATAAGTATCGAAATAAGTATGAGAATACTTAAACTCAATTAAATTCCACTGCACCGCGGTTCCCTTATAGAAGATAAATTCAAGGCTTTTACAGCCCTCGAATGCATTGGCACCGACAAGAGCAACACTTGCGGGCATAATTATTCTTTCCAAACCGCTGCAATCGCCGAACGCATAGCCTTCTATAGTAATCACGCCCTCAGGTATGGTTAATCTTGTAAGACCGACACAATAGGCAAACGCACCTTGCCCTATATAAGTTACGCTGTCGGGTATTTCTATATTTTTAAGCTCTCTGCAACCGTAGAATGCATAATAGCCGATGTTATCTACACTTCCGTCTGAAGGAATTTTGCTGTTTTTGCAACCTAAAATCAAAGTTTTAGTTTCCGTTTGAATTAAACAGTTTCCCGCGCTATGATAGAATGCGTTATCTCTTGAAACGGTTATATATTCAAGACTGCCACAATTTCGGAAAGCGCTGTCGCCGATATAAGCAATTCCTGCGTGAATTTCTACGCTTGAAATATTGCACCCCTCAAACGTACAGTTCTCGATTGAAGTAACACCAGCGGGTATATTTACCTTTGCAAGATTAGTGCAATAATGGAACGCACCTACTTTGATGGTGGTTACGCTATCGGGAATTTCTACACTTTCAAGGTTTTTACAGTCCTCGAACGCCCACTCACCGATTGAAATTACGGGTTCATTTTTGAAAGTTGCAGGTATGGTTATCTTCTTTGCCGAATTGTCTTTACGCTTTGCCACCTCGTACCCGCCGTCTATTTTGGTATATTCCAAAACGCCGTCTGTTAAAGAGCACGCAGGCAGTGCAAACGCACAGCCGATAATGCAGACGAAAGATAATATAACTGCCAAAAGTTTATTTTTCATTGGTTGCCTCCGCTATAAATGTAAAAAAAGCCCGAGATACCTCGGGCCTTTTAAAACGAATTACTTTAATTCAGCGAAATACTTGATTGTTCTGACCATCTGCGAGGTGTACGAGTTTTCGTTGTCGTACCAGGAAACAACCTTAACAAGAGTGTTGCCGTCGCCGAGGTCCATGCACTTCGTCTGGGTAGCGTCGAACAATGAACCGTAGGTAATGCCGATAACGTCGGAAGAAACGATTTCCTCTTCGGTATAGCCGTAGGAGCCGTTGGATTTAGCAGCGGCTACCTTCATTGCCTCGTTTACGCTCTTTGCGTCAACCTTGCCTTCGCAAACTGCGATAAGCTGAGTGAGCGAACCGGTGGGAACGGGAACGCGCTGTGCGCATCCGTCGAGAACGCCGTTGAGCTCGGGAATAACGAGTCCGATTGCCTTAGCTGCGCCCGTGGAGTTGGGAACAATATTGACAGCCGCTGCTCTTGCTCTTCTCAAATCGCCCTTGCGGTGAGGTCCGTCGAGAACCATCTGGTCGCCGGTGTAAGCGTGGATAGTCGTCATATAGCCCTTCTTGATGTTGCAGAGCTTGTTTAAAGCGTCTGCCATGGGTGCAAGGCAGTTCGTGGTGCAGCTTGCAGCCGAAATGACGGTGTCGCTCGCCTTTAATGTCTTTTCGTTTACGCTGTAAACGACTGTGGGCAAATCGTTGCCTGCGGGAGCGGAAATAACGCATTTTTTAGCGCCCGCTTTGATATGAGCGGAAGCCTTGTCTTTGGAGCAGTAGAAACCCGTGCACTCGAGTACTACGTCTACTTTGAGGTCCTTCCAAGGAAGGTTGACTGCGTCTTTTTCTGCATAGATTTTGATTGTTTTGCCGTTTACGGTGATGGAATCCTCGCCCGCAACAACGGATTCTGCGTACTTATATCTGCCCTGTGCGGAATCGTACTTCAAAAGATGAGCGAGCATTACGGGGCTCGTTAAATCGTTGATAGCAACGATTTCGTACCCTTCAGCGTCGAACATCTGTCTGAACGCAAGACGACCAATACGACCGAAGCCGTTAATTGCAACTTTTACATTTGCCATAATAGAGTTCCTCCGAATTTTAAATATATTTTTACTTTTTAGGAAATTCCTATCGGCACGAATCTACGTCCGAGCCCAAATTCGCCTATAATCAATATAATTATATCAAATTCAGCAAATCAAGTCAATATTTCAACACTAAATTTACCCTGCGAATTTCCAAGAATTTACAAATATTTTTGCCGATTAGCTTGAAATTTATTCCACAATCATTTATACTTAATTAAGGTATAAAATATATCAATAATATGTATTGAGGAGGAAATTATGGCACTTGTTTCGGCAAAAGAAATGCTTGAAAAAGCGAGAGACGGCAAATATGCCGTCGGACAGTTCAATATCAACAATTTAGAGTGGACAAAATGCATTTTGCAGACGGCGGAAGAATTGAAATCTCCGGTTATTCTCGGCGTTTCGGAAGGCGCGGGCAAATATATGACCGGCTTTAAGACGGTTGCATCTATGGTTAAAGCCATGATTGAAGAGCTTAAAATTACCGTTCCCGTTGCACTTCATCTCGACCACGGCACATACGAGGGCTGCTATAAATGTATCGAAGCAGGCTTCTCTTCCATTATGTTCGACGGCTCCCACTTCCCCATCGAGGAAAACGTTGCAAAGACCAAAGAGCTTGTTGAAGTCTGCAAGAAAAAGGGGTTAAGCCTTGAAGCAGAGGTCGGCGCTATCGGCGGCGAGGAAGACGGCGTTATCGGCAGGGGCGAGTGCGCAGACCCCGACGAGTGCAAGAAGATTGCAGATTTGGGCGTAACAATGCTTGCGGCAGGTATAGGAAACATTCACGGTAAGTATCCCGCCGATTGGCCCGGCTTGAGCTTTGAAACGCTTGCGGCTGTAAACGATAAGGTTGGCAATATGCCCCTCGTTCTCCACGGCGGCACGGGTATTCCCACCGATATGATTAAAAAGGCTATCTCTTTGGGCGTTGCAAAAATCAACGTAAATACCGAGTGCCAGCTTGCTTTCCAGGAAGCTACGAGAAAGTATATCGAAGAGGGTAAAGATTTGGTTGGCAAGGGATTCGACCCCCGCAAACTGCTTGCGCCCGGCTGTGAGGCAATTAAGGCTACCGTAAAGACCAAAATGGAAATTTTCGGAAGCATAGGCAAAGCGTAAAACAGTATCAAAAGCCCCGCGACAACCGCGGGGTTATTTTTTTGCGGTTTGCACATACTTAACCGTATGAAAAAGAAATTATATTTGCTTGCCGTAATATTCTGTGCTTCCCTCCTCCTTTTTCCCGCCTGCGGTATGGATATGCAAAGCTCTTTAAAGACGATAACAATGCCGTATATCGCCGAATACGAGTGCGTTGAAGCAAGGCTCGGGAACGAAGATTTACTCAAAAAATACGATTATTTCTATATTACGCTTTTAAATAAAGATGAGTTCGAGGTCAGTTTTAAAGAAAAAGACGGCAAACGCTCGACTTTTAAAGGCGGGTATTCCCTTGACCCCAAAACCCGCGAACTTACGGGCGAGATCGGTGTGCTCGGGTTTAAGTACAAGGAGAGCGTTATAGTCAAAAACGGCCAATTTGTAATTGAAAAGAATTTGGGTCCTTTCCCGCTATATATGAAATTCAAAGTCAGATAAAAAAAGGCGCGATGTTTTCGCGCCTTTTTGTATTTATTAAGATACTTTAAATTTCAATCTCGCCGGTAAAAGCAAGGGTTGCGCCGCCCGTCATATAGACCGCGTCGTCCGTGTAGATAATTTTCAGATCTCCGCCCAAGAGGGAAACCGTAACCTCCTCGCCCTTTTTCGAGTAGCCGTTTAAACAGGAGGCGACTACCGCCGCACACGCGCCCGTTCCGCAGGCGAGCGTTTCGCCGCTCCCACGCTCCCAAACGCGCATTTTTAAACGGTTTTTGCCCAGAACCTTGATAAATTCAACATTTACTCTCTCGGGGAAAGTCGGGTGATTTTCTATAAGTCTGCCCACTCCTTCGACGTCCGCCGTGTCGGGGTCATCAAATATAACGCAGTGCGGGTTGCCCATTGAAACAAGGGTAACTTCGTAGGTTTCGGAACCTATATTTAAAGGCTCTGCAACGACTTTTTCGCCCGTAAAGGTTGAGGGGATTTTTTGCGCGGCAAGCTCCGCCTTGCCCATATTGACTTTTACTTCCGAAACGAGGTTGTCTTTATCAAGCGTGAATTGAAGCTTTTTAATGCCCGAAAGTGTTTCCACCGTGCAGCTGTCGCCCTTAATATAGCCCAAATCGTGCGCGAGCTTTCCCACGCACCTTATGCCGTTGCCGCACATCTTCCCTTCCGAACCGTCTGCGTTGAACATTCGCATTTTGCAGTCCGCTATATCCGACTTGCAGAGAAGTATTATACCGTCTCCGCCTATTGAAAAGTGCCTGTCGGACAGTTTTTTAGAGAGCTCGCCTAAATTTTCGAGCTCTCCTTTCATACAGTCAAAATATATGTAGTCGTTGCCTATCCCGTGCATTTTATAAAATTTCATCACTTTTATTATATACTTTTGGAAAAGAGATTGCAAATAAATTATTGACAAATGAATTTTTATACTACACAATGTAAATATGCATGATACGGGCGGCGAAAAACTTAATAATCTTATTATTGCCGTTGCAGACGGGCACCCGGACTGCCTTGACGGTATCTTAAAGCTTGCAGGCGGTCAGATGATGGCCGTCGCTTTAAGCATGGTCGGCAGGGATTACGCGGAGGACGTTTTGCACGACAGCTTTATTAAGATTGCCCGATTTGCAAAGAGCTACAGACCGGGCACGAACCCTTACGGCTGGCTTATGAAGATTGTGCGGAACACGGCGCTTGACTTTTTAAAAGCTAAAAAAGTCCGTGCGGAAGTCAGCTCTGAAGAGCTTTTCTCCCTCTCCTCCCTCGACTATTCCCCCGAGAGAAAGGAAAGCGCAATAGATCTTGAACGCGCCATATCCAAGCTTGAACCCGACGAAAAAAAGATAATTTACTTTGTATATTACCTCGATATGACGGTGCGGGAAATTGCGGGTGAGCTGAAAATGAGCAAATCCGCTGTACAGAGGCTCAAGGAAAAAGCCGAAGAAAAATTAAAAAATTTGCTTAAATAGCGGGACAAAAAGCAAAGATAAATCGTTTTAAAGGTGTTAAATGAAAGACGACAGACTTGAAAAGAAGTTTGATGAATATTTCGACGGTGTGAATATTTCAAACGATATAATTGCCGATGCGAAGGCGTCGATTAGCCCCAAGCGCAAAATTTTGCCGAAAATAATGAAGTTTGCTTCTATTGCGGCAAGTATTGTGCTTGTCTTTGCCGTTGCCATTGCGGTTATGATAAGAATCGATTTAAGCGGATTAGTCCCCGACAACGGTATGGCAAGCGGAGGAAATACACAGGGCACTCCGCCCGACGACGCGCCGGGGGGTGCTCCGCCGAGTGGTGCTTCGCCATTTGAGTTATACACCGACAGTGACCTTGTTCAAAGCTACCAAAGCGCCTACTCTATCTCTTCACTGAACTCTTCTTTGAAATTTATCGAGAATCTTGCTTATTCGTACAATTCAACAGTTGAAACCTGCAATGCGGGATACAAGGACGGAAAGCTTGCGCTTGTCACTGCCGAAGTGAGTATTTTAAGCGGGTTTAACCGCGACGAGACTACCGTATTCGTTGAATTTACGGACGAAAAAGTAATATATTCCGGGCTTGCCGACTACTACGACGGCAAAGTGTATAATTACTACGACGCGCAGTATTACCTAACGAAAACGACGGCGCAAAACGGCGAACCCGAATTTAAATTGTATATTTCATACAGAGGCGTAAAATATTATTTTTCGGTACGCTCTACCGACATAAGAGCGTACGGAAAGTATCTGAATTTAGTTACAAAAAAATAATTTTTGAAAAATTTTCCAAAAAGCGGGACAAACGCGTAACTTAAATCGTTTTAATATCAGAAAAAGCTTGTAAAAACTTTTTTAAAATTTTAACGAGGTGCTATTATGAAAAAATTACTCTCGATAATTGCTGTGCTTTGCGCATCATGTCTGATATTCGGAGCGTGCTCGGCAGGAGGCCCTATGGGCGGAGGCTTTGGCAACAATTCCGGCGCAATGCGTCCTGATTTTTCCGATGCCCCTACCGGCGATGCAGATGATTGGGACGAAGACGGCGGATTCCAATACGACAGTGTTAAAGAGGTTGGCTTTATTGAAGTTTCAAAAGCGGCAAGCTCCTACTTCTCGCTTGACAGAAACACTGCCACCTATTCGCACGTGAGAAGTATGCTTGAAAGCGGATATAAGGTTTACGAAGACTCCGTACGTATCGAGGAAATGATAAATTACTTCGACTATGACTTTACCGCTCCCACAGATAAGGCGGTTGCCGTATCCACGGCGCTTGCCGACTGCCCTTGGAATGACGAAAACAAGATTATGGCGGTCGGACTTAAAACCACCGAAGTTAAAAACGAAAACAATGCTAACTACGTCTTTTTAATAGACGTTTCGGGCTCGATGTCGGGAGATAAAAGACTCGGGCTTGCCAAAAAGGGCTTTAATATGCTCTTGGACGGACTCGGCGATAGAGACGTTGTTTCGATAGTGACGTATGCAAGCGGGGTCAAGACCGTACTTGACGGCGGCGAGTGCACGGAAGACGGAAAAGCTCAAATAAGAGACAAGATTTCCAAATTAGTGGCCTCTGGCGCGACGAGCGGCGGCGACGGTCTGGAGCGGGCTTACAATATTGCTCAAAAGCACTTTATTACGGGCGGAAACAACAGAGTTATAATTATTTCCGACGGAGATTTCAACGTGGGAATGAGCTCCCCCACTCGACTTAAAGAATTCATACAGGAAAAAGCAAAGAGCGGAATTTATCTTTCCGTTATAGGCGTAGGCATGGGAAATATGCGCGACGATATTCTGGAAACGCTTGCAACCTGCGGTAACGGCAATTACGCTTACCTCGACAACGAAAACGAGGCTCGCAAGGTCTTTATAGACGAATTGTCGGGCAACCTCTTTACCGTGGCAAAGGACGCTAAAGCCGGCGTAACCTTTACGGACGCAGTATACAAATACAGACTTATCGGCTACGATACAAAGAGAATTTCGGAAGACGACTTCAACAACGATAATGCCGATACGGGCGAAATAGGCAGTAATCTGTGCGTTACCGCACTCTACGAAATAGTACTTGCAGACGGCGCCGAGGGCAAGCTTGCCGACGTTGAAATTAAGTACAAAGACGTAACAGGCGAGGAAGAAGTTAACGAAAGCGTGACTTGCGCCGTCAATATCGATACCACCTCCACCGACGACTTGTCATTTATTAGCTGCGTTGCGGAATTCGGCTTGATATTAAGAAACTCCGCATATAAGGGAAATGCCTCCCTCTCCTCCGTGCTTGCACGTCTTAACGATTTAAGCGAATATATCGAGGGCGATACCTACAAGCAAGAATTCGTGACCTTGGTGGGTAAAGCCTCCGAGCTTGAATATTATAATTAAAAGAGTTACTTATGAAAGGTAAATTAAAGAACCTTGCGGCAGTATTCGCTTTGATTTTAACTTTGATTGTTACCGTTAGTTTTGTCGGCTGTTCGTCAGCTGGACGGGCCGGTTACTTATATCACTCCGATAGCGATGGTTCAAACCAACAAAAGCCCATCGTAAAACAGCTTACAGCTGCGGAGTGGCGTGACGCGCTTAACTATGATTTTTGGTTAAATCTCTTTGAAAAGGATATCCCCATTAAGGGTCAGAACGGGGAAGAAAATACTCAAGACGGAATATTCAGCGAATATGCAACGGAGACGCGCGGGCTTGAAACTTTTGAGATGCACGAGGTATACGTTTCCTGCAACGACGAGCCCGTTATCGGGGCAGAGGTGTCACTTTTCAACGATAACGACGTTATCTTTTCCGCCGTGACCGACAGCACCGGCATTGCATACGTTTTCGGCAACGGAACACACGTTGAGGCAGTCAGCGGGCAGACGAGTTCAAGTGCGCAAATAGCCGAAGGCGTTACGCAAATATCCCTTTCCGATTACACCGAGTGTGAGGACGAAATTGACATTATGTTCGTGGTTGATACCACCGGCTCTATGGGCGACGAGCTTTATTTCCTTTGCAACGAGCTTGCGGGAATTATAACGAGGGCCTCCTCCGCTCTCGATTGCAAGATAAATTTGGGGCTCCTTTTCTACCGCGATAAGGGCGACGCGTACGTAACCAAAAAATTTAATTTTGTGGATGTCTCTTCTACAATCGGACTTAATACGGTTGTAAATAATATAAGGGCTCAAAGCTCGGGCGGCGGCGGAGATTATCCCGAGGCTGTAGATACCGCGCTTGCCGAGGCGATTGAAATGGATTGGACTTCAAATTCCAAAACCAAACTCTTATTTCACGTGCTTGACGCACCCTATCACGACGATCAGAAAAGTCAAAGCGTGTTTGCAAACGCGGTAAAGAGCGCGGCGCAAAAGGGTATAAGAATAATTCCCGTAGCGGCAAGCGGACTTGATACTCTCGGGCAATATATAATGCGCAGCGCGGCACTGCTTACGGGCGGAACCTACACCTTTTTGACCGACGACAGCGGCATAGGCAACAGCCATACCCTTCCCGACGTAGGCGAATTTACCGTGGAATATTTAAGCGATTTAATGGTAAGGCTTATAAAGGGCTACTACACGGGAACCTTTGAAGAACCCATACCTTGGACACAGTCCGAAAGCGTTGTATAAGCGTGAACTGTTATGAAAAAGCTGTTACTTGGATTATTTTTAATTCCTGCTTTTCTTTTCTGCGGCTGTGCAGATAATCAACCGACGGATACAGAAAAGATTGCAGATAAAATAAACGAGAATACTACCCTTGAGCTTAAATTTTTAGAGGACGTTTCCGGAAAAGATTTATCTGCATTCGTACCCGAATACGATATTTTCGGAGCATTTGTATATTTTAATTCGGACTACAAAGACGGTGACGAGCATTACGTGCGGTATTTGATTTCGGCCTATCCCGACTATGCGGACGGAGGCAGCGTCGTAACAAGAATAGACTGTACCGACCCGAACGTTACGTTCTTTAACGGTTGTACGGTTGAGAACTGCGGTGCGCTCTTCCTCTATCTTTCGGGCGAAGGTTTTGAAATTATAAATTCGGGCGATTCTCCCAGTTCGGTTACAAATGCAACAAACGGTAAAATCAGCGTCTCACACGACAGTAAATCCAAGATTATTACTTTTTCGTATGAGGTATCAAACCGCGACGGAATTGATTTTTAACAATAAAAAAACAGTCCTTATCGGACTGCTTTTTTTATTACTTAATACATTTCTATGCACGCTTCACGGCTTGCGCCGACCGAAACGTACTTTATCCGACAGTTGCACAGTTTTTCAAGAAGTTTTATATATTCGAGAGCCTCTTTAGGCAAATCTTCTTTCTTTCTGCAACCCGTCGTGGGGCAGTTCCAGCCCTTGACTTTTTCAAAAACGGGCTTGCAATCGTCCAAAACGTCGGTAAAGGGAAATTCGTCTATAATTTTGCCGTTCAGCTCGTATTTTGTGCAAATTTCAATCTCTTCGTAGCTGTCCAAGACGTCGAGCTTTGTCAGGGCGATTTCGTCGGCGCCCTGACAGCGTATGCCGTAACGCGAAGCGACCACGTCAAAGGGTCCCACCCTTCTGGGTCTGCCAGTCGCCGCGCCGTATTCGCCGCCGAGCTCGCGCAGCTTTTCAGCCTTTTCCCCGAAGTATTCGCAAGTAAAGGGTCCTGCGCCGACACAGCTTGAATAAGCCTTCATTATGCCTATCGAGTTGTCGAGTTTCAGATTTGGAACGCCTGCGCCTATGGGAGCGTACGCCGCTATCGTAGAGGACGACGAAGTATAGGGAACTATACCGAAGTCTATATCTCGGAGCGCACCGAGCTGGGCTTCGAACATAATATTCTTGCCCGCTTTGTTTGCCTCGTTTAGATAGAGCCCCGTATCGGTAACGTACTTTGCAAGCGGCTTGCCGTATTCTTCGAAGTAAGCTATAACTTCGTCTACCGAAACAGGGTCGAAGCCGTACGCTTTTATAGTCATATTTTTCCAGGCAACGATATCGGGTATACGCTTATATAGAAGCTCGGTATTTAAAAGCTCGCCCATTCTGAACGCCTTTTTCATATATTTATCGGCGTAGACGGGGGCAATACCCCTCCTCGTTGAGCCGTAGGGCTTACCAGTTGCCTTTGTCAGTCTGTCCTCTTCCATAATGTCCTGCAGAACGTTGTAGGGCATAGTAATTATGGCTTTATCGCTTATTTTGAGGTTTTCGGGCGAAATCTTTATTCCGCCCTCGCGTAATTTGGCGATTTCGCCGCAGAGGTGCTTGATATCTACTACCATTCCGCATCCGAGCACGTTTACAACCTCGTCGCGCAGAATACCCGAAGGCAGCAGGTTTAAAATGAACCTGCCTTTCTCGTTTATAACGGTGTGTCCCGCATTATTGCCGCCCTGATAACGGCAGACGATATCGTATTTTTCCGAAAGCAAATCGACCATTCTGCCCTTGCCTTCGTCACCCCAGTTGATACCGCAAATACTTGTAAGCATATCTACCTCTTTTCGGTTTAAAAATTGCGTTTTTGCTTTAAAAAAGCTTTTCTATTATACTATAATACATAGATTAAGTCAAGTAGTAAGTAAATTTTTGAACATTTAACCCATACCGATAAGGCGCATTATCCACAGTGCAAGTAAAAGTGCGGACGCCGCCGCGGATACTATTGCAACGACAAGAATCATAGCCCTTTTGGATTTTATAAACAGGCGAATAAATTCCGCAACAAACACGGCAAACCCGAGCGCCGCCACTGAATAACAGACCTTTCCCGTAACCGACGATACGATTACGAAAACGAGCAAACAGACGGCAATCGCAATATAAAACCACATCGAAAACTTTAAGGTAGTTTCTTTTTCTTCAATTTGTGATAACTTTTCTTCTTCCATAACAAAATTATATGATATTTGAAATTTACTGTCAAATTTAATAGCTATATTTACATAACGTGCCTAAACTAAAAGACGCGCAATTTTGCGCGTCTTCTTATTTTTCGGGCTGATAATTGCCGGTAATTTCTTCCACATTCTCGACCTCGACGGAGGCAAACACCGTCTCATCCGAAGTTGGCGTACCCGTAGATTGAATAACGTCGTCAATAGTCAGCTGTCCGTCCGTATTACTTTCGAGCTTCCTTTTGACTTCCTCATCATAAACGGCGCAATCGTAATCGAGTTTGGGTGCATTTTTATCAACGTACATTTTGCGCAGTTCGTTTTGCAATTCCCTTTGCTTTTTGTTATTGACAATAAACATACACATAAATATAATAAGCAGCAGCAAAAATATTGAGCTTGCCACTATCGTGACTATATAGATAGGTTCCATAGTATTATTTTACACCTAATTTAATTATGTGTCAACATTATTTGCTTTAATTGCAAAAGTGTGCTATACTGTTAAAGTAAAAATATGCATTTGAGGTAATTTTAAGGCATCAAGAGGACATATTATGAAAACAGACAAAAGAATTGTCAAAACGAAAACCAACATTAAAAATGCTTTTTTAGAGCTTGCACAGAGCAAAAAGCTTGACGATATCACTGTTTCCGAGCTTACTGCTCACGCAAAAGTCAACCGTTCCACCTTCTATCTGCACTACGACAGCGTATTGGGCGTACTTGCAGATATCGAAACCGAAATTGCCGAAAAAATCGCCTCCCACTTCGATACTTTCGATATAAACGACATTTACGGCTCTACCTATAAAATTCTTGCCAATCTTTCAGCTTTGTTAGACGGTATTCCCAACCTGAAAAAATGCATAGTCTTTTCGGAAAACTCTCACAACATAATCGTCAAGCTCAAAAATATTCTTATTGAAAAGGCTATTTGCGCAGCTCTTGCCGATTTCCCCACCCTTAAAGAGGACGACATAAAATATCCCATTACTTTTGCTTCTGCGGGAATTATAGAGAGCTATCTTAAATGGGTGCGCTCTGACGATAGTAAACCTATGGAAGTGCTCATTGCGGAAGTCGGTAAAATAACCGTGCGGATACTCGAAGATATTGCCACAACCGATAAAAAAACCGCACAGACTCACGAATCGATTAAAATTTAATTAAAAAGCAAGCCTGACGGCTTGCTTTATTTTTCATATTTATAGGCAATAATAAATAATATTATTGTATGAAAAAAATTTTATTTTGCGGCGGCGGCAGCGCGGGACACGTTATACCCAACGTTGCGCTTATAGAGAGCCTTGACGGCATTACGGAAAACTTCTATATCGGCACGGACGGCATAGAGAGCAAAATCTGTGCTCAAAACAATATAAAATTCTACGAGTGCGACGCAGTTAAGCTCGTACGCGGGAAAATTCTTTGCAACCTTACCCTCCCCTTTAAGCTTATAAAGAGCATAGGCTCGGCGGGTAAAATTTTAGACGAGGTCAAGCCCGACCTCGTATTTTGCAAGGGCGGCTACGCCTGTGTTCCGCCCGCTATTGCCGCAAAAAAGAGAAATATACCCGTAATTACCCACGAGTCGGACGTCAGCGCTGGACTTGCAAATAAGTTTATAGCAAAGAGATGCCGCAAAGTCCTTACAACCTTTCCGTCAACGGCAAGAAAATTCAGTACGGGCATATGTACGGGCTCCCCGATGCGGAAAAGCCTTTTCGGGCGGGACAAGGCAAATGCCCGCGAGCATTACGGGCTTGATATGCGCCCCACCGTGCTCGTTTTCGGAGGAGGGAGCGGTTCTAAAATTATCAACGAAAGCCTTCGCAAATGCGCCGCAAAAATCTGTAAAAAGTACAATATTCTGCACCTTTGCGGCAGGGGCAACGCGTTGGACGCGAATATTTACGGATATAAGCAGATTGAGTTTGAAAACGATATGGGAGTTGCCTACGCCTGCGCCGATTACGCCATCTCGCGGTGCGGTTCGAACGCCGCAAACGAGCTTATCGCGCTCAAAATTCCCACTCTTTTTATACCTTTGCAAAATAAAAGGACGCGGGGCGATCAGGTTAAAAACGCCGAGCTCTTCCGCGACGCGGGACTGTGCCGAGTGCTGTATGAAAACGAGCTTACCCCCGCCTCTCTCGAACAAAACGTCGAACTGCTGATAAACGACGAAAATTTAAAAACCGCACTTGAAAAAAGCGCGGTTAAATGCGGAAACGAAAAGATTGTAAACGAAATTCTGAATACTTTATTCAATGAATGACAGAGCGCGCGAAATTTCGCGCGCTTTTATTTAAAATGCCAAAACGGCGTATGATTCGAGAACGATTTTTATTGCTATAAGTATAAGCACCGCTCCGCCGATAATTTCGGCAACGCTTGCCTTTTTGCGGAAGAGCTTTCCCACCTTTACGCCGATAAGCAGTCCGCCGAGCGAAATTGCAAAGGTTATTACGCCTATGATAGCGACGCTTATCCAAGCCCAAAGCTGAACGTTGCCCGTCGCGGCAAGCATTGCGTTCAAACTGAACCCTACTGCCAAAGCGTCTATGCTCGTTGCCACGCCCTGAACAAGTACTTCGGGGTAGGAAAACCTCTTGGGCTTTAACTCCTCTTCGGGAGATTTCAGCTCCTTAATTCCGTCGAAAATCATCTTTCCGCCGATTACTACGAGCAAGGCAAACGCTACCCAGTGGTCGAACGCCTCTATTTGTTCGAGAAAGAGCATTCCGAGGTAAAAGCCTATTATCGGCATAACCGCCTGAAATAAGCCGAACGTCAATGGTATTGTTACCCCTTTGCGCTTATTTAAATTTCTGTACACCATGCCGTCGCAGATTGACACCGCAAACGCGTCCATTGCAAGCGAAATGCCGGATAAAACCACCGACAGCAATACGCTGAAAATCATAATTCAATTATATCATACGTACCGCACGTTGTAAATAATATTTGAATTGCAATTTTATAAATCAAATTATCAAAAAAGCCCGAACCGCGTCGTTCGGGCTTAATTTTTAACTTCTGTACGGTTTGGGGAAAAGTCCTTTTATGCCGTTTAACAGGTTCATATCGCTTTCGGGAATTTGGAAATCGAGCTTGATGTTGTCGGCAATTCTCGAAGGCGTTACCGACTTGGGCAGGGGAAGCGTTCCCCTTTGCAGGCAGTATTTTATGCACAGTTGCGCAAGGCTTACTCCCAACTTTTCGGCAATTTCTTTGATTTCGGCAATCTCTAAAATTTTGCCCGTCGCAAGAGGCGAGTACGCCTCTACGAGTATTCCCGTTTTTTTGCAGTATTCCAAAATAGGTTCCTGCGTGTTGCCTATATAAAATCTTATCTGATTGACAGACGGCACTACGCCAGTTGCGCCGACGAGCGAGTCGATTTGCTCGCCGTTGAAGTTGGAAACGCCGATAGAGCGCAGTTTGCCCTCTTTTTTGAGGTCAATCATCGCTTTCCACGCCGCAATATTTCCCTCCGTGCAGTCACTGCCGACGTTCGACCACGGCCACGGTGCGTGTATGAGATATAAGTCGAGATAATCAAGCCCCAAAGCCTTTAAAGACCTTTCGCAGTACTCCTTTGCACCGTCGTATGACTTTATGTCCGAGGGAAGCTTTGTAGTTATAAACAGCTGTTCGCGCGGAACTCCGCATTCCTTTACAGCTTTGCCGACTGCGTCCTCGTTGTCGTACACGTAGGCGGTATCTACGTGCCGATAACCGCAATCTACGGCGGCGCGCACTGCATTGTATGCGTCGGGCTTGGGCGACTGCCAGGTTCCGAGTCCGACTGCGGGAATTTCAACTTTGTCGTTCAAAATAAATTTATCAATCATTTTTTACCTCGCCTATACTCTACCACAATTACCTAAATTTGTCAATTATGCGTTATATTCTTAACTTATAGCCTATGTACTGTTTTTCAAGTTTATTTTCGTACTTTGCATTGACAATTTGATGGAAAAATATTACAATAGTATGTGGAATAATTATTTAAGGAGAGTTATTTAATGAAACCAATTTATTTTCCTGAACCTTTCAGAATAAAAAGCGTTGAACCTCTGAAAATGCTTACGAGGGAAGAGCGCGAAGAAAAAATTGCCAAAGCCGACTATAACGTATTCTATCTTGCCTCGAAGGACGTTTACATCGACCTTTTGACGGACAGCGGCACGGGCGCAATGAGTTCCGACCAGTGGGCGGGCGTTATGCTCGGCGACGAGTCGTACGCAGGCGCCGACTGCTACTTCAAGGTGCAGGAAGTTGCGAAAAAGATTTTCGGTATGCCGTACATACAGCTCGTTCATCAGGGCAGAGCTGCGGAAAAGGTTCTTCTTCCCATTCTCTTGAACGGAAAGAAGTATGCAATATCGAATATGCACTTTGACACTACCCGCGCTCACGTTGAGCTTGCGGGCGCACGCGCTATCGACTGCGTTGTACCCGAGGCTCTGGACACCACTGCCCAATACGACTTCAAGGGCAATATGGACTGCAAGAGGCTTGAAAAGTATATCAATGAGCTGGGTGCGGAGAATATCGGCGTTATAATAATGACCATAACCAACAACTCCGCCGGCGGTCAGCCCGTTTCGGTAAAGAATATCCGCGAAACAAGAGCAATTGCCCGCAAGTACGGCATTAAGTTTATGATTGACGCGGCGCGCTATGCGGAAAACTCCTACTTTGTAAAACAGCGCGAACCCGAGTTCAAGAACAGCTCGATTGCAGACATAATTAAAGCGTCGTTTGAGGACGCCGACTGCTTTACGATGAGCTCCAAAAAGGACGCTATCGTCAATATGGGCGGACTTATCGGCTGCCGCGACAAGGAGTTGTTCGAGCTTGTAAAACAGAGAACTATCTCGTTCGAGGGCTTTATAACCTACGGCGGTATGTCGGGACGCGACATCGAGGCGCTTGCACGCGGACTTGAAGAGGGCGTTGACGAAAATTATCTGCGCTATAGAATAGGTCAGATGCAATATCTTGCGGCAAGGCTCGACGAGGGCGGTATTCCCTATCAGAGCCCCGTAGGCGGACACGCGGTGTTCATTGACGCGAAGAAGCTTCTCCCCCACATCCCCTACTACGAATTCCCCGCTCAAGCTCTTGCAATAGAGCTCTACCGCGAGGCGGGTATACGCGCCTGCGACATCGGTTCTTATATGCTCGGCAACGACCCCGACACAGGCAAACAGCTTGAAGCGGAGTTCGAGTTTACAAGACTTGCAATCCCCCGCAGAGTTTATACGCAGTCGCACCTTGACGTGATTGCCGATGCACTCATAAACATAAAGGAACGCGCGAGCAGTATAAAGGGCTATAAAATTGTAGAAGAACCCCCTATTCTCCGTCACTTCACTGCAAAACTTAAGCCTATTAAATAAATTTAAAGTAAATATCCACCCGCACAGCGGGTGGATATTTGTTTTGGAATAATTAACACATTAAAAATAAATTGCCGCTTTATAATTTTTTTTATAAATGGGCTCAAATTGTTTGCGTTTTTCTATTATTTAAGTATAATTATATGTGTTTTGAGGTGTAGCGCAGCTTGCAAGCATCGTCCGGTTAGGTCGAAGGTTGTGCGCTCAAATCTCAAATCAATTTAATATCCGCATTGAGGTGTAGCGCAGCTTGGTAGCGCGTCTGGTTAGGGACCAGAAGGTCGTGGGTTCAAGTCCCGTCACCTCAACCAAAAATAGCCTAATCCGAATTTTTTCGGGTTAGGCTATTTTTTTATGTTAAAGAGCTTTGTGGCGGGACTTGTGGGACGAGCGAGCAGTTCTTCAAACAGCGGACACCCGCTGTTTGTGCGAGCGAGATGAGCCAGCGCATATGCACGCGCTGTGCGGTGACCGAGGCGGCTGCTGTCCTTACAGCCGCCGAGACGGCGATTGAAACGTCACCGCTAAAGGCGCAAGTCCCGCAAGACTGCGTCTTCGGTACGACACCTCAATCAAAAATAGGCTAAATTGAACACAGGTTCAATTTAGCCTATTTTTATGTTGTGTAATATCCATCCGAATTCTTCTCTCTGCAACTTATATTTATAAATTTACCTTAGCCTGTCGTGCCATCCGAATGGTGAACAAGTTCCAAATCGGTCTCTTTGATGGAGATTCCTATCGTATCTGCACCCGTTTCGTCGTCAAAAAAGACGAGCCAACTTCCCTTTATTTTTTTCCGAATCGAGTATCGCACCAATCATCCCATTATGTACGCCGTCCTTTGCATACTTCGGCTTTTCGACTGCCACTTTCACCGTATCATACTCTCTTAATCGAGTCGGTTCAAAACTAAGTTTCTTTACAGGATCTTGTGAACTGAACCATTCTGCAAGTTCTTTTACTATGGCTTCATTCTCAGGTTTTGCAAAAAAATTCAAGTCGGTGTTTTTACGTGTATTTGATCATTTTAAAATATTGCTCTTTATTTTTGCTTGAACCGCCCCTATTATCATAATTTTCTGTAAATCGCAAAAAACCTAATGAACTATACAGATTATAAGCACTGATATTATCCGCATAGACTGATATGAGTACATTCAGCTTCATCTTCTCGGCTTTGCCAATCAATTTACTCAAAAGCAAAGAAGCATACCCCTTACTTCTATGATCTTTATCGACACATAAGTCCCCCACAAAAGTAATGTCGCCAAAGGCATCATGGAAGGTATCTTCAAAATATTTAAACGCGCCCTGGGCTGTTTCCGGCAATTCTATTCCGGCCTGTACGAACGCCGCCTCTATCACTGCGGCGTCCCATTCGGGAACCGAACCTGACCCCATCTTGTAGAAAGTTGCAAATGCAAGCACTTTGCTGTCGAGGTCATTACTCTTAAGTATATAGATATTGTCTTTACTGAAAATAGATTTTTTCCCGCTCTTACTCTTATGATCAAAAAGTATAGGTAATACTTTTTTTGCATTTTCTACCGTGCCGAATAGATTTTTATAAATCTGTCTGTCCGTATCAAACAGCAACTCGCTGACCGCTTCGTAATCATCTTTATCGGAAAGCTGCATGAACTTCGCACTATGAATCGGAGAGTATGCGTCACGCGGTATGATGATTGGATTTACCCAGATTCGCTCCTGCCTGTCAGCACTGATTTTGATATTTGCAACTCTGTTAATATTGGGCACGCAATAGTATGATTTGCCAAAATCGAGTTCGTCATCGGTAATCATTTTAATTTTGTTGGGGCTACCCAGAACTTTTTCATCAAGATTATAATTTACATCCATATATGCATATTTATATCCATCCTCTGAAACCGTACCGGTTGCATAGGAAGCACTTACGGGATAAATTGCACTGACCGGCAAATTAATTCTGATGTCATAACCGTTTGATAAATAAATTAAAAATTTTTTGATTGAAAGATAAAATCTGTCTATATCCCATTCAATGGATTGACTGCCATTACAGACGCTCAAGGCATTTAAAAGATCATCACGCCGCAATTCCATCTCTTTATTTTGGAAAATACGACGTTTACCAGTTGCTTCATAAAGAAAATTGTTGAGTTCTGTGTTTCTTTTTGAGGCTGCAATATTCGTTGCAATCAGCAAATCAAAAGCTTTTTGAATGCCGCGTTTAATTCTATTCAATAGAGAATGATCGTCTTCAACATCTTCTACATTAACATAAGAATAGATCTCTGCCTTCGCTTTATTCTCCGTCCGCACTTTAAGCGAAAACGCATTTAATGCCACTTCCCGTACAGCTTTATACCGTGCATAGTCCCACTCAATCAAATCGTCGGAATACAAATCTTCAAGCTCGCGAAGCTGTTTGACCTTCACATACTCAAGTAGCGCAGAATAGAAAGTATTTACAAAAAGTACCACTTTCATTACACCGTTTGAAAGAGCAAGTATTTTATCCTTTTCATTTTTTATTTCTTTTGATTCGTATATAAACTTGAAATCATTGAATAAATCGTGCAGGGACGCGGCACTATTCATGTTTGAGAAATTCAATTCGTTGATCGTAAGCAATTTTGAGGCAAGCAAAATCAATGCTCTTGCTTCGCCTTTTCTGCAATTCAGTTTATTTTTATATTGTATATTGAAATGAGGGTTGGAAATAATCTCGTTGTCTCTGGCAATTTTATCTATTTTCTCCCCGAATCTCAAAATAAAACCGTTTTTGAGCCTTTCATAGGATTCGTGTTCCAATAAAAACATTAAAAAATCGTAAATACCCTCTTCCAACAGTAAAAATATAATGACTTCATCCCAGCAAATGATGTTATGCTGTGAAAACATCCCCATCTTCTTAAATATTTCGTAATATTTGTTATATGTATCCAAAATAGCGCTCTTTGTTTCGCTTGTAATCGTATCGGATATTACTAAGGCAAGGTATTTCAAATACTTATTATTATAGAACATGTAGTCATGGAAGAACGACAAATCCGCATCGTCCTCTGATACACCGTAAACGTCATATTTAATAAGCAGATCTTCAATTGCCGTATCATAACAAATACAGTATTTTTCAGTCTTGAACGAAGACTTTTCGAAGTTTACGAACGTAAGCTTTAAGTCCTTTGAACTCATAAAATGTATATAATTTCCGATGATAGCCTGTTCTTTAGTCTTGGATTTGGATTTGTCCTCTTTAAACGTGCGAGGATCAATCATATCCAAATCCTCAAGGAAAAAGAGATCTTGATCGAAAATCGATACGCACAGTTCATCCATGTCAACTCTCAAAGTCGGAGCTGCCTGTGTATTGTAAACCTTTAACGAGATTTTCTTGACCTCACGGCAATTATAAAGATCCACAAAGCTCGCACTGATCCTCGATAAAACGGGAAACATTGCAAGAACTTTGCACAGGTCGTCAAAGTTAAAGTTGAGCTCGCACCGGGAGGATACTCTGCTCTTTTTTAATTCGTAAATATATTTACTGATATTGCCATCGTCTGAAAAGTTAAAGCAGTCTTTGATTTTCAGAGCTTTTACAAACGTATTGTTGGCTGACAGTGACCAGTCAACCTGTAAATTCAAGATGAAATTCTCTATAAAATCAAAATTAATTTTTTTGTAGCTATAAGAGCCGTCGAGCAGACTTATAATCCTAATCATGGAATTTGAAAATCCAACGGCTAAATCTCTTATATCTCGCTCTGTTTTTGAAAGTGTATCTTTCCAATTTATAAAAATACGGTAAGTAAAAAGTGTAAAGAAAGTAATGATGTTAGAAAAGTATTTTATCGTCCATCTGTCATCATTTAAATATCTGGTGGGATTATATAAATCTTCATACCCGAAGATGATATGCCTTAAATTTTCATCAGGGATCAGATAATTGATTCTTTCGTATCTGTCTTCCGCCTTTGTAATTTCACTGTTATCCATTTACAATTTCCCGTGCAAGCTTTTTAAATTTATCCCTGGCTACCGTTTCATCAGCCTCGAGCGGTTCACCATCGTATTCTTTTTTGTTGAGGCAAGTCTCTGCAAATTTGAACAATTCAACTTCGCCTATCCCGTTTTCACCGTTTTTTATCATGGCAAAGTTTACCTTATTTCTGCCAGCTTGTGCCGTGGTAGTATTTACAATTCTCTCCATAACTTTTTCAATACTATACTTTGTATTGGCAAGTTTAGGCACGGCATTTGGAACGATGATAAATTCAAGTCCGACAAATCTTGAGGAAGCGCGCTGTAAAAACTCGTAAGTACCCAGCTGAAACTGATTTGTGATACGTAACACTGTAATAATCTTATCTGACAAGCCGAGGGCTAAAGTGCCCGTAAGCTGATCGCCCGCAGGAGTATCCATAATGATGGCTTTGCATCTGTATCTCGTGCATATTTTATTTAACCACGTCAAAGACACATCGGAAGACGCATCATAATTGTTTAATCCGTTTAAATTTATGTTGGACCCTGAATTGGCCGAAATGAACAAGACAGCATCATTTTCTTCGGGGGAAAGACCTAAAAGCTGTCCGACTGGCGCAAGCAATTTAAAAAACGAATGCTCCTCTACACAGGATGCGTTATCTTCATCAAATTTAACTTTCGTATCGTCATCCTTTAACACTTCTACGGCGGATATCCGTGACTCCCTTGAAAAAAGGTAGGTAAGTCCTTTACTGTCCAAATCGAGGTCTATCACAATGATCGGCTCTGATTTGGTGGCGCCTAACTCTTTGACCAGAAACGGCAAAGTATTGTATAACATTGAAGTTCTTCCGGAACCTCCCTTATATGAAAAAAACGATATCTTTTGCATACAAATTTCCTCTTTTAATTGTTAGTATTTTTATCTGTACTTTATTTTGTCAATGATAGCTTGTTTAGCGTTTTTCTTAATATTGGATAAAGCGTCCTCGTCTTTTTCAATCCCGTAAATATCCTTAAGTTTCTCCATCTGACTGGTGCCTTCGCAATATTTTATAAGCTCAAGCATTTCTTGCAGGCGGGATACTTGTGGAAATTTTTCATAAATAGCTTCGTAAGGTTTATTGTTATATTCGCCAACGTTTGCTCTTTTTTGGGTAACGATCAAAGCAAATTCTTCAACTTGTCTGACAATATTCTCAAAATACTCGTTGACCAGCTTGTCAAAGCCTTCAATTAAAACGTTTTCCGCAACCTTTTTTACTCGCTCACCGATATCAAGCAGAATATTCTGATTGTTTTGAAGCTGTTGCTTTTCCAGCTCAAACTTTTCAATTAACGCCTCTTTCTCAATTTTTAAATTGTTATAGCTGTTGAGAATTTCTTCCTTTTCCTTTCTCTCCTTGTTTAAGTCACTTCTCAGCTTTGCCTTATCGCTGACATACAAAACTTCGAAGTTATTATAGTAGTCGTAAAACTTTTCGAGTGCGAAAACATAGTACAAATGATTGTTTACGTTGAATCCGCCGTTATCCCAAAGCCACTCGTTCCCATCCATGCAGTTTTCCATGATAAGCTCAATATTTTCCTGCATTTCCTTTTGGGGGTACTTAATGAGGAATTCGGATATGGTCGCATAGGTAATGCAATAAAGCGGCACATAATCAAATACGGTTACATTTTTGCATGATTTTCTCAGATTCTGAACAAGATTGAGCTGTTTTACAGGATAATTTTCATCAAAAATCAAACGGTACGTCGAAATGAATTCTTCTCTACCATTCGTCTTCATGATCGAGTACGCCTTTTTGACGTTATTTAAAACATATTGAACCTGATTATAAAAATCATCAAGCTTATTGATGAGCGCATAGTCGTCGTCTATGCCGGAGCCGATCATAATGGCGAGAACAAACAAAGTATTCATCGCATAATTGTTATATCCCGAAGAAAGTAGGCTGGGCAGAGAAACTGCCTTTAAATCCTTGTCTATGTAATCAAACGCGATGTCAACGCCATTTTCTTTCAGTTTGCTTTCAAAATATCTTCCCGAACTGCAAACTCTTTGACGGAAGGTATTGATCTGAGCAAAGTTTTCATCTATAAACTTTCTGTTGATTTCAAGTTTTTTAATATCCTCAACTTTCTTTGATTTTATATCAATTTGAATGCCTTCATATTTTTCATCAAAAATCTCTCTGAACGAGTTGTAAAAAGAAAGGAAAGCATTTATTGCATGATATGTAAAATATATGGAAGCGGAGTAATCTTGTGCTTCGCTTGCATCGGGAACCTGAAACGTCCAACCCTTGAAATCAACTTTAGACGAGCAGCCTTCCTTCATGGGTTTCATGCCGTTGATTTCGTATTCAAAAGGCGCTTTTACGGGTAAGCAACCGTCGATTAACGTTTTAATGCATTTTTTAATCAGCTCTACCGTCTTTTCAATTAAAGCGTCCGTTGTGGTGATCTGTGAACCGCTGACAGTGATACTGATAGGAATTTCCCTCTTTTCAATTCTGGTTGTAATAAGCCAATCGCGAAGGTCCGTCATGACGATCAAAAGTTTTGAAACTGTTTCGATATACGTCGTAACCTCTCCCGAATCGGAATAATACGGAGAAGCATCAAAGATGATTTGCCCATCCTTATATACAGAAGCGAAAACCAATTCGATCAGCGAAGTGAATTCTTTTTCACATTTATCGGGCTTGACATCGAGCGAAAATAATTCAAGCAAGGTGGAAAGCGCCATGCAATTTGATATGACGCCGAACAGATTGTCATTCGCCTCAGTGACTGCGCTGTTTTTAGGCAAATACAGCGGCACACCTCTTTTTAAATCTATCGTCTTTTTAAAACTGGTCAGAATTTTATCCGCAACTTTGCCTCTTTGAACATATTTTTTGAAAATCGATACATCCGAGGCTTCCTTTTCAATAATATCGCGTATATTAGGCATTTTTCTCCTCCTCTTGTAAAGCAACTTTTTTATCATTTATAATCAACATAAGACGTACGCCCGCATTGATGTCGCTAAACGGCAACTTGCTCTTGATTTCCTTATTTTGCATATTGAACAGCGAAAGAGTTTCGTCATCGTTCTCAACCCAAAACAATTTCAGCTGCTGTTCCCTCATAGAGTCGGCATAATCTGTCGGCACGTTGTATCCTAACAATTGTTCGCCGTTTTTGATTGCCAAAACTTTTTCTATCAAGGAACGTTTTATCAAACCAACCTTTTCTATATATGGTTTGCCAGAAAACTGATTCGCTAACGAATTTTCACATCGCTTGTCGCCTTTCGGTACGAAATCCAAACAGTATTTAGACACGAAATATAAATTTTCGGATTCTTTATACACCAATTTCCATTCGACCGGCAGCCCATCCTCAGTTTGAGGATAAATGCCGTCTTTCAAAATGTGACTGCTGTCAACTTTCGATACGTTGGATAAAAATTGAAAATTTTCCTCTTTGATGTTTAACGGATTAAACTCTGTAGCTTCGCACCTGATGCACGATTCGTAAAGCTGATCCGCCGCATATTTAACTTCTGAACACAACACGTATATTTTCCTTGAAGAAAATAAGTTTGTATAGGCTGCTGCCATTTTCATATTAAGTTCGTTCTCAACCGAATTATTGCTGATCAATGCAAGCTGTAATTGCTTTAAAACATCATCCTTAAAATAGTCAATATACACCGGAATCGACGTGAATTTGCGTTTCCTGCTCAATTCGTTAACAATTTCCACTTCTTCATACATTGCTGCGCTTGTGCTCGTATTCTTTATGCTAATGAAAAATATTGCCCCTACGCAGTTTTCATTTCTGATATGCTCCGCAACCTTTTCATCCCAACAATCCCCCGGGCTCAATTCTATATCATACCAGAAATTACCACCTTTTTCATAGAGTTCGCTCAGAACGTGATAAACAATTTCTTTATCCCCGTGTGAATAACTTATAAAAAAATACTTTTGATTCTTTTTACCATCTCGTTCCAAATATGTTTTGGGAATAACCATAAAACTTCCTTTCAAATAAAAATGAATGATTGCGATAGAAATTCATTTAAATTTTATCATATCCAAAATTTTGTGTCAATACTATTTTGAACCTGACAGTGTCAAGTTTTTTGAGGCAAATTTTTTAAAACCCTCTTTATTTTTATAAAAATTTATAAAAAACTTCGCACTGCATTATGCGAAGTTTTGTTTTATTCGAACTTTATCTATAACACTCGACAATAATGATATCTTCCCCGTACTTAAGCCCTTTCTGTTCAGCCATACGCATGCAGTCATACGTGCCGCCACGGTTAATGGGCTTATCGTTGCTATCGTGTAGATTAAGCGGTTTGCCATCCCAAAGAGCTATAAGCTTATCACATTTGTTTATGATATAAGCGTTTGCCTCAGCATAGGTATAAACCGGATCAGGCACAACTTTACAGACAACCGCCTGTGCCAAAAGATGCCTCATTCGCAGTTCGTCCGCCTCCGTAAATTCTAGCCCATTCTTTTCAACATCTCTTCTTACATCCTCAATGTACTCTTCATAGGGCATAGGAATGTTTGCTTTAATCGAAATCCCCAACTCGGCTGCACATTCTGCAACGAGCTGGTCGGCACCGTAGGCAAAGCATGAGCGAACGATAACTCTGTGATTCTTGCTAAAGTTGGAGAGAATTTCCTTGATTTGCTTCTTCAGTTTTTCGGGATCGTCTTTAATGTACCTGTGACCCGTGACCGCAATTTGAAGAATCGGTTTGCGCCCTGTGCGGTAATTATAAATCTTGATATTACTATGAAACTTTTTCAACAAATCGATAATATTGTTTACCATCAATTTGTCCTTTGACCTTTCCTCATCTGAAAGCAGCTCGTAAGGTACGATCGATTTATGTATCTTCTTTTGATTTCTCTCATGAACGTCCTTATATTCTGTTCCATACTTCCATCCCATTGCAAGCTTTTCCTTAACCCAGCGCACATGTTCCTCGTGACATAAGAAACCGATATTATCCGCGAAGTCGCTGACAATATTCCGACCGAAATCCTCGACCACGGGATAATCTAAGTCTTTCCCGCTATAAAAACAGTTGATTAACTCAAGTTTTGAGGCATATGACTTAGCCTGTTCAATGTTGGAAACTTTAAATTCAAGCGGCAATTTGCCGAAATCTTCGTCTATGCGGGAACCGGAAAAGCTCTTGCAATGATCATTATAACTGATGTGTATCGCCTTTGCCAAATCACAGAGATTGATGAAATTGTCGTCAGATGCATACAGGTGTGCACGCCTCTGCTTCTTTTTTTCTTCCGTCTTTATTGTCATTTTCAAATTAGTTACGATATAACTGTAAATTTTTGCAAGGAATACGCCTTCTCTCATTTCCTTGTAATTCTTATTCAGATCAACATCAAGTTCCCCGTTTTCGTCATACTTGCGCACCGTATAAGAATCGTAAATATATTTGGCGGTAAGAATATCTGTACTGATTTCAAATTCAACATCCCACGCTATCGGGTCGCGCTTGCTTATCTTACCATATGCGAGTCTATCCCAACACTGCAATTCATCGCAAAGAATCAGCAAATATGATAGCGGATGTTCCGAAATGTCAATAGAGTGCTTATCAGGAGCGTCATACTTATTAAAACTATTATGCAGAAGGATTGCAGTTAAAACATCCAAATGTTGCATATCCATTTCAAACCCGGGAACATCCAATAGTTGACGCGCCAAAATAACAGCACTAAAGTAACCATGATCCATAAAGTTCGGCTGTTTAACAATTCGTTTAACAAGTATTTCGCTGACCTTTTCTGCATCATAATTATCTCTTACATTGAGCCCGTATGCCAAGAGATCGTTAATATTAGTAATATTTGCGGAAAAAATCTCACTAAGCCTTGCCGATAACGTTTTCTCAATAGCAATAAAATTCAACAAATTGCCATACGAAACGTAGGGATTGACAGGATTGTTCTTTCCCCATACCTCCTCGGAATACGTCTTAATTTGCTCGTGCGCAAGTTGAAACGGATAGCCGATATCGTGGAAAAGTGCCGTCATTCCCCAGTATTTCAGGAATTGAAATGCATTTTTCTTACTGTTTTTTAAATTATAAAATTTAAGATATGAGTCATGGTAAGAAGAATCATTTGCATAAATCGCAAGTCCCAATGCAAAGACATAAACAGAGTGTGAATAGTGGTCACGATGCTTTGAAAGGAGTTCTCCCGAATGATATTCATGGTCGGAAAGCAGCTCAAGCAATTTCTTTGTATTCTCATAGCCTTTACCGAACAACTCAAAGATTTCGCAGAAACAAAAATAAACTGTAAATGCATCTTCTTTGCGTCCGCTACTCAAAAAGTTTTTTAATGCATTTGCAAAACAAAGCTTATCGTTGGCCGCTTCCTTGACCTTTGCTCCCCGGTAGTTCAATTCCAGCAAGTCAAAAAAGTTACTGCTTAAATCCATAAGTGTTTTCATAATTTTCTCCTACGTTAAATAAATGTTGCATTTATATTATCACTGATATTGATATTATCTTTTAGCCACGCTTATTTCTTTGCCATGTAACTGCGACCATAACAGGTATTTTTATTCCCACTATGAATACCGCACCTTAATGAGTTGCTCATAAGTAATACCAATTTTTGATATTTATATTTTAACATAATTATCTATATCAAGTCAATGCTATGGACTATTGTCTCGACATAATTCGCGCAATATTGAGATTCGTCCATAGATTAAGAAGAACTCCTGCACAATTATGTAAATTCAACTGTCCGCAAAAATTCAATTTGCATACAACACCCCAACCAAAACCAAAACACGGCTTTGTCTTTTTAGACAAAGCCGTGTTTTTTTGTATCTTATATAACTTCTTCTTGAGGGAATACGTATTTAAGCCATCTAAGGTTTAATAAAAGTGAGAAATTAGTTTGAGATTTAACTTTCCATGAGTAGTACAGTTGCTCCGCCTCGGGGTCGGGCGCATCTACACCCGCCCAATGATCCCAAATATTGAAAATATTACTTGCTGCACCGTTATTCATATTGCGGGTAGATTTAAGCGTTATTGTAAATACCTCGTCGTAGCCAATCATCATACACTTATTTTCGTTTGCAAAGCTGATAAAATCCAACGCGGAATAGGTCAATTTTTGATTGTTGGGAAGTCCCGTAAATTCAAAGCTCAATCCTTCATAGTCGCCGTCGAAGGGGTCCTCTTCCTCGTATTCTTTACTCAAAACGAACTCAAGGCGAACCTTTGCGGTCTTCGTCCTACCGCTATACGTCACAGTTTTTTTGCCCGTCAAGTCTTTGGTAGGAATAGTATAGCTATATAAAACGCCCGTATATATTGTCAATATCGGTCTGGTTTTTTTATCATAGTCTGGATCGTCTGCAGTTTCGGGTTGATAATTAGGGTCGTAATCGGGATTTTCGATTTGATAATATAAATCAACAAAATAGTCGCTATAGTCGCTGATTTGCATATCTCCTACGGAGAATACCAAATCGGGCGCATAGCCTTGGTCGCAGATTACTTCAATATATGTGGGTTCGCTGTTTCTGTAAGTCGTCTTCTTGGTGCTTGACGAAGAAAACTTGATTTCCTGAATATGGTCGATTTGAGTATCGGTGGTTATTTCAATATCATATTGCTTTTCACCGCAGGCGGACAGTATACAAATTGTAGGTACGCTAAGACAAGTAGCCAATAAAAAGCTTAAAATTTTCTTTTTCATAATACCTCCTTTAATTACAATTTTATTATACACAAGCATTTTGAGTTTGTCTATGTTTTAATTAAATATTTATATTGCCTTAATTTTAAAAAATAAAATCCTTCTTTCAAGAAGGATTTTATTTTTATGGAGCAGGTGACGGGAGTCGAACCCGCCGGAATCGGCTTGGGAAGCCGACGCCATACCGCTAGGCGACACCTGCTTATTAAATTTTTGCTCCCGTGGTGACGGTAGTACCGTGTTACACACGTTGGCAAATGCACGAACCCGCCGGAATCGGCTTGGGAAGCCGACGCCATACGCGCT
>JAFLVP010000002.1:32539-144328 GCA_022508265.1 Clostridiales bacterium
GCTTGGGAAGCCGACGCCATACGCGCTCAAGCGACACCTGCTTATTAAATTTTTGTGTCAATGCTATTATAATATAGCACACAATTCGTAAAAAGAAAAGCAATATTTATTTGTTTTTTCCTGTTTTCGGTTTTTTACTCCTCCCCTCCGTCACGGTTATCAGATTTTTGCCCGCAAATATATTAGCGACAACCAAAATCACGATAAATATGCTGTGCGCAAGAGCCTGCCACGCAGGGGTTACCGTATTCCCGAACAGCCTTAAATTATAGCCGAAATTGTCCGTCAAATCCTTAATAAGCTGTGCAGAGTTTGAAATGTTGACACTTTCGGCTACGTATTCCGCGAGTTTATCTATCGGCGTTGACATAAAAGAATATCTCAAAAGCGAACACGAATAGGTGCTCGGCAAAAATGCGCAGACGTTTTGCACCCACTCGGGCATAGTCGCAAACGGCATATACGCGCCGATCAGAAAGCCTATAACCGTTGAAAAAATCGTGTTTACGCTCGCCATCGTGCCGTCGCGCGAGATGAACGAACAGATAAACACCGTCAAGAGCACCGAGAGCACAGACGAAAATACAATGGTTGCAAAAATCGTTAAAAAATCTGTAAAAGTCAATAAAAACTCGCCCTTACCCGCGATATATACAAGGCACACGAGAAAAAAGATAAAGCAAATTATTACGGTAACTATTACATTAAATACAAAATAACTGCCGATAAGGGCGTTGCGCTTTATGGGGGAAGATGCAAAATCGCGGTTAACGCCCGTTTCCTTATCGCTTATAATCATCCAATTAGTCTGCAGGGAGACCGTAACCGTTGAAATTGCCAAAATTCCCGAGAGCATCCAACTGTCCACTACCGCACCGATAAGATTGTTTAATTTTTTATCGTCTGCAAGCGCTACCCCCTCACTTGCACCTATATCCGATAAAATGCCGTTGACGGTGGAAAATTCCAAATCGCGCAGAAGAAAAATATAGATTAGAAATATAGTAAAGGGCACCATAAGGGTAAAGAATACCCTTATTTTATTTCTGAAAAATACGAGCAAATGTCGGCGCGTCAACTCAAAAAAGGGTGCTCCGAAAGCGCTTTGGGGGTTAACCGTTTTCATCGCTCTCACCCATTATTTTGATATCCTTTCCCGTAACGGACAAAAATACGTCGTCCATATTACCCTTGACGAGCTCGATATCGGTTAAATGTTTATCGAATTTTTTAATTAAGCTCTTTGCTTCGGCGGTATCTTTTACTTTTATCCGGTATGCCCCGCGGTCGGCAATGTACGAAAAGGTCAGGTATTTTTCCGTCAACGCTTTTTCAAATTCGGAATTCTCTTGCATATATGCGTACAGACTGTCGCTGCTGTATTTATTTTTCAGCTCGTTTGGCGTGCCGTGTGCAATTATTTTGCCCTTGTCCATAATTACTACGTCGGAAGCCTTATCCGCCTCTTCGAGGTAATGCGTCGTTAAGAACACCGTCATACCCGCCTCCGTCCTTATCTTGTCTATAAGCGCCCAAACCTGTTGGCGCGTTCTGGGGTCAAGCCCCGTAGTTGGTTCGTCGAGAATAAGAAGTTTAGGCTTATGCACCATTGCGCGGGCAATATCTACCCGTCTTAACTGTCCGCCGCTTAAATTTCTTACCGTGCGGTTTAAAATGGGCTGCAGTTCCAAAAGGTCAATAATATTAAGGATATTTTCCCTCTTTTCTGACTTTGAAAGCGAATAAAAAGATGTGCGCAAATCGAGGTTTTGTTTTACCGTGAGTTCTTTGTCGAGAACGCTCGTCTGAAAGACGATGCCCGTTCCGCGCTTTATTTCAAAAGGCTGTTCGTCCAAATCGTAGCCGTTTACAAGAACTTTACCGCTATCCTTTTTAAGTATGGAGCAGATTATATTGATAGTCGTAGATTTTCCCGCACCGTTTATACCCAAAAATGCAAAGAGAGAACCCCTTTGCACCTCGAAGGAAATACCGTCCACCGCCCGTACCTCGCCGTAGGACTTTGTTAAATTTTCTATTTTAACTGCCGATTCAAGCATTGTTACCGACTAATATAAAATTGTATTTCTTGTCGAGTTCGTCGAAAATTTCGAATATATCGTCAAAGTCGAATATTTTGAGCTTTTTGTGTACCTTTTCCCTCTCCCACTGCTTATAGTTGTAGACCTTGAAAAAAGGTCCGTACCACTTCATACCCTGACAGAAATGTTTTATAACCGTATCGGGTTTTATTGCGCGCTGTTCGTTGAATTTGCAGGGCAATATCATCTTTTTGTTTGCAAGAAAATTTATTGCGCTTTGGTCGGGCATAATCATTCGTTTAGTGTTGACGCGCTCCCTTACTTTTACAAAGAGCCCCGACTCTTTGATTTCGTCAAGGTTCAAAAGGAGAACTCCCGAATTGCAGTAATCTCTGCGTACCCAGAACTTGCCCATAAAGTCCTTGGCCATTGCAAGCTCGAAGCCGTTTATATCCACTTCGAAAAGCTGTGATATATCCGAACAACACATTGTGTCGACGTCGAGATATATAATTTTGGAAGGCAAATCGAGAATGTCGCAAAGCACCCTTGTCAGAGCGTACGGGGTGTAACCCGTCTTTAAGTTTTTACATTTTGAGAACTCGGACAAAAACTCTTTGGTTACGTCCAAAAGAACTACTTTGTTTTCGGAGTTGTACTCTTTGGCAATTTTGTCGAGAGCCTCCGCCTGTGCAGCGGATATCGGTTTGAATTTTTCATTTAACTCGGACAAGTCCATTGTCAGAAGATAAACAGTTATGCTTTCCTTGGTATTTTTCAATATAGAAAGCGCCGAAAGAACTATTCCGTGAAAAATTTTGCTGTTAGAGCAATAGCAAATGGGTATCATATGTTCATTTTATAGTCAATATAAGTAAAAATTAAGTCAATTTTTAAAATTTTGATTAAATTTCTGTCGCAAAGACAAAAACTTAACCGAAGGATTTCAAATTATGTTATTTGGAGGATAATATGAACCCTATTAAAGAAAAATCAAAATCACTTGAAAACAACTTTTTACCGCTGAAAAAGATGTATCCCAAAAGCTACAATAAGAGCAAGACCTCTCCCTATACCAAAACAAGAGTTATTCTTATGAACGGTACGGAGTTCGAATCGGCATGGTTTATGCATCAGTTTGCGAGGCATTGCGACAATCAGGAAATTTTGGACACCCTTGCAATCGTTCGCCGTCAGGAACAGCAGCAACAAAAGCGCATAAGCTGTTTAAAGCCCTTGAACGAGAGCATTTTGGAGACGACTATCGCGTACGAACAGCTTGCGGTTGATTTAACTGCCGTGCTTGCCCGTCACGATAAGAACGAGAACAATATAAAGGCTTTGAATTTTGCACTTTTGGAGGACTTCGACCACCTCTACCGCTACGCAAATCTTTTGAAAATGGATAAGGACGAGGACGCGGATATGCTCGTCGGGAAGTTCACGGAAATTATGCCCGGTCGCCCCACCGTTGCCGAACACCGCTATCCCTCCGACGACGTAAAGCCCCATATGGTTGCGGAAAACGCGGACTTGTACTCAAAGCTTGTTGCAAGCACCATTACCGCTGCGGAACAGCAGACGATGAACTACTATATGAACATTGCGCAGTGGTATAAAAACGATTTAGGCAGAAAGCTTTACGCCGAAATTGCAATGATTGAAGAGGCGCACGTAACGCAGTACGAAAGCCTTAAAGACCCCAATTTAAGCTGGCTTGAACAGTGGGTTATGCACGAATACTGCGAGTGCTGGCTCTACTACTCGGCAATGAACGACGAGAGCGACGCAAACATTAAAAAGATTTGGACCGAACACTTCAAAATGGAAGTTTCCCACCTTAAAGCGGCGGCAAAACTCCTTAAAAAGTACGAAAACAAGACCTTTGAAAGCGTTTGCGGCACGGGCGAGTTCCCTCAACTTTTAAAGCTCGGCGGCAACAAGGACTATATACGAAAGGTGCTCGGAGATACGATAACGCTGACAGCCGACAATACGCACGAAAAACCCGACTATAAGGAAATTAAGAAAATTCCCGATAGCCACAGATATTTCGACTATCAGAAGTTTATGTCGGGCGACCCCGAGAAAAACCCTTCGCACCTTGTCATTAAGAAGGCAATCGAAAGGCTCGGGCAGGACTACCGCTATCAGGACAGCGACCACCCCGTAAAAGAGCTTCGTAACAGAAAACAGGATAATACAAAGATTGCAAGAACAAAATAAAATTAATCAAAAGCCCGACGGCGTACGCCGTCGGGCTTAAATCATTTTATTATTAAATTGAAATTTATCTGTTATTTATGGCGCGTAATCTATTGATATAAATTCAATCCTATCCCACATCTGCTTTAATGTAAATGTGCCTTTACGCCCCATATCGAATAATTTATATTTTTCATTAAATTTTTCAAGAAAGCCAACTCGTTCAGAATCTTTTGTCAATCTAATATCAATTCTAATCATAGAATTACCACTTGGAAAAACATCTATTATTCTTTCTATTGAGCAACATCTGTAATGGGCGTAATCTTTAATTTGAAATACCGCTTTAATTATTTTCCCGTTATTTATTTCATCGATAAATTGCTGATAAGTTAATGTATTCAATAAATTACTCCGCTAAATTACTGTTTTTGTGTTCTTTTACGAATTTTTTGAGTTCTTTTAAGGTGTGTTTTTCGCCTTTTTCTTTGAGCATTGTTAAGAAATAATGCAAGTCTTCGCAGGTTTTCGGGTTCATTCCCTCTTTGTCCGTACTTCTTTCAAAGTATTCAAGCGGGTAAGCCTCGGTGTACTTGTCTTTTAAATAGACCTTGCTGGCGGCTATCCGGTCGCAGACCATTTCCGCAAGGTATTTTGCGGGCATTTCCACGTAAACCCTTTTTCCGTGCAAATAGTCCACCCAATACTCGAAGTGGTGTTTGTTTCTGCCCTTGTGATGAAGCCAAGCTGCGGAGTATCCGAAAATTTCCCTCTCCTTTACCTGCGGGCTCTTATCGCCCTGATAGTATTTAGCCCCGGGACCGAATTCCGCACGGCTGAATTTTGACAGGTCGTGCGTCAAGCCCTGCCAAATAAGTCCGCATTTAAAGCACAGTTTTCTTACAAGCCGTCTGTGCTTTGTAACCGTTTTCAAGTGTTTAAAAAACGCCATTGAATATCAGCACCTTGTTATTTTTATAAAAAATTCCCCCATTTCTCGGGGGAAGATTTTAAATTTCGTAAATTATCGATACGGGTCCGTCGTTGAACTGCTCTATCTTCATATCCGCTCCGAATACTCCCGTTTTTACCGTCAAGCCCCGCTCGCGCAATTTTTGAGCCGTAAGCTCGTACAGTTCGTTTGCGCGCTCCGGCTTTTCCGCATAAGAAAAGTTCGGACGGTTGCCCCGTGAGCAGTCGGCACACAGCGTAAATTGAGATACGAGAAGAATTTCTCCGCCGACGTCCTGCACGGATAAATTCATCTTACCGTTTGCATCTTCAAAGATGCGAAGCTTTGAAACCTTGTTTGCAAACACTTCACATTTGTCTTCACTGTCGCCGATTTTTATTCCTATATAGACGACAAGCCCAAACGGTATTTCTGAAATTAACTTACCGTCAACTCTTAAAGTTGTGTGCCCTGCACGCTGTATGACAGCATACATTGCTTATTTGCCTACCCTCGACATATACTCGCCCGTGCGGGTATCTATACGGATTGTTTCGCCCTCTTCGACGAACATAGGCACCTGAATCGTTGCGCCCGTTTCCACGACTGCGTTCTTCATTGCGTTGGTTGCGGTGTTGCCTCTTACTCCAGGTTCGCACTCGGTAATTTTGAGCTCAACGAAGTTTTCGGGTTCGACCGAGAACGCCGTGCCGTTCAAGGATTTAACGGTAACCGTGTCGTTTTCCTTGATGAATTTGAGCGCGTCTTCAACCTGATCGAGATTTAAAGTAATCATATCGAAACTTTCGGGATCCATGAAATAATAGAACTCGCCGTCGGTATAGGAATAGGTCATCTTCTTGGTCTCTACCTGCGCCGTTTCAAGTTTTGCGGTGGGGTTGAAGGTTATATCCGAAAGCACTTGACCCGTAACAACGTTTTTGAGGGTTGCTCTTACGAACGCCGCGCCCTTGCCGGGTTTAACGTGCTGGAACTCGGTAACGGTGTAAACGCCCTTGCCGTTGTACTCGAAAGTCGAACCTTTTCTGATGTCGCCTGCTAAAATTGATGCCATAAATTTTTCTCCTTGAATTTTTTGCGCTATTGCGCCTTTATAATATAATTAAATTTTTATCCGAATCCGTCAAGCTTACGACCTTTCCGCCCGAAAGCATTACGGTATCTTCTATTCTTATGCCGAACTCGCCCGCAAAATATACGCCGGGTTCGTCCGAAAAAACCATATTGTTTAAAAGTATATCTTCACTTCTCGGGGAGAGCACGGGCTTTTCGTGGACGTTAATGCCTATGCCGTGACCCAGAGCGTGAGTGAAGAACTTATCAAGCCCGTTGGCTTTTAAGTAGTCGCGGGCGTACCCGTCCGCAATTTTTCCGCTGTCGCCCGCAACGAGCCTCTCCTTTACAAGCATATGGGCTTTTAATACGTGGCTGTAAGCAGTTTTGAAGTTGCCGTGCTTTTTATCGTCGCCGAAGAGGAAAGTTCTCGTGCAGTCCGAGCAGTAGCCGTTTACCCTGCAGCCGAAGTCAATCAGTACGATATCGCCGAATTTGAGTTTGTCGCTTCCCGTTTCGTGATGGGGAACGCTGGAATTTTTTTCAAACGCAACGATTGTGGAAAAGCTCGTTCCGCTTGCGCCGTTTTTCCGCATTAAATATTCAAGCTCTGCGGCGACGTCGTTTTCGCTCATCCCCTCTTTGATACGGGGAAGCAGGCTCACAAACGCATTATCTGCAGCGTTGCATGCAAGGCGGATATTTTCTATTTCGTAGCCGTGCTTTACAGCCATAATTTCGTCGAACGCCTTTCCGCTGTCGACGATTTTAATGCCGAAGCCCGCAAGCTTTTCAAAGTCCGTGTGATAGGTCTTTGCAAGGGGAATTGCAATCTCTTTATAACCTTTTAAAATTTTTTCAAGCGAGCCTTCGTAGAGCTTGACCTCTATATCCTTGCCCGCAAGCGCCTTTTTTGCGCCCTCGAAATATCTTGAATCCGTATAAAAAACGGTTGCGTTTTTATCGGTCAATATGTAGCCGAACGAAGTTTCGAGCCCCGTTAAATACTGCCTTAAATCGGGCTGTTCGGTAAAGACCGCCTCCGCGCCGACCATTTCAAATAATGTCCTTGAATTATCCATATATCCACCGTTCGGGTATTCAACCCGTATTTTAGCAAATATTTACTTATATGTCAACTTTATTGTAAATATCTTTCATAGCTTTGGCATCGCGCGCCTGCGTTCCCGCCGATTCACTGACTATATACGGCTCTAATTTCAGCTTTTTGAGCGCATAGGCAAGCGGCTCGAACTCGGGGCCGTAGACGAAGTCGTCGAAAGTCAAATGCTTTATTTCGCCCTTGCCGCCGTACATAATCTTGGAAAAATGCGCGTGGAAATGCTTTACCCTGTCGTAGCCGAGCTCCGAAATCATATATTCGAGGCGATTGAGATAGTCCCCTTCACTCTTTAAGCTGCCCTGCTCCCTTGCGTTGATATGTCCGAAGTCTATCGTGGGAATAAAGCATTTGTCTATCTTGCAGAACCCGACTATTTCCTCAAGGGTGCCTATCTGCGCAAGCTTGCCCATCGTTTCGGGACAGAAAAGAAGATTTTCGTATCCGTTTAAATAGATATAATCCCGTAAAACCTTGAGCCTGTCAAAAGTTTTATCGACGGCTTCCTCTCTCGAGACCTTGCCCTGCGCCGCGGGGTGGAACACAACCCGCCGACCGCCCATAAGTTTAATAAATTTCGCGCTTTCCAAGACGTAGTTATACGATTTTTGCGCCGCCTCGTCGTCGGGATTTGCAAAATTTATGAAATAGGGAGCGTGTGCGCTGATTTCAATGTCTTGCTCGTTAAAAGCCTCGCCTATCTCGATTGCCTTGCCCTCGGAGAGCATAATTCCCCTGCCGAAGGAGTATTCGTAGCAGTCAAGCCCGTAATTTTTTACAAATGCCGCAGCCTCTACGGTGTGTTTATTGCCTGCGGCGTAAAACTCTTCACAGTTGCCGCTCGGTCCGAATTTAATCATTGTCTTCCGCACATCCTTCGTCGTCGGACACTTCGGTACTTACATTTACGACGTCTTGGGCGAGCTGTGCCTTAAGCTCGTCGTCGGAGTCGAACTTGTGAATATCACGGATATATCTTAAAAATTCTACCGTTACCGTCTGACCGTATAAATCCCCCGAAAAGCTGTCAAGGTAAACTTCAAGCTGTATATTTTCGTTGCCGTAGGTGGGCTTATTTCCGTAATTTGCAACCCCTTTATAGGTTTGTCCGTCCAAACTACACTCAACGCCGTAGACGCCGTGCTTTAACTGAACTTTATATTCGGGATAGTTGATATTCAGCGTGGGATAGCCGAGCGACTTGCCGCGCCCCTCGCCCTTTACCACTTCGCCCGTGACGCTGAAGGGTCTTCCGAGCATTTTAGCTACCTTTTTGACTCTGCCGTTTTCAATAAGCTCTTTTATCCGAGTTGTGGAAATCTTTTCTTCGCCGTATAAAACGTCCTTTACAGCGGTGTACCATACGCCGTTTTCCTCGTCCTCGGCGTACTTTTTAAGCGTAGAAGATTTTCCGCTCGCTTTCTCGCCGAAACGGAAGTCTTTGCCGCTCATATATGCCTTTACGTTGAGCTTATCTTCAACGACTTTGATAAAATCAAGCGGTTTGGTCTTTTTAAATTCCTCGGTGAAGTCGATTTTAAATACGAATTTAACGTTGTACTGTTCGAGCAGACTGACCCTCTCTTCAAAAGAATAGATCTGCTTGTCGCCCTTGCCTTCCGTAAACATCATAACGCCCAAATCCAAGCCGTTTATTTTTGCCTGCAATTTGGCCTCTTTCAAGAGCTTATCGTGCCCGACGTGTATGGCATCGAAACAGCCAAGCACCAAAAGGCATGGGTAATCGTACTCTTCTGTGTTGTAGGAAATAATGTCTAACATAATTTCGTCTTTATCCTTAATGAACATTTATTGACTTCGGCAAGTCCGTAAAATTCTCGCTCCGCCGTATAAATTTTATATATTCCGTCGGGAAGTCCGCATTTTACCGAAAGTCCGTTAAATAGCCTTTTCGCGTCTGACTCTTCGGGATATATCTCCCTATAAGGCAGAACGTCTTGCGTCGGAATAATATAATCTTTAATATTTTCGGCAGTGAGAATTTCGGTGCTTACTGCATCTTTCAGGTTGAATATTCCGCTCTCCTCTCTGATAAGCGCGCTCATTACCGCGCAGGTATTCAGCGCCGCGCCCAAATCGCGCGCAATCGAACGGATATACGTGCCGCCCCCGCATTTAATTTCAAATTCAAACTCGTCGCAATTTACCCTTTTTAACAGTTTTATTGAATATATGTTGACTTTTTTGGGGGGCAGTTCGAACTCAACCCCCGCCCGCGCAAGCTCGTATCCGCGCTTGCCGCAGACGTTTTTTGCGCTGTATTTGGGGGGTATCTGCAATATTTCCCCTTCGAATCTGGAGAGCTGTGACTTAATTTCTTCCTCGGACGGAATATAGCCGCCCTCTTTTAAAATATTGCCCGTAGTATCCAGCGTGTCGCTGTCGATTCCGAAACGGAAAACCGCAATATAAGTTTTATGCTTGTTTAAAAAATAGTCGAAAAGTCTTGCCGCGTTTCCTATAGCAACCGGCAACACCCCCGATGCCATCGGGTCGAGCGTGCCCATATGCCCGCACGGAGTACCCGTTAAACGCTTTATGATATTTACTTCGCGCGCAGAGCTCACCCCCGCCGCTTTATTGATATTGATAAAACCCGTCATAAGTTCTGATAAACGGCGTAGGAAAGCTTATCTATTACCTCTTCCAAAGAGCCGAACAGCATACAGCCGCTTGCAAGTATGTGTCCGCCTCCGCCGAAAGTTGACGCCACGGCGTTTACGTTGACTTTTCCCTTACTCCGAAGCGAAGTTTTGTACTGTCCCTCTTTGAACTCTAAAAGCGACGCCGCAACCTCTACCCCGTCTATCGTCAAAGGGAAGTCTACAAATCCCTCTGTCATACTTTTATCCGCTCCGCTTTCTTCAATATCGCGAGCGGAAATTATAATATATGCAAATTTACCGTCGTGCGCGTAACGGATATTTCTCATTACTCTGCCGTAGAGCTCTGCCCTTACGCGGGGCTGATGCTGGAACATATAGTAGTTTATCGCCTGAACGTCCGCGCCCCTATCACGAAGCAGCGCCGCAGTTTGAAAGGATGCCGCAGTTACGTCGCTGTGAACGAAATTCCCAGTGTCGGTTATGAGTCCGAGCATCAAAAGGTCGGCTATTTGCCTGTCAATTTCAAATTGCGCCCTATTTAAAATATCGACAAGTATCTGACAGCTTGCGGGGCACTCGATTACAAAGTTATACTTTGCAAACCGCGTATTCGAAACGTGGTGGTCGATATTCAAGGTTGCGCCCCTGAATTTTGTAAATTCCTTTGCAAAACCGCCCATCCTCGACGAGTCGGCGCAGTCCACGCTTACCAAAAGGTCGTATTCCGCTACTATAAAGGAGGTTTGCACCTCTTTCATAGCGGGTAAAAAGCAATATTTTTCGGGGGGTGCGTCCTCGCAGAACGCCACCGCTTGTTTTCCTGCGCTCCTTAATGCAAGAGTCAGCGCAAGCAGACCGCCGAGGGAGTCGCCGTCAGGTCTTGCATGGCAGAAAACCCCCACCTTTTTTGAATTTTTAAGTAATTTTACAACTTCGTCAATACTATTTATCATCGTTTGTGTCGAGCTTTGACAATATCTTATCTATCTTTTCGCCGTACGCCATACTCTCGTCCTTTAAAAAGCGGAGCTCGGGCACCGTTCTGATGTGCATAACTTGCGCGAGTTCGTGTCTTATAAAGCCTGCGTTATCTTTTATTATTGTAAAGCTGTTTTCTGCGCGTGCCCCGTCGGGGTCGTATATGCTGATATATATTTTTGCGCTCTTTAAGTCTGGGGCTACGTCGGCGGCGGTCACGCTTATAATAGCCGAAAGCTCGGGAAACTTAAATCTCAGTTTTCCCGAAATTACAGCTGATATTTCCTTTTGAAATTCGCCTGCAAGGCGTTCGCCTCTCATTCCTTTCATTTAGTCCGCCTTTACCTCTTCTATGAGGTAGCACTCTATAATATCGCCGATTTTTATATCGTTGAAACCCTCTATCGCACAACCGCACTCAAAGCCCGCCGCAACTTCCTTTACGTCGTCTTTAAATCTCTTCAGCTGTTTTACGTTGCCTTCGACTATAAGTATATCGTCGCGGTAAATGCGGAGCTTTCCGCCGCGCTGAATTTTACCGTCAAGCACGTAGCAGCCTGCAATATTGCCCACGCCCGTGATTTTGAAAGTCTGACGTACCTCGCACTTGCCGAGCATAACTTCTCTGTACTTGGGTGCGCGCAAGCCTTTCATCGCAAGCTCGATATCGTCCAACAAATCGTAAATAATTCTGTAAGTTCTTACGTCCACCTTGCTGCGCTCGGCAAGCGTCTTTGCCTTTGCATCGGGACGGACGTTGAAACCTATTACAATCGCTTTGGACGATTCCGCAAGCATAATATCGCTTTCGTTTATCGCGCCCGCCGCGCTGTGAATAACTTTGACCTGCACTTCTTCGTTGGTGAGCTTTACAACCGACTGCCTTATAGCCTCTACCGAGCCCTGAACGTCGCCCTTTATTATGAGGTTCAAGGTCTTGAGCTCCTGATCGGGAAGCATACCGAACGGGTCGGCTATATCTGCCTTGGAGTGAATCTTGGTCATATCCACCTTGGCTTTTGTCTTTCTCTCTTCGATGACCTGCTTCATAAGCTGTTGCGAAACGGCGTAAATTGCCTCGCCCGAATCGGGAACCGCCTCAAGTCCGAGCACGTTGACAGCCATTGAAGGACCTGCCTCCTTGACTATCCTGCCCTTGTCGTCGAGCATGGCGCGGACTCTGCCCGTTACCGTACCCGAAATAAGGTTGTCGCCCGTGTGCAGAGTACCGTTTTGTATTAAAACGGTTGCAACGGGACCCTTACCCTTGTCGAGCTGAGCTTCGATAACTACACCCCTCGCCTCTCTTGCGGGGTTTGCAAGAAGTTCCTTCATCTCAGCCTCCAAAAGAAGGCTCTCCAAGAGATTATCTATACCCTCGCCCGTCTTGCAGGAGATAGGGCAGACTATCGTCTTGCCGCCCCACTCTTCGGGAACGAGGTCGTAGCGCATAAGCTCCTGCTTTACTTTATCTAAGTTTGCGCCCGTTTTATCCATTTTGTTGACGGCTACGATTATGGAAACGTTTTCAGCCGCTTTTGCGTGGTTGATTGCCTCCACCGTCTGGGGCATTATGCCGTCGTCCGCCGCAACGACAAGTATTACTATATCCGTAATCTGTGCGCCGCGGGCGCGCATAGCCGTAAACGCCTCGTGTCCAGGGGTATCTATAAAGGTTATGCCCTTTCCGTCAACCGTGACGGTATAGGCGCCTATGTGCTGGGTAATTCCGCCCGCTTCGCCCGCCGCCTGATTGGTCTTTCTTATATAGTCCAAAAGTGAGGTCTTGCCGTGGTCTACGTGACCCATAACCGTAACTACGGGTGCGCGGGGAACGAGGCTTTCAATCTCTTCAACCGTATCAGCCTGCAATTCGAGCAGCGCCTCCTCCGCAGTTTTTTCGGGCTTGTATTCAAGCTCTATTCCGAGTCCCGCCGCAATGAGCGCCGCCGTGTCGTAGTCAATGGACTCGTTTACGGTCTTCATAATATTTTCTTTAAAGAGCCGTTTGGTAATTTCGCCCGCGGTAATGCCGAGTTTTTCGGAGAGGACCTTCAAAGGAATTTCGTCCGTTGTGACGACTGCGTGCTCAATCTTTATTGTCTGAACCTGCTTTTGTTTGTCCTTTTTAACCCTTAATTTTCTGTAACCGCTCTTGTTTTCGTCGAAATCCTCCACGCTGACGCCCTGCTGCTTTTGCAAAGCGCGCTTGGATAGGGTGTGTCTGTCCTTTTCGATATAAGTTTTATCGTAGTTCTTCTTTTTGTCGGGTCCGAAATTCTTGTTCTTGCCTGCCTGCGGCGCTACGGGTGCGGGCGGGGGAGCCGTGTTAAATCTCGGAGGCCTTGCACCCTGCGGTTGAGTTGCGCGGGGTGTGAAGCCTGTACCGCCTTGTCTTGCGGGGCGGGTACCGGGGGTGTTTATAAAGGTTTTGTTATCCGTGCGGGGAGCACCGTTTTTATGCTGGAACTCCGCAGGTTTTTTGTTTGTAGCTGCGGGCTGCTTTACGGGCGCGGGCTGCTCTGCGGGCTTTTCAGCCTCTTTCTTTGCCTCTTCCGCCTTGATTGCCGCCTCCGCCGCCTCTAAAGCCTTGAGCTCGGCTTCACGCCTTTTGGCTTCCTCTGCAGCAAGAGCCGCTGCCGCCGCCTGCTCTTCCTCTAACTTTTTCTGTCTTTTCGCGGTTTCGATATCGTTTAATTTCTTTAAAATATCAGACGCGGACTTTTCCGCACCCGCAACTTTTCTGGAAAGCTCGGTAACGAGTCCGCCCTTAATAAGCTCGCTTATTTTTTCTATGTTCTCATATTTCATATATCAACACCTTCTTCGACGTAAAGCTCGAAATTGCTCTCCTCACAGTCTTTTATGGCTTGCGCCAGATTTTTGTCGCATATTGCTGCTAACTTGCAAGATGGTTTATTTACTATTTCGTCAAACCCCGATTTACATATAATTAAGGGGCACGAAAACCTGTTTTTGAATTTCAGCGCCAGCCGTTTGGAGTTTTTAGCCGCCGTTCCGTCCAAAATTATGAGATAAACTCCGCTTTTTTTGACGGATATTGCGCCCGAACCCAAGGCAATTTTGCGCGATTTGATGCAAAATCCTATAAACGTTTCAATTTTGCTTTTTGCCAAAGTACTCCTCCGTTATGGCAGTGTACACTTCATCTTGAACCTGCCTCGAAAAAACTTTGTTCAAAAGGCGGCGGGAAGTAAGCTTTTTAATGCAATCGGGGTTATCGCAGATATACGCGCCGCGCCCCTGCGCTTTGGAAGAAAAATCTATGAAAATTTTTTCCTCTGCGTTCTTTACTATCCTTAACATTTCCCGCTTTTCTTTGAGTTCGCGGCAGACTATGCACATACGCATAGGAATTTTGTTGGTTTTAGGCATCTTTACTCTACTTTATCCGCCCCGTCGTTTTCCGTTGCAACGCCAACGCCCAGCTTTTCAGCCGCCGTTTTGCTCTTGACGTCGATTTTCCAATTTGTAAGCCTTACCGCAAGGCGGGCGTTCTGTCCGTCCTTACCTATCGCAAGCGAAAGCTTGTCGTCGGGTACGACTGCCATTGCGTTTTTGTCACCGTCAAGCTGGGTTACGGAAAGCACGGGAGCGGGAGATAACGCCTTTGCAATAAATTCGAGGGGATTTTCACTCCAAGGGATTATGTCTATCTTTTCGCCTTTGAGTTCCTCTACGATTGCGTTTACGCGCGCACCTTTATTGCCCACGCACGAGCCGATTGCGTCGACTCTGTCATCGGTGGAATGGATAGCTATTTTCGTTCTTGCACCCGCTTCGCGGCTGATGCCCTTAATCTGAACCGTGCCCTGCTTGATTTCGGGCACTTCCTCTTCAAAGAGCTTTGCAACAAGTCCGGGGGCCGAGCGGCTTACGAGTACCTGCGCGCCGCGGAAGCCGTTTTTAACGCGCTTTACGTAGACTTTTATCCTGTCGTTTATGTTGTATTTTTCGCCGGGCACTTGGTCGGAGGGCAACATAAGCCCCTCTACCTGTCCCTTGCCGAGCTCGATATAGACGTTTTTGGCGTCTATCTTTCTGACAATTCCGACCAGGAGCTCTCCTTCTTTATCGGAAAACTCGTTCATAGCGGCGTCGCGCTCGGTTTCGTGTATCTTCTGGAGAATTACTTGCTTCGCCGTCTGCGCAGCAATTCTGCTGAAATCCTTGGGTACGAACTTTTTGGATACGGTATCGCCCACCTTATAGCTCTTTTTGATGGCTTGAGCATCTGCAAGGGAAATTTCCGTTTCCTCGTTCTCGACTTCCTCGACTACGGTTTTAACGATATAAAAATCTATTGTTTCCTTTTCGGGGCTTAATTTTATATCGACCACGCCCGTGCCGACCGAATACTGCTTTTTACAAGCCGAAACGAGCGCGTTTTTAAGCGCGTCCAAAAATACCTGCTGGGGTATGCCTCTTTCCTTTTCCAAATCCTGAAGAGCGAGGAAAAATTCTTTGTTTACCTTAACCATATCTATACTTCTCCGTTATTTAATCGAACTTTATTGCTTTGTTTAATCAAACTTTATTGCTTTGTTTATTTTTGCAATCTTGTTGCGGGCTATTTTGATTTCTTCTTTATCGGTCGTTACCGTAACGGTGTTTTCGTCGAAAGCCGTTAAAACTCCCTCCAAAAGCTTTTTGCCTTTTAGCGGAGCGAACAGCTTAACTTCGACTTCCTTGCCCGAATTCCTTTCAAAGTCGCGTTGGGTCTTAAAAGGTCTGTCAAGTCCGGGACTCGATACGTTGAGCGTGTAGGGTGCGTCGTAGGTCGGGTCGAATTCGTCGATTGGCAACATAATTGCATTATGGAATTTTTCGCAGGTGTCCAAATCGACTCCGCTTTCCGTTTCGATAAAGACTGTAAGCGCACTGTCCTTTTCATTCCACTCTATATCCACTATTTCTATCTGCAATCCGTCCGCAAAGGGCTGCAAAAATGCGCGGATATCTTCTAAAGCTTTTATCTTCATAAACTCCCTTTAAATAAGTATTGAGTGCCTCGCAAGGCACTCAATCTTAACATTTCTATTAAGGTTGGTGTCATTGTAGCATATTTAAATATAAAAAGCAAGCCTTTTTAGAATTTTGGCAGAGATTTTTTCATTTTAATAAGCTCAATGAATATTTTAGCCGTTGCAAGGGCGTCGTCTACCGCTCTGTGGTGGTTGAAGGTTATATTAAATGCGTCTGCAACCGTATTCAGCTTAAAGTTTGGTAAAGATAGCATGCCCTGCGCAAGGTGCAGAGTGTCTATAGTCCTTTTTTCCAAAATATAGCCGATCTTGCTGCAGTAATAATCTACGAATTTGAAGTCAAAGCCCACGATATTGTGCCCGACGAGCACGCTTCCCTCACAGAATTTATAAAAATCGGGCATTACTTCCTCATACACGGGGGCGTCCGCTACCATATCCTGCGTTATGCCCGTAAGCTTTACAATCTCGTTGGACAGCTTTTTTTCGGGGTTTATAAAGGTTGAAAAGCTCTCCGTAATTTCGCCGTTCACTATTTTAAAGGCGCCTATCTCTATGATTTTATCCATATTCCCCGACGTCGGCGAGGAGTTGAGCCCCGTAGTTTCAAGGTCGAAAACTACGAAGGTTTGTCCCTTTAAACACTCGGGAACTACTTTCTGTGTGAAAAAGTCGCCCTGCTCCATATCGACATAGGACTGCGGAAAGACGTAATGATAGTACATGGGAACGGGTTTGGACGTGCGGCGTTCGGGAACGAAGTTTGCGGGAATTGTTCCGAAATCTATCGTGTTGGCGGTATAGCGCAAATTGCCGTTGAAAGCTTCGTTAGTACCCGTGCAGACTATGCTGTCGCCCACTTTTAATGCCCTTATCTTGTCGGCGGTGCGCTGTCTTAAAAAGTAAGTTACGTATGCGCTCGAAGTGGTGTCGTTTATTGTGAAATTGAAATAATTCTTTTCCTGCCCCTTTTTTGTTGTGTAGGTGCGCTCGCGTATATCGGTAATTTCGCCGCAGATAACGACCTCGCCCGTCACAAGGTTGAGGTCGGAAAGATATACGGCGGTATCCCGCTTTTTATCCCCTTCCAAGTATTCGAAGTTGGCGATATTGAAACGGCGGGCGGCAATTTCGAACTCTATTTCGTCCCTTCTCTCCTCTACTTTAAGCTCGTCGAGACTGACTTCCGAAAGTATGCACTTGCCCGAAAATTCGCCGCAAAAGTTGCTTTTAAGGTATGCCGTTATCTGCTCGTCGAGAGCAAGATTGATGAAAGGTTTTGCGACTGCGACAGTGTATTTAAAGCCGTTTTCAGTCTTTTCAACCTTGATATCCCCGTCCGAAAGAGTGGAAAAAACGGGTTTTGAAAGAGCGCAAATCCCCTCCGCTATCTTGCGTTTTACCATTTCGCAGTCGGGGGTCAGTTTTGTAATTTGAAGCTTACAGTCAAAATAGGGCGGAACGTGCCTTTTTATTACTTTATAAACTTTTTGTTCGTCTTCGGAGGTAAAAGTCCTGTCGGTAACTACGTTGACGGTAACCTGCCTTTTCGCGCTGTCAAGCTCAACGCCTCGCAGTATTGCGTCTTTGAAATTTTCGCAGGCGGCACGCACTTCAATTAAAATATTTTCCGTCATTTTAAATACGCGTCAATCTCCTTAAAAAACTCTGCCTCGGCGTCTTTTGCAGCCACTTTTCCGACTATCTCTCCGCCCTTGAATATTACACAGCTGTCCTGCGCGCCGGCTATACCTATGTCACAGTCTTTTGCTTCGCCCGGTCCGTTGACAACACAACCCATAACCGCTATTTTTAAGGGAATTCTGTATTTTTCAACGTAGGAAGAAACTTTTTTGGCAAGCTCCATTGAATCCCACTCGCACCTGCCGCAGGTGGGGCAGGAAATTACGTTTACGAAGTCGTTATCAAGCCCGACGGCGCGCAACAGCCTTAAAGCGGCGTACACTTCCTTTACGGGGTCGTCGGTTATGGAAACGCGGACTGTATCTCCTATCCCGTCAAGAAGGAGCGCACCGAGCGCCGCGCTCGACTTGACGACCGCCATCTCATACGTCCCCGCCTCCGTAACGCCTATATGCAGGGGATACTCCGTGCGCTTTGACAGAAGTCTGTATGCGCCCACCGTGAGGGGCACCGACGACGCCTTTACGGAAATAACGATATCGTTTACGCCGTATTTTTCGAGAAGGCTTACGCTGTGCAAAGCACTTTCTACCAAAGCCGCGTCGGTTTTGCCGTATTTTGCAAGTATTTCTTTTTCTATACTGCCCGTATTTACGCCCACCCGCACGGGAATTTTATGGGCTTTAATGCAGTCGGCAACGAGCTTTACCTTGTCCTCGCCGCCGATGTTGCCGGGGTTGATACGCACCTTGTCGGCTCCGTTTTCGATAGATAAAACCGCGAGCTTCGACGAAAAGTGAATATCCGCGACGAGGGGAATATTTATTTTGTTTTTTATGTTTTTAACGGCGCGGGCGTCCTCTTCGTCCAGCACGGAGACGCGGATAATTTCACAGCCTGCGTCTTCAAGTCCCTTTATCTGTGCAACGGTTGAGGGGATATCCGAGGTTTTAGTCGTGCACATCGACTGAATTTTAACGCTTTCGCCTCCGCCGATATACAGCCCGCCTATTTTTATTTTTTTTGTGGTTTTATTGCCCATAATTTCTATTCAAAATAAAACTTATACGCATTGACAAAGCAATGCGCCTAGTAAAGTTAATTTTTATTGTTTTCCATAAGCTTTTGAAGCTCTTCCATAAAGCTTGAAATATCCTTGAACGAACGGTACACACTTGCGTAGCGCACGTAGGCAACCTCGTCCACCTTTTTGAGTTCGTCCATAACGAGCTCACCTATCTTCTTGGAGGAGACCTCCTGCTCCATGGAGTTATACACCTTTTTCGTGATGTTTGACACCATTTCGTCTATTATATTGAGCGAAACGGGGCGCTTTTCGCAGGATTTTATTATGCCGTTTCTTACCTTTTGAGCGTCATATGCCTGCCTTATCCCGCTCGCTTTGACTACGAGCACGGGGGTATCTTCAATAGTTTCGTAGGTGGTGTACCTCTTGCCGCAATTTACACACTCGCGACGGCGGCGGATTGTCCTGCCCTCGTCAGCCGAACGGCTGTCTATTACCTTGCTGTCCTCACAACCGCAGTACATACATTTCATAATTTTTTCCTCGCTTATTTTTTAAAGTGCTTCACGGCGGTTTCGAAATTTAATATCGAAACTTCCGATGATGTGAATTTAGTATTAAACTTTGATTTTGCGGCATACTTTTTTTATGATTTTACTGTATATCATCTTTTCCGTGTATATACTTGCAATCAATTTTTACGCCGTTATGCTTTTGAAGTCACAACGGGACGAGTACGGCGAAGATAACAAAATATCCGGCGACGGCAAGCTCATATTGGCCGCAATTTTGGGCGGCGCACTCGCCATTTACGTCAGTATGTTCATAATGCGGTACAGGCTGAAAAATCTGCTGTTTATGATTTTAATGCCCGTAATTGCCGTTTTGAACATTTACTTTTTTTATCTTGCCTTCCGTTCGGGCTTCACTTTTATCGTGCTGTAATACAACATTTATAAATTTACACTTATTATAACACAATATATTGCAAAAAGTGAAATATTTGAAATACTTTTTTCAACAATTTAAAATTAAATATTTTAGAGCAACGGTTATACTCCGATGCTCTTGTTTTTTATATCGATTTCTGTTATAATCGAAAATAATAAACAGATTTATATTTTAAGTGAGACAGAATATAGTTAATGTTTTAAAATAAATTTTAATTTTGCTCTCCTTTAAATGGAGAGTTTTTTATATAAACTCTACGGAGCGTAGGTGTTTTTTCGGACAAAATAATGCTATGATGTTCTCAAAAGGAGGTCTGCTTTTATGGATCAAGTCAAAATAGGACAGTTTATCAAGGCAATCAGAAAGGAGAAAAACTTGACCCAACGGGAGGTTGCGGAAAGATTGGGTATCTCCGAAAAAACTGTTTCAAAGTGGGAAACGGGGAACGGACTTCCCGAAGTCAGCCTTATGCTACCGCTTTGCGAATTACTCGGAATTAGCGTAAATGAACTGTTATCGGGCGAAAGACTTGACGAAAAAAAATACTTTGAAAAAGCGGAGCAAAACATTATGACATTGATGGAAGAAAAGGCTGAGGCAAAAAAGAAAATCATTATAGCCCTTATCGTAGCATTCGTAACGATTGCGGCAGGGCTGACGATTGTCATTCTTGCAGGCTCGTTGGAAATGCAAGTTTGGCTGAAAATAGTGCTGATTGTAGCCGGAAGCGTCATTATTTTGGTAGGCATCGGAATAGCCTGCGTACTCGAAAGAGATGCCGGCGTGTATGAATGCAAACATTGCGGCGAGAGATTTGTCCCTACGATGAAGGCGTACATTTTTGCGCCGCATACGCCCACAAGTCGAAAGCTGAAATGCCCCAAATGCGGCAAAAAGAGCTATTGCAAAAAGCGGTTGAGCAAATCCGAATAAAAAAGAGATTAAAATATTCATTTAATCCTCACGGAATTCATTCAAAAAATTAAGTCCGACTGCAGTTGCAGTCGGACTTTTTAGTAATTATTTAATGCGCAGAAATACGGATAATTATTCTGCCTTTTTATCTTCTGGTGCGGCGTTCTGAGCTTTCAAAAGGTCGCGGATTTCCGCAAGAATCTGTTCGCTTGTCTCTGGAGCGGGCGCTGCGGGAACTACCTCCGCGGGAACTTCTTCGACAACCTCTTCCGCCTTCTTTCTCTTTTCGGCTGCCTGTTTGCCCTTTTCGTGAACGTGGTTTATAGCCTTAACTATGCAGAAAAGAATTAAAGCAACTAACAGGAAGTTGATAATTGCCGTTATAAACGCGCCCCAATTTATGTAGATTGAATTAGCCAAATCAACAACTTTAACCCCGTCTGCTCCTTCGGTATAAGCGGGTTTAAGCATTGTTACGGCAGCCTCAAGTCCGTTGCCGCCTACGATAGACGCTATCAGCCAGTTGACAAGGGGTTGTAAAATCTGACTTGTAAGTGCGGTAACTATTGCCGTAAACGCGCCGCCGACGATAACGCCGACTGCCATATCCAAAACGTTGCCGCGAGTTATAAATGCTTTAAATTCCGAAAAAAACTTCTTCATTTCGTCCTCCTAACGGGTATTATAAATGTACAAGCTTATTCAAGTCAAGTAAAATGAAGTAATTTATTATTCGCTCATTAAAACTTGCATTAGTTTTTTGCGCAGGTCGTCCTCTTTACCCGTATCTTTGGGTATATCTTCATAAGCGCCGCTCTTTTTCAGAACTATTATTCTGTCGGCAACTTTAAGCGCCTCCTCTATATCGTGCGTTACGAACAGCGCCGTTATGTTTCTTTCTCTCTGCAGAGACAAAAACAGATCGCAAACCGAAAATTTAAGCTTTAAATCGAGGGAGGAAAAAGGTTCGTCCAAAAGAAGAATATCTCCGCCGAACACGAACGCCCGCGCAAGGGATACGCGCTGCGCCTCTCCGCCCGACAGCGTTGCCGGGTATTTGTCGGCTTTGTCCGACAGCCCCACTCTTTCAAGTATATTTTCGATTTTCCCGCCGTCCTTGCAGACAAGCTCAAGATTTTGTCTGACCGTAAGACAGGGCACGAGGCGGGGCGTTTGAAATGCATAGGTTGCTTCAAGCTTTGGAATTTCCCCCTCGTAGTCGACGAGATTTGCAATACAGTTCAAAAGGGTTGTCTTGCCGCACCCGCTCTCGCCCAAAATGCAGGTTATTTTGCCCTCTTCGAAGGAGATATTGAAATTCTCGTATACGGTATCTTTTCCGTAGCGCTTTGTGAGGTTGGTAATTTGTATCATTTGCCCCCCTCCTTTTTGTTCCACCTGCAGGCAAAGCGGGAGATAAACGAAATTGAAAATTCTATAATCAGCCCGATTGCTACCGCCGCAAGCGTGAGCGCCGCAAGGTTTGCGACCTCCGCCGCTATACTGTTGAACTGCATCATACCGCCGAGCCCGTCTACCGTGTTTGCGAGAACTTCGGCGGAAATCATAATTTTCAAGCCCAAAGAGATGTTAGCGCCCGTCTGCGAAATTATATTCGGTGCAACAAGAGGCAGATAAATCTTGAAAAGTCTGTCCCTCTTGCCGATTTTGTACACCTTCGCCATTTCGACAAGCCCCGAATCTATTCCGTCAGCCGCCGCAAGCATCTGCGAAAAAATCATGGGAAAGAGCACCAAAATTGTGACGATTACGGGGGAAAAGCTTCTGTTATTTGAAGTGAGCTTTAAAATTATGAGTATTACCGCAAGGGTAGGGAGCGTTCTTACGAACACGATTACGGGATTTAAAAACGCCTTTGCGCATCTGTTGAGCTTTGCAAGTACGGCACACGCCGTAGCTAAAATAAACGAAATTATAAAGGAAAGCAAGGTTCGCAAAAAGGTGTTTAAAAGGGCGCTCCAAAATTCCCCGCTTATAAGGTAATTAAAAAAGCTTTGCGCCGTGTCCGAAAATGCGGGAACTATCAGCTTGTTGCCCGTGACGTAGTATGCGACTATCCATATAAGCCACATAAATATTACGGCAAGCAACGAAAAAATTATATTGAGTTTTCTTTGTGTAAAAAACTTTTTTATCATTAAGGTATATAAAAGAAGTCGTCGGAAACGGCTGTTGCCGCGCCGTCGCCCGCTGTTTTGAGCTCATCGAGAATTTTAATTACTTCGTTTTTGCAGTCGGCGCTTTTTGTAAAATATACCGCGCTGTTGGCTATTACCGATTTTGTAAGGTTTTGGGCGTTGAACGAAGTCGAGGGATAGAGCGACGAGACCGCCGAAAGTATGGTTGACGACTCGACGCTTTCGTCTGAAAGCCATTTTGCGTTTTCGTCCATAGCATTCATAAAGTCTGAAATAAATCGAGGCTCGCTTTCAATTAGGCTGTTTTTTGCAACGAGCACCGCCTGCGGATAGCCGTTTTCGCCGTACAGCTCCTGCAAACTTCCCACAACTTTTAAATTGAGGTTTGCGTTGTTCACTCTCACGCTTGCGGCGGGTTCGGGAATTACGAAGTAGTCGTATTCCGTCTGCGTTCCGTCCACCTGACCCGCAAGTACGGCTTCAAGAGTTACGTTTTCGGCATTAAGTTTTGAAATCAAGAGCTTGAAAATCGCGCCGGGGAAGGCGGGAAGATTTACAACCCCCACCTTTTTGCCCGATAGTGCCGACTTGAAATTTTCGGTTGTTATATCCTCTTTGTCCTTATTTGCAACTAAAAATAAATTGCCGTGCGTGACCGTGCCGAGCATTTTATATCTCGTGCCCTTACCCAAAAGCTTGCTCGCCGCATTTACGGGCAGTATGCACAAATCGGCATTTTTTGCGTCGTTTTCATAGGTTACACAGCTTGTAATCTCGTCCGAACCGACTATGTGATAGCTCATTTCCTTGCCCAATTCGGTATTTTCCGAAATTAAGCGGGCAATCGAAAGAGCGGGCGCACCGTCGGGGGCGTACACGCTGATTTTGCCTTCGTCGCCGTCCTTGCAGGCGGTAAAGCCTACGAGTGTAAGAGCGATAAAAAGCGCTCCTATCAGTGCTGATAAAAACTTTTTCATATATTCTCCTTTCCGCGTCAGAATTCTTCCGCGTCAAAATTTATTGACTTTTTGTCATAAGCGTCTTTGCCGAAACGCCTTCAAGCATACCTATCTTGCCCGTGAGCTTATTTATAATTTCGGCGGGAGCGTCAACAACAACGCACATAACGGATAAATTTCTCTCCTTATACGGTATTCCCATCCTGCCGACTATAAATTCCCCGAACTCGGACAAAAGGGCGTTGATTTGAGCGCTTTTGCCTCTGTCCTCTACGACGATACTTATAATTGCAAGTCTGTCAGACATAAAAAATCCCCCTAAAACTATAGAGGGCGCGAAAAAATAATATAAAAATAATACTTATTCGCCTTTGCCCTCAGGAAAACCTTTGAGTTTAGGTCATTGATTATAGCAATTATACAATAAAAAATTAAATTTTTCAAGCGTTGAATAAGATTTTTTTAATGAAACATACTGTTTGTATGAAAAAGTTACAAATTTTAGCGGCCATATTGGCTATCGGAACAATGTGCATTACAGGTTGCAACATGGGAGGCACGGCTACCTCCGATAAGGCGCAAACTCAAACACGCAATATCGTTGCGCAGGAAGACAGCGTTGAAGAAACGCCCACCCCTACACCCGACGATAACTGCGGAAAGGACGGAAACTGCAACCATGACAAGATGCCCCACGCAAAACCCAATTTCAAATTTAAGGCACCTCACGGTAAGCACCACGGAAGCGGGAGAGACAAATTCCGCCGTCCTCACAAAAGACCGGCACCCAAACCCGAGGAGCCCGAAGTACCCGCAGAAGAAGAAAATACAAACAATTAACTAATGCGCCCGACGGGCGCATTTTTACTTATATTTATTGATTTTTAGGCATTTATGTCACGCATAGTACTTTGCAAATAGTTAAATTTGCCTTAAATTGCTCATATTTTGGCAATTTTATTAAATTTGACGACCGTTTGTATTCTTTGCCCGCTAAAAAATAATTGCCTGGTTTTATCTTGATTTTTTCGGATTTAAAATGTATAATATGGGTATGAAAAAGTTTAAATACAAGTTTACAACTACTACCCTTGTGTTCATTTATCTCGGACTTCTTCTTTCGGTTGCGGGAATTGCGCTGAATACCTATAATATTTTTGCCGAGACTGTTTGGACGTATGCAAACAATAGCTTTGACATTATACGCTACGTAATCGTCTATTTCGTTTCGGTCGCGCTTGCGGTTATACTTATTAGCCTTTTGCTCTCGTCCTACTACTCACTCGACGAAAATCATTTCAAGACGAGCTTCGGAATTATTAAAAGTACTTACGACATTAAGACCATCAGGCTTATACACCTTGACAGAGCGACCAATAAGCTGACCGTTTATTTCGAAGAAGATAAATATATAGTCGTGGTTGTCAAAAAAGAGTGGCACAACGAATTTATAGATACTCTATTGAAGTTCAGCCCCGAAGTTGAATTCTCTATCGGCTCCAAAGAAAACAATATAGATAATGACGATAATAACCGCCGACATCCCTAACAGAACGCAATTTTATGAGGAAATTTCGGCTTGTACGGCGTTATATTAGGGTTGTCGGCGGTTAAAAAAAAGCGTAACTTTGAAGTTACGCTTTTTTCTTGTGCTTTCTTACTGCCGTATGATGTTCCTCTCCGGCAACGAGCTTGTAAATGTTTTTTCGGTGGGCGAACCAAGTCAGGAAGTTTATTAAAAGAAGTATCATAAATATCGAGATAACCCAAGCGTTCAGCAGATTGCCCGAATATCTCAATATAAAAAGTATCATTTGGAAGACCGTCAGTCCCGATACGCCGAGGAGTGAACCCATGCTACCCCACTCGGTAAAGATTATATACAAAAGCACGCCGACGAGCATTGCAACTGCTATAAAGAAATACCACCAGCCGTTCGGCTCGCAAGGGATTGCAAATGCGAACAATCCCATTGTGGAAGCTATGCCCTTGCCCCCTTTGAACTTCATAGTTACGGGGAAGATGTGACCTATAATTACGAACACTCCGCAAAAGTAACGCATAAAATCGGATACGATAACCGAAGTCCCCTCAAAGCAGTAGTCTTTAAAGATTATCCAGACGATTACTGCGGGAAGTCCTCCCTTTATAACGTCGCAAAAGAAGTTTATTGCACCGATTTTAAGCCCGAAAGTGCGGGTCATATTCATTGTGCCCGGATTTCCGCTTCCCTCGGAGCGGATGTCCTTTTTCTTTATGTGAGAGATGAGTACCGCGAAGTTGAAACAGCCTATAAGATAGCTTACGACCGCAACGATTGCAAGACACCACAAATCTGAATTGAGTAAAACTTTCATAATATTAACCCGTTATTCCTCGCCGTTTTCCCTCGTTATAATCTTTACGGGAGTACCCGAGAAATCGAAATTCTTTCTTATAGTGTTTTCCAAAAATCTTTCGTAGGAAAAGTGCATTAAATCGTTTGAATTGACTTTAAGAACGAAAGTCGGCGGCGCCACAGCAACCTGCGACGAATAGTAAACCTTTAGCCTTCTTCCGTTGTAGGAGGGCGGTTCGTTCGTGCGGATTACGTCCGAAATTATATCGTTTAAAACGCCCGTGGGAACGCGGAAGTTGGAGTGCTCGTAGACCTCGTCTATGATTGAAAAGATTTTCTCCGCCCTCTGCCCCGTCTTTGCCGAAATGTATATAGACTTGAAATAGTCCATAAATTTCAAATCTTCTTTGAGCTTTTTTTCGAACTCGTTTATCGTGTGGGTGTCCTTTTCAACCAAATCCCACTTGTTCATAACTATTACCGAGGGCTTGCCCTGCTCGTGAACGTAGCCGATAATTTTGGTGTCCTGCTCGGTCAGCCCTTGAGTGCAGTCAACGACAAGTAGGCACACGTCGGCACGGCGTACCGCGTCGAAGGCGCGGAGCACGGAGTAATATTCTACGTCGTCCTCTACCTTGCTCTTTTTGCGAATACCCGCGGTGTCTATGAGCACGTAGTCTTTGCCGCCGTAGGTAAACTCGGTATCGATGGCGTCGCGCGTGGTGCCCGCAATATCGGTAACTATCGAACGCTCGAAGCCGAGAAGCTTATTTACAAGACTGCTCTTGCCCGCGTTTGGCTTGCCGACAACGGCAATTTTTATGCCCTTGCTCTCGGTTGCAGCCCCCTTATCGAGCCAGCTTACAGCCTCGTCTAAAACGTCGCCCACGCCCGTGCCGTGTTCTGCGGAGACGGGATAGGGTTCGCCGAGCCCCAATGAGTAGAACTCGAACAGCTTGTCCTCGGAATATTCGTCTATCTTATTTACGACGAGAATTACGGGCTTTTTCGAGCGGCGAAGCATTTCCGCAACGTCGTAGTCGGAAGCTGTCAGCCCCTCCTTGCCGTCGGTAAAAAAGAGAATTACCTGCGCCGTTTCGATTGCCACTTCCGCCTGCTTTTTAATCTCTTTCCACATAGTGTCTTCCGACCGCATCTCTATGCCGCCGGTGTCCACTACCGAAAAGGACTTTCCCCGCCATTCGCCGTCGGCGTAAAGCCTGTCGCGAGTGACGCCCGGTCTGTCCTCGGTAATTGAAATTTTTCTGCCGACAATTCTGTTGAAAAAGGTGCTTTTACCTACGTTGGGTCTGCCGACAATCGCTATCAATCCGTTACTCATAAAACTATTCACAAAATTTATTTGCTATTCTGCGCAAGCAAATTTTCGTGAGTTTGGGGAACTATGTTCCCCTTGCCGAGATATTTAAGGGCAAACTATAATAAAATCTCGGCAATTCCCTTCCAGTGAGCCGCAGGTTTGCGCAAATTGGGTGCACGAGGAAAAAGCGTGGTTTTTCCTCGCGCTGTTAAAAATTCAAGAATACTCACAAAATTTGTTTGCTACTTTCTAATTATATCTTATGCGGAGAAATTTGTAAAGAAAAAACCCCGACTCCCGTCGGGGTTTTGAAAATTGTTAAAATCAGAAATGGAAAATGCCGAGAATTCCGAGGATGTAGAGCACGAAAGCTACCCAGAAAACGATTTTCCAGCCCTTTGACTTGCCCCTTACGTACATCCATGCCGCAAGTCCCACGCCGACGAGCATGCCGAGCATCGAGAGAAGATTGCAGATACTTATTACCGTTCCCGACCAGGAAATTTCAACGCCCATTTTTACGAGCAACCAGAAGAAGAAGGAAACAATTCCCGCTGCAGCCGAGAAAACCAAGCCCCAAAACGCACAGAATTTAGCGGCTGCGTTCGTATCGCTCGAGTGTGTAGTATTCTTGTTTGACATAATTTCTATCTCCTAAAAATTTATTTTTAATTATTATAACAACCCCGATTTCAATTTGCAAGTAAAAATTTGTCGATTTTCAGCGCAAATGCAGTTTTGAAAGTATTTGCGTAAAATACTCGGGTAGGGGCGCTTCAAAGGTCATTTCCTTACCCGTCACGGGATGAGTGAAAGTGAGTCTTTGGGCGTGAAGAAGCTGACCGTTTAAGTTGAATTTCTGCTTTTTTATTCCGTAGACGGGGTCGCCCACCACCGGATAGCCCATATATTTGGCGTGAACGCGTATCTGGTGCGTTCTGCCCGTATGCAAATCGAACCGACAGAGCGTGTAGCCCTCCGAAAACCTTTTCTCAACGCAGAAATCTGTCACTGCAATTTTGCCCTTTTCGGGGGGAACGACTGCCATTTTAACTCTGTCGCGCGGGTCGCGCCCTATATAGGTTGTGATGGTTCCGCTGTCATCCTTGACAATGCCCTCCAAGAGCGCAAGATAGCTTCTGCGGCAGGTTTTGTTTGCAATTTGTTCGGAGAGATTGACGTGCGCGGCGTCGTTTTTTGCTACGACCAACAGCCCCGAAGTATCCTTATCTATTCTGTGAACTATGCCCGGTCTTATGACGCCGTTTATTCCGCTTAAACTGTCAAGTTTGTACAAGAGGGCGTTGACGAGGGTGCCGTCGGCATTTCCGTTGCCGATATGCACCGTCATGCCCTGCGGCTTGTTGACTACGGCGAGACTTTCGTCCTCGTATATAATTTCTATGGGAATATCCTCGGGTTTTGCCGAATATTCCACGGGGGGCGGAAGGGTCACTGCCAAAATATCGCCGAAATTTACGCTCTGGGACGCCTTCGCCTTTTTGCCGTTTACCGTAATGAATCCGCCGTCAAAGAGCTTTTTTAACGCCGAACGGCTGTACTCCGTTAAATTTTCGCTTAAAAACAGGTCGGCGCGGGTGTAACTTTCCTGCGCCGTGAAACTTTCAGTTCTCATTGTTATCTTCAGTTACATCTTCACTCTTTGTCGCATTTTCTTCGGAAAGCTTTTTTTGTGCCTGGACCTCTTTTGCCTTCTTCGTAAGCGGGAAAACCGCCCACTCGTTGAGGAAAAGCAGGTCTACTATCGCCAAAATTGCGCCTATTACTATGAAAAAATCGGCAAAATTGCAGGAGGTCATACTGCCGAACATATTCAGTCCGAACCAGTCGCGAACTTCCCGAAGCATAAGTCTGTCAACGAGGTTGCCTATCGCGCCTGAAATAACAAGCGATGAGGCAATCTTCAAAATTACGAAACGCTCGGGCAATACCACGAACATAAACGCAACGACTGCAAGCATTATAAAGGTTACGGTAATGAGTATGGGCTGCCCCACTTCGGGATTTTCGTTTAAAAGGCTGAACGCACAGCCCGGGTTGCGCTTGCAACAGTTGATTTCTATGAAATTGGGGATAATGACTTTATTCCAATGATAGGTCTCTTCCAAATGCTTGGTCACTAAATCCGAAGCAATGAGCAGCGCTATTACGCCTATCAGAATAAGGCTCAATACCCCTATATGCGGTTTAATCTTGTTTTTGAACATATAATTATGATAAACGAAAAAATTTTTTGTGTCAATGAAAGGCGAGTGAAATTAAAATTTTTGACATTAAATGTTTGTCGAAAAGCAAATAGTCGCGGCGGCGCATTTATGCGCCGCCGCTCTTTTCATTTTGCAAACCCTAAACTTATTAAAATAGCCTTATCCACCTTCGACATAGTGACTTCACTCAATTCGCCTATCCGCTCCTTTAATCTGCGCTTGTCGAGCGTTCTAATCTGTTCGAGAAGTATTACCGAGTCCCTCTGCAAGCCGTACGCCGAACACGGAAGCTCTATATGCGTAGGAAGCTTGGCTTTGTTTATCTTGCTTGTCACCGCCGCGGCAATTACCGTCGGGGAATATTTGTTGCCCACGTCGTTCTGTACCACAAGCACGGGGCGTATTCCCCCCTGTTCACTGCCCACCACAGGCGACAAGTCGGCATAGTAGAGTTCACCGCGCTTTATTGTCATATTAAACCTCGTTAAACAGATAATTTAAAATTATCCGATTGGTGTGGCTGTACTTTATTATATGTACTGCCTTACCAATATTGTTGACATAAAGGCGCCTAATTATACCCGTTTGAGAATCAATAAATATGCAAAATATAGAAATTAAGGAAGATAAATACGTAATAGACTGCAAGACAGACAAGCATAATTATGCCCGCGATTTTACCGAGGCTCTTATCCTTGTTAAGGCTGCAAGCCAATATCAATATTGCGGCAAACAGAGCGACAATTCCGCTGATTAACCCCTCGGTAGAGAAAGGCAGGCTTGCGCTGCCTGTGCAGACCGCGCCGACGCCGCCTATGAGAAGAATATTTGCTATATTGCTTCCTATGACGTTGCCGGTGGCAATTCCAACGTCCCCCTTTTTAGCCGCCGAGACCGAGGTTACAAGCTCGGGCAGAGAGGTTCCGAAGGCAACTACCGTAAGTGCGACTATTTCTGCGGGAATTCCTATTAAATCCCTTGCTATAAACTGTGCGGAATTTACGACAAGCTGTGCACCGCCGACAACCATGCCGAGCCCTACTACGGTAATTACAATCAAAAACCATACCTTGGACTGTAAATTTTCATAGCCCGATTTGATTTTTTCTATAAAGCCGACATTTTCGGTGTTTACAGTATTGTCGCCGTCGAAGGTCGCCGCTGCCGCCGTTGCCTGCTCTGACTGCGCCTTAGACTGTTTTTTGGCAAGAATTACGTTGTAAACCATAAAGCCTATATAGAGCATCAGAAGTATAAGCCCTTCCCACCAGGTAAACGACCAGCCGAGATAGCCCAAAAGTACGAAAAGTCCGCTTGTTAGAATTAAAAAGGGCAAATCTATATAGCGGGTCGTCTTTTCAACGGGCAATTTACAGACGATTGCGGAAAGACCTAAAATGAGGAAAATATTGAGTATATTACTTCCCAAAATGTTGCCGACGATAAGCTCGCCCGTTCCGCCCACCGCGTCGGTTATAGTCACGGCAAGCTCGGGGGCGCTCGTTCCGAAAGCAACGACGGTTGCGCCTATGATAAACGTGGATACCTTCAGTTTTTTGGCTATGCCCGAGGCTCCGTCCACGAAAAAATCGGCACCTTTGACTAAAAGCACGAAACCGAGTGCAAGTAAAATTATTTGCAGTATTGCTTTCAAGACCATAAGTCTACTCCCTAACTTATTTTACCCACATTGTAACAAATTAGAACGTGGCTACTCCTAAAAATAAAATAAAGACCCCCGACTTAAAATTTCTTTTAAGTCAAAAGTCTTGTAACCGCATTTAATCGGCGGTAAACCCCGAGCTTATAGCCGTGATGACGAAGTTTACCTTTAAACTACTCCCTTTCAACGGTTAAACATTACCAAATATTTACTGCTATGTCAAGCGTTTAACCGAAATATGTAAATTTTTAATCTGCTCCCGTCGAGGATTTTCACGCTGTCGTCTATCGGCACGGATATACCCGATTCTTTTAATTTAAGCGTCAGCCCACCCGTTTCAGCTTTTATTTTAACCTCAAAGACACTTCCGCACTGCTTATTTCAAGCATATTCCCGCCCCAATTGACTTTTAATAGCCCGTTCGAAGTGATATCAAGAGCCTCTGCTTCTACCTCTTTATCATCGGTTTTTATTAAAACTTTACTGCCGAGCCAGCCCATATAGCTCTTATAATCATCAATTGAGAACTCTTTTTCAAGGTTTTTTACAAGCACGTCAAAAACCTCTTCAATCGGTGTATATTTGCCTGTGATTTCTGCAATTGCCCCCGCAATATGCCTCAAATACGAGGGTATTTGATTATTGATATTTATACCTATTCCGACGATTGAACGGGTAACCTTTCCGCCCGAGAAGGTGTTCTCTATCAGCGTTCCGCAGATTTTTTTGCCATCTGCGAGCACGTCGTTTGCCCAACGGATTTGCGGACGAACACCAAAACTTTCAAGCGTCTTACAGACGGCTACGCAGGAGTTCACCATAATTTTAAAGGCGTTTTCCGCCTTGAAATTTTCGTAGTGGCGCATTACGGAAAGGTACAGTCCGCCTTTATCCGATACAAAGCTTCTGCCCTTGGTCCCCTTCCCTTTCGACTGTCTTTTTGCTACGACAATTATATCTTCGCCACAGTCAACGCGCTTGCAGTATTCGTTGGTGGAGTCGACTTCTTCAAGCTCAATAATCTTCATCGTCCACCCCGAAAGCCGAAATCGCGTCCTTTACGGTGTCGTAGCCGTAACCCTTGGACAACAGATATTTAAAGCCCTTATTAAGGGTTTCCTTTGTGACCTCTTTCCCGCGCATATATTTTTGAAGGAGCGCTTTTGCCTCGTCCCCGTCCTCTTCAAAGTCGGACAGCACATCATCTATCGCCTCTTTGTCCGCACCCCTTTTATATAGGTCGGCTTCGAGTGCGCGCTTGCCCTTTCCCGAGACGCTGTTTACGTATGCACGACAGTAGGCGTAATCGTCTATCAATTTATAATATTCGAGTTTTTCCAAAACGTACTCTGCAACCGCCTGCGTGTAGCCCTTTTTTAAGAGAAAATCGTTCATTTGCTTGCGGGTTTTCATCGATGCGGAAAGGTGAGTCATAGCTTTGTCAACCGCTTGACTTTTTTCCGTTTCGAGCTGAATTTCGTCGAGCCTTGATTTGTCGACTTGCGTCCCCGCTTTAAGTCCGTACTTTATAGCGACCTCTAATTTTATGCCGCAGTAGAATTTGCCGTCCACGTAAACGTTACAGCGTTCTTTGTCCTTTTTCTGCGGTTCGATTAGCGTAATTTCCGACATTTTACACCTTGAACGGGAAAAAATATTCCCGCATTTTCTGAATTTTTACCCTGCCGTTCAAGCGGTTATTCAAATTGCTTGTAAACGCCTCTTCCTCCGCTTTTTTTACGGCAACGGTAATATCGACCTCGTCCTTGTACTCGCTTTCGATAAGGTCGGCGCCACTCTCGCCTATAAAGCGCAAGGCGCTATCGACAAAGGAATAGCCGACGGTGCACTTTAACAGCGAACAGGTTTCGTACATAACTTTATTCGCCGAAGCAAGATTTTCCGACACACAGCCCGAGTATGCGCGCAGAAGTCCGCCCGCGCCGAGCTTTATTCCGCCGAAATATCTTGTAACTACTACGCAGATTTCAAAAATTTTGTTGGCTTTTATGACCTCGAGCATGGGCATACCCGCCGTGCCCTGCGGTTCGCCGTCGTCCGAAAAGCGCAGAAAATTGCCCGCGCTGTCGCAGATATACGCATAGCAGTTGTGGGTTGCGTCGGGATATTTTTTGCGTATTTTATCTATTAACGCGCGCGCTTCCTCCTCCCCGCAGGCGTGCGCGGAAGTGGTTATAAAGCGCGATTTTTCTATAATTTTTTGTGTTGTACACTCGCCCTGTACCGACAAATATTTTTCCGCCATATTCCAAAAAAGCGGCTTAAAGCCGCTTTAATTATACTAAATTTATCTTAACGTGAACCTTTTTGCCCTTGTGCAAAACGTCGCCGCTTGTTACGGTTTCGTTTATGTCCTCGACTTTTTTATCGTTTAAGCTGACGCCGCCCTGCTGTATGAGCCTGCGCGCCTCGCCGTTGGACTGACAAATTCCCGCCGCTACCAACACGTTGATTACGGTAGGCGTTTCAACCTTTATGTCCTTTTGGGGAAGCTCGCCGCCACCCCCGAAGGCTGCGCGGGCTTCGGACTGCGCCTTATTCGCCTTTTCTTCGCCGTGAACGAGTTTTGTGAGCTCGTACGCAAGAATTTCCTTCTTTTCGTTTATACGGCTCTCTTCCCAAGTTTCCATTTTTGAAATTTCCTCTACGGGAATAAACGTGAGCATTTTTATGCACTTCATTACGTCGTTGTCGTCGACGTTGCGCCAATACTGATAGAATTCGTAGGGGGAAGTGCGGTTTTCGTCCAGCCAGACTGCGCCCTTTGCCGTCTTGCCCATCTTCTTGCCCTCGCTGTTAAGAAGCAGGGTTATTGTCATTGCATAGGCGTCCTTGCCCGTCTTTTTTCTGATGAGCTCGGTGCCGGCAAGCATATTGCTCCACTGGTCGTCGCCGCCGAACTGCATATTGCAGCCGTACTTGTTGTTCAGATACATAAAGTCGTACGCCTGCATAATCATATAGTTGAATTCAAGGAAGGAAAGGCCCTTCTCCATGCGCTGTTTGTAGCACTCGGCGCGAAGCATATTGTTGACGGTAAAGCACGCGCCCACTTCGCGCAAGAGCTGAATATAGTTCAAATCGAGAAGCCAATCGGCGTTGTTTACGATGAGCGCCTTGTCCTCGCCGAATTCGATAAATCTCTCCATCTGCTTTTTGAAGCACTCGCAGTTGTGGCGGATAGTTTCGGGCGTGAGCATCGACCTTAAATCCGTTCTGCCGCTGGGGTCGCCGATATAGCCCGTACCGCCGCCGAGAAGTACTACGGGCTTGTTGCCCGCCTCCTGCAATCTCTTCATAAGGCAGAGCGCCATAAAGTGCCCTACGTGCAAGCTGTCCGCCGTGGGGTCGAAGCCTATATAAAACCGTGCGCCGCCCTTGTTTATGAGCGTGCGAATCTCTTCCTCGTCCGTAACCTGCGCTATGAGTCCTCTCGCTTTGAGTTCTTCGTAAATTTGCATATTGCGCCTCTTGAAACCGTATTTAATAAAAGTATAGCAAAGTCTGACGCAATTTGCAATTAAAAAAAGCAGTGTTGCCGTAAATTAGCAAAAACTGCTTTCAAAATTTCAGTCGGTAAAAAAATCGTCCTTTTTCATAAACTCGCGCGCCTTTTCTATTGCGCGTTTTTCAATCCGCGATATGTACGAACGGGAAATCCCAAGCTTTTTCGCCACCTCTCTTTGGGGGTAGGCAATACCGTCCTCAAGCCCGTACCGCATAGAGATTATGGCGTACTCCCGCTCGCTTAAAATCTGCTTTAAAAGCGCTACGAATTTTTCGCGCTGAATACTCTTTTCAACCTGCTCGAAAACGCTGTCCTCCTTTTCGGACAGAAGGTCGATAATCGTGAGCTCGTTGCCGTCCTTATCCGTGCCGACGGGGTCGGTCAAAGACACGTTGTTTTTGTGCCTTTTACCCGCGCGGAGAAGCATTAAAATTTCGTTCTCTATGCACCGCGCGGTGTAGGTTGCAAGCTGGGTTCCCTTGCCGTCCTGATAGGTGTTTATGGCCTTTATGAGCCCTATCGAACCGACCGATAAAAGGTCGTCCGTTTCCGCCGAGCCCGTGTACTTTTTTACTATGTGGGCAACCAGTCTCATATTGTGCCTGATGAGTATTTCCTTCGCCTCCTTATCCCCCTGACGGGCGAGTGCAAGATACTTTTTTTCCTCCTCGGGAGATAGAGGTTCGGGGAAGGTACTGCTCTGGCGGACCATCCCCGTAAACAAAAAAATCTTATTAAAAAGTAATCCCAAAAAATCGAAAATCATATAATAATCACCTCGTCGATTAGTAAAATTATCATATGTTTTTTACAGTTTGTACTATTCTGAAAATAAAAATATCGAAGTGGATTTTTGCCGCTCCGATATTTAAAAAATTGACCGATTTTATTGCAAAAATAGGCTATTATGCGTCACATAGTACTTTGCAAGTGCTTATTTTTGCCGTTTTTGGGCGCAAAATCGGCTGTTTTTACTCCAATTCGAACGCACCCGTGTATAACTGATAATATTTGCCTTTTTCGGCAATAAGCTGTTCGTGGTTGCCTCTTTCTATGATTTCGCCGTGCTCTAAAACCATAATTGCGTGGCTGTTTCTGACTGTTGAAAGGCGGTGTGCAATTACGAATACCGTCCTGCCCTCCATGAGCTTATCCATACCCTCTTCGATGAGTTTTTCGGTGCGTGTATCTATGGACGAGGTAGCCTCGTCGAGAATGAGTACGGGGCACTCGGAGACCATTGCGCGGGCAATTGCAAGCAGCTGTCTTTGCCCCTGCGAGAGGTTGGCTCCGTCGCGCGTTAATTGGGTATTGTAGCCCTCGGGAAGGTGGGTTATGAAGAAGTGCGCATTGGCAAGTTTTGCCGCCTTTATGCACTCCTCGTCCGTGGCGCTCAATCTGCCGTAACGGATGTTGTCTATGACCGAGCCCGTGAACAGATGAGTGTCCTGCAAAACCACGCCGAGACTTCTTCTTAAATCGTCCTTTTTGATGCTCTTGATATCGAGTCCGTCGTAGGTTATCGTGCCCGACTGAATATCGTAAAATCTGTTTATAAGATTGGTTATCGTGGTCTTTCCCGCGCCCGTGGAGCCCACGAAAGCAATCTTCTGTCCGGGCTTTGCGTACAGCGTTATATTTTTGAGAATTACTTTCTCTTTAGTGTAGCCGAACACGACGTCGTTGAAGCGGATATCTCCCTTTAAAGGGATATATTCAAAGCTGTCGCCCACGGGCTTTTTCCAAGCCCACGCCCCCTCCTCGTGCTCGCCGTAGGTCAAGGTAATTTCGCCTCCCCTGTCCTCGGGCGAAGTGTCCACCATTTCGAAAATTCTCTCTGCGCCGGCAAGCGCCATAACTATTGCGCTCAATTGTTGGGAAACCTGCATGACGGGCATATTGAACTGCCTCGAAGCCATCAAAAAGGCAATTATCATACCGACGACACCTTCGCCGAATACCGAGCAACAAATAGAGAGCAGTCCCGCCTCGCCGCCGAGAGCGATAGCCAAGACGCCCACGAGTGCAACCAATACGTACTGAATATAGCCGAGGTTGTTGTTTATGGGTCCCAAAATAAAGGCGTACTGGTTTGCCGTTCTGCCCGCCTCGTTGAGCTCGTCGTTGACGATTTTAAACTGACGGCGCGCCCTGTCCTCGTGACAGAAAACTTTTATTACCTTCTGCCCTTCGGTCATCTCCTCCACGAAGCCGTTTAAATTTCCGAGTGCGCGCTGGTGCGTCAGATAGTATTTTGCCGATTTTCCCGCAACGAATTTGGTGGTAAGGATTATTGCAGTCAGCACTGCGAGCACCACAAGCAGCAGAGTTACACTATAATATACCATAAACGCGAATACCGCAACGAGAGTTAAGCACGAGGATATGAGCTGCGGTATGGTCTGCGACAATAGCTGGCGCATCGTGTCCACGTCGTTGGTGTAAAGGCTCATCAAATCGCCGTGCGTGTGACCGTCGAAATACTGCAGGGGCAAGTTCTGCATTTTTGCAAACATTTCGTCGCGCATCTTTTTGAGCGTGTTCTGCGCTATGTACATCATTATGAGGTTATACGCAAAGTCCGAAACAGAGCCTACGAGATAAATTATGGCTATTAAGATTATGTTGGGATAAATTACACCTGTTAAATCCGACTCGACGCCTTTTGCCGTAAGTTCGTTTATTATATTTTTAACGAAGTTGGTTGCCGAAATTTTGGTGACGGAAGAAAACAGGACGAATATTACCATGAATACCGTTAAAAGCTTGTTGCGCGAAAAGGCGTAAGCGAGCAGTCTTTTCAAGGTTTTCATTGGGTTTTTAGCCCGTTTACCGCCTGCACCTCTTGCGGGCATCGACATTCTACTCATTTTCTTCACCCCCCTTAATCTGCGATTCGTAAACTTCCCTGTAAATTGCGTTGGACTTGACGAGCTCTGCGTGCGCGCCTATTCCCGATATTTTGCCTTCGTCCAAAACTATAATTCGGTCCGCATCCTGAACGGAGGCGATACGCTGGGCGATAATTATTTTTGTTACTTCGGGTGCGTAAATTTTGAGCGACTCGCGAATATTTGCGTCAGTCTTTGTGTCGACTGCCGAGGTTGAGTCGTCGAAAATGATAACTTTCGGCTTTTTAAGAAGGGCGCGGGCTATGCACAGCCTCTGCTTCTGTCCGCCCGAGACGTTTACGCCGCCCTGACCCAAGTCGTAATTGTATCCACCCGGTAGGCGCTCTATAAACTCGTCGGCGCAAGCCTGCTTTGCGGCGAGCTTAATTTCCTCGTCTGTGGCGTGTTCGTCGCCCCAACGCAGATTTTCGGCAACCGTACCCGAAAAGAGCACGTTTTTCTGCAAGACCATTGCAACCTTTGAGCGCAGAGCGTCCAAGCTGTAATTTCGGACGTCCACTCCGCCGACCTCTACGCTTCCCGATGATACGTCGTAGAGCCTCGGAATTAAGGACACGAGCGAGGTCTTGCCCGAACCCGTTGCGCCTATTATTCCTATCGTTTCGCCCGAGGCTATTCGGATATTTATATCTTTAAGTACCTGCAGGTCTGCCTTCTGCGAATATGCAAAGCTGACGTTTTTAAAGGAAATACTGCCGTCTTTTACTTCGTCTACGGGCTGTTCGGGTCTGGGAAGGGTGGTTTTTTCGTTTAAAACTTCGCAAATTCTGTCCATGCTGCCCCTTGAAAGCGAGATGAAGTTCAGGCACATAGCAACCGACATAACGCCCGAAAGTATCTGCGCGGAGTACTGGATAAGCGTCTGAATATCGGTAGCCTTTACGTTGCCGACTATATTCCCGAGCACCATATTCGAGCCGACGGTTAAATTTATTACGTTTACGATGAAGAGCGTCAAGGTTACGCAGGGCATCATTACGGTCAGAATGCGCTCCGCCTTGACGGCGTACTCGTAGACCTCGCCCGAGGCTTTTTTCATCTTGGATATTTCCCTGTCCTCGCGCACGTAGGACTTGACTACGCGGATTGCCGTCAGATCCTCCTGCACGACAGAGTTGAGCTTGTCGTACTTTTTAAACATCGTTCTGAAATAGGGCACGACCTTTATCATACAGATTGAAACGACAATTCCGAGAAGTATCGCGGCTCCCGCAAAGATTGCCGCCATTTTTGGCTCTATGAGGATTGTCATAACAATCGAAGTTATAAAAAGTACGGGCGCGCGCACCAACATTCGTATTGACATCTGGTAGGCGTTTTGAACGTTGGCAACGTCGGTGGTTATTCGCGTTATCAAGCTCGAAGTCGAAAAGTTGTCAATGTTTGCGAACGAATAGGTCTGAAGTCTGTCGTACATATCCTCCCTTAAATTGTGCGCAAAGCCGCAGCTTGCCTTCGCCGCAAGCTTTCCGCCCCATACGCCGCAGATTAGTGCAAAAGTTGCACACACTATCATTATGACCGCACGGATGATTATGTAGGTTAAGTCCCAATCGGTCGCGGATACCTGATTGACGTAATTCAGATGTACGTTGAACTGCCCCAATATGTCTGCCATAAAATATGGAATTAAAATTTCCATAACGGCTTCGCCAACCATTACAATGGGGCAGAGTATAGAGGGCTTTTTATACTCTCTCACGCTCTTTAAAAGTGTCTTTATCATACTTACTCCGATATTTTAGCGATAATTTTTTCAAGCAATTTCTGAAGTTCGTCCTGCTCATTGTCGGAAAGCGCAGACTGAACGGTTTCGTCGCACTTTTCCATAAAGAGTTTGTTGTCTTTGCAAAGCTTTCTGCCCTTTTCCGTGAGTTCGAGATACTTCGTCCGCGCGTCTCCGTCCCGAAAGGTCCTGATTAAATATCCCTCCCTTTCAAGCGATTTCAAAAGCGCAGATACCGACGAGGGACGCAGGTTCAGCTCCCTTTCGATATCCCGCTGGCAGACCTCGTTTTTGACACGCTCGTTTTTGATTAAATATATGAGCGTTTGAAGCTTTACGGGCGTTATTCCCTGCTCGGCAAGCTCCCTGTTGATTTCCCTGTACATCTGCCTTTGCAGATAGCAGATTTTTCCGAAAAGTCTTTTGTTCTCCAATTTTACCCCCAACAAATAACAGTTCGATATCGAACTGTTCGATTTCTAAACGATTATACCCGAATAAAAATTGCAAGTCAACTGTTTTTTTGTATTTTGTTTTTTGAAAAATCAGTGAATAAATTTATAAAAATAAGTGAAATCTGTCCGTTTATAAATTTTTTTTAATAATTCTTAAAATTTTAGTTGCTTTTACACTATATATAAATTATAATAAAATTAAGCTATTATCGGCTACATAAAATTATGCACATTTTGGAAAGGAGACCAAATAAATGAAAGGCAAATTAAAAACGTTTATAACTTCATTTTTAGCCGCTTTATTTATGGCTACCCTTATTGTTCCGATTGCTGCCTGCACGGAGGACAACGGCAACACCGACCCGGTTGTGACCGTAGTTTCCATGGGCAACAAAGGGCTTGAGGGCGTTACCGTAAGGGCAACCAACGGCGCAAACACCGTTGCAGGAAAGACCGACAAGAACGGCAAAACTTCTCTTGCAATCGATAAGTCGCTTACCTATCAGGTAACTTTTGAAGATCTGCCCAAGGGCTATTATGCCGACCCTTCAACAAGCTACACGATTAAGGCTAATTCTACGGAGGAGACAAAGTTCTATCTTCCTTCAAAGGTAATCGAGGGCGAAAGCGTCGACCCCAAATACGTATATAGGACGGGCGACGTTATGTATGATTTCTCGTTTACTACGACGACAAATTCTTCAAGACCTGCTACGGTTGTCACTCTTTCCGAAGAGCTTAAGACAAAGAAAGCAGTTTTAATTAACTTCTGGGGTTCACGCTGCCCTAACTGCGAGATAGAATTCCCTGCGATAGAAAAGACCTATAAGATGTTTGAAGAAGATTTTTCGGTATTGGCTCTCGACCCCCCCGGAGCTTACGGCGATACCGATATAACAATAATGAGCACCTTACGTCAGTGGGGATTAGACCTCTCGTTCTACTACGGAATGGATGCGGCGGGCGAGGCAGGCATCTATAAAAACTTCTATGCTCCCGTTCAAAGCGGAGGAAGTTTCACTCTTCCCATCTCGGCTATAATCGACAGATACGGCGTTGTCTGCGAGATTATAGTCGGTTCCGAGTCGGATGAAGAAATTTGGAAAGAGTCGATTGCTCACTACGTTTCCGACGACTACGTACCCGATATAAAAGAAGGTCAGACCTCGGATGACGTTGAAAACTTCGTGCCCGATAAGCCCGCAGATTTCCAAGCGAAGATGTCCGACCCCGTCGATATTGACAGAGCGATAAACAAGACGGGAACGGATATACTGTTCTACGCAGACGACGGAGAATATTCATGGCCTTGGGCGCTTTCTTCGGACGGCAAATCCATCGTTCCTCTCGGTTCGGGACACGGCCTCTCCTATTCGATAATTTACGCCGATATAACTATTCCCGAGGGCAAGGCTCTGCTCGTAGACTATAAGGTTTCTACCTATGAATATTACGACCTGTTTGAGATAGTAGTTGACAACAACGATTTGGGAAGAGTTTCCTTCACCGATTCGGGCAACAAGGACTGGGCTACGGCTTTGGCGTATATCCCCCTTGAAGCGGGCGAACATCAGATTGCTTTCGTATATTATAAAGGTACACAAAAAGGACAGTACGAGGATACCGTTTACCTGAATAACCTCCGCTTTGTGGATATTTCGAGCGAGCAAATCCCCTCGATGGACGTCTCATATTACGCGGCACGCAGCTTCGACTCAAGAAACAGCATTTACAGAATTTACGAGGATGTTTATTTAGACAATACGGACGGCTACTATCACGTCAGAGGGCGCAAAAGCGGCGGCACGGATCCCTACCTCCTCCTTGATATGACCCATATGATACCTTACACGCGCGGCGCTTCGCTCTATTCGCAGTTCATAAACGAAAAGAGCTGCACGTTCGGCGGTAAGAACTATTACAACGAACTTATGTCCTATTCATACGTTGCCGCAAACAGTGCAGTAGAGGGCGCAGTGCCCGTAACCAAGGAGCTTCACGATATCCTGATTGAACTATGCAAGCATGACGCCGGTGCGGAAGCATATGCGGAAAATCCCAACCTTTGGCTTGAGTTCTGCATATTCTATATGCACTACGGCAAGGGAAGCGCGATGGACGACCCCGCAAAGGGCTATGCATACTTCTCGGCATACGAGGCAAAGGTTACCGACGAGTACGATACCGCGACTGCGATGGAGCAGATCAACACGATATACAACGCTTACGACGAAATTGCCAACAACCCCGACGCTGACGTCGCTGCATTACAGGCACTGATAAAGTTCACACAGGACGAATACGAAGCTAATCTTGCAACGTACAACTCCGTAGACTTCGATACGGTTATAGTGCCTCGCGGCAAGGTTGTTAAATTTACTGCTCCCTCTGCCGGTGTATATCACTTCTACTCGGTAGGTCGCGAAGATAATCCCGAATACATTTGCCAGGCTGAGTTATTTACTTCCGACCTTAAACTTCACACGACGCTTGCCAAACCCGTTGCAGTCCACGACAACGACACACTGTTCAGGGACGGAAGCCCTACGCAGTTCCACCTCTATCATTATCTTAAAGAAGGCGAGTCGTGCTATCTGAACTTAATGTTCTACAGCTCCGAAACTCTTGGCACAATGTACTATGCGGTAAACAAGGTTTCGGATACGGAGTATAAATCTCTTAAAACGGTAACTGCGGGCTTCCTTACCACAAGCCTTGAACCCGGTGCTATGAATAAGATTTACCGCCCGTTATTCACCAAAGTTACGTTTAACTCCGAAGACAGCAAATATTATGCTTCAAACGGCAGCAATATTTATGTAGACTTTACGGGAGTTACGAGATTCTCCACCTCGCACACACTTGAACAGGTTATAAAGGCGGCAGCTTCGGGTCATCCCCTTAAATCGGGCAACATTGACGTAACTTTCGATTTGCGTGGCGTAACGGTAACCGTCGGCGAAGAAACTCTTGTCGGTCAGGATTATACTCAAAAGATCCAAGAATATCTCAAGAATGCTACGGCAAATCCGGACGACCCCGAATACGGACTTGTAGAGGCCAAGAAGGAATTGAGGGATATACTCCTCCTGTTCATACACAAGTACGATGAAATAATCGATGATAACGAGTGGCTGACGTTCTGCTACTTCTACGAATATTTCGGAGCAAATTATTAAAAACCGTTTATCGCGGCTATCAAGCCGCGATAAATACTTAAAAGACAGTTTATAAAAAAGGAGAAATTATGAAGAATTTTTTCAAAAGGTTTATTACCTGTGCGTTGGCAGCTTGTCTGATTGCTGCCACAATGCTTGCAGGCGCCTGCACACCTGACAACGACAACGGCAAGGGCGAAGTCCATACCGACCCCACTAAATACGGATATACTATAACCGTTCTCTATCCCGACGGCACGCCCGTAAAGGGTTCGGACGGCCCCTCCATCAAAGCGCAGGTCAGCGTTGAGCTTATGAATGGTCCAGACGACGCCATAGCCGGAGCTCGCTCGGTTGTCAATGACTACGGCAAGGCTACCATAAATTACAGGGTGTCGGGCAAGTTCCTTATCGACGTTTATAATTGCCCTAACGGCTTTGAGTACGCCGATAAAGTTTATACGGTTGAGGGCAGAGGCGATTATACCGTAAAGCTTTCCCCTAAACCCGTGAGCTACACTATTAACCTTAAGCTCCCCGACGATACCCCCGCTATCGGCGTAACTGTCAATATTAAAAAGGACAGTGCTTTAGTTAAATCGGCAACGACAAACGCGAACGGAACTGCCGTATTGGAAAACGTCACTGCGGATACGTACGATTTAGAGCTTTTAAACCTGCCCGAAAACGTTTCGTATCTGCCTGTTCAGGTAACGGCAAAGCAACCTGTTTTGACCATAGAGCTTATTTCTTTAAAAGAGTTAAAACTTGACGAAGTAATGTCTGCGGAAAAGCTTGACGAGTGGGATAGGTTGGCCAATTCCTACTCAGACGAAGCACCCGTAACCCGATTTGACCGCACCGCCGACTGCTATGATTTTACAACCGATTTTATTCCCGAAGGCAAAAAGATTTACTATTACTTTACGGCTGACAAAGAGGGTACCTATAACTTTATTTCCAGAGGTCAATATTATACCGTGGAATTCTTCGGTAATAGTCTTGGTAATGAAGCACTGTTGACTACCAATAGTACTCACGAAAGCTCTAACACCTGCGAGATGGTAGAGCTGCCGCTCAAAGAGGGAGAAAGATATTACTTCTCCTATTCGATTCCCGCGCGTTCAAACGATCCTTCGGCAGATGACCCTGACGAGCACCCTCTTTCGGGAACGCGTGAATTCATGATTGCAAAACCCGTTGCGGGCACGAGACGACACGAAGTAACCGAGCCCGGCAATTATGACATCACGTTTGAAACGGATACGGCATTACTCATATTCATTACTCCAATGTCTGCCACTCCTGAAAGACCTTCGCCTACGGACGGCGGTATATTTGAAATCTGCTCACATACAAGCGAGTACGACATAGAGATTATACATTATGCACGCTTGGCAGACAACTCGGAAATCGAAGGCTCTGACGACGACGGCGGCGAGGGTAAGAACTTTAAATATACTCTCGAAGTACCTCCCTCTTACACCGGCAATTACTATTACTTTAGGATAAAAATAAAGTCAAAGATCGGCGGTGGCGAGGTTGAATATCCTACGCAGGTTCCCATTTCCATTACCCGCATCGGCAACGCAGAGGAGAATTTCAGTCCTGTTGAAAACCAAGTTGCTACTGCTACGGAAAAATATGCCGAGCAGAGCGGAGAATTCCACTTCCTTATAGGCGACAACAATTCTATCAGTGAAAGCGATTTTACAATCATTGAAATGAACGGCGGATATTACGTAAATATTGACGGCACGGAACGCGAGCTTGTTGTTGCAATAAAGAAGAATTTAAAAGGACTTCCCTACTCCTACGCTACGATAGAATATATGGGTGCAGGTTCGGTAGAGCCCGGTGGCTCGAACGGCGACGAAATGCCGAGTGCTCCCTCCGAGACAAGGCAGAACAGTTACCTTACACTCTACACCGACCCCTCAAAGGGCGAAGATAGGAATAACCCCAGACTCAACTATACGCCTTTTATCGAACAATACGCCACCCTTTGCAACAGCGACGGTGTGTATAAGCTTAACTCAGAGCTAAAAGCGTTCATTGAAAGATATTATGCAAGTCATGCTCAAGACTTTATCTTCAGTCTTAATCTCGAAGAGTGCTGCTGGTTAATATCCTGTGGTTATTACGCTTAAAATTTCAAAATCACTCCTCCTTCTGCAATTATGCGGAAGGAGGATTTTTTTATCGGTTTGCAGTACGTGATTAAAAGTTACGCCGTACACAAGTTTTAAGACCTGACATATATTATTCAATAAAATGAATAAAAGCCTGAATTTTATAAAAAAATTATTTTTATATGCAAATTATTTGCATATTTTGGAATTATTTGCTAAAATAATGAAAAATTAAATTTTAAAGGAGTTTAAAATGAAAAAGCACATCAAATTTTTATTAACTATTATCCTTGCTCTGTGCATGGTTTTCGGCTTGGGTGCTACAGTTGCTTGCCAACCCAACAACAGCGGCGACAACAAAAACACCTTTACGATTACCGTAAAAAACGAAGACGGCACCGACGCAGCAGGAGCTTGGGTTCAGTATTGCAGTGACGGCGCAGGCGCTCAATGCCATACCACACAGACAGATAGCAAAGGTAAGGTTACTGTAGATATATCTACGGAAGAATGGCAAACTTCCGAAACCATGCACGTTCTGCTTTTTAATATTCCCGCCGGCTACAGCGTGTATGACGAGGACGGTAATGCATGCAATTACAATGCAGATGATGACGAGTATGAGATTTTTATCGACCATCACGAAGTAAAGAGCGTAACGCTTACGATTAAACAAGACCCCACTTTCATTACTGAAAGCTACGAATACGAAGAAAGCTTTTTAGGCGGCGAATCAAAGAAATATTTTACCGTTATCCGCAACGCCTCTGAAGCAGTATTCGAAGCAGATATTCAGGACGGTGAATTCGAATTGTCCGTCGTCGTAAATTCCAACGCACCTATAACCGAAACATTGAGTTCCTCCAAGAAATCAGTGGTTTTGGATTTAGGCGAGGCAAGCTTTTTCGGCAACAACATTTCGTTCACTCTGAAACCCACGACTAATGCGGCGGCTACTATTAAATTTGCAGTTTGCCCCGTGTTACAGCTTGGAGATACAGTCAATATCTATGGCACCGACTTATACAAGGTATATTTTAACCTTCCCAACGCAAATACGGAGCTTGCGTTTGAAATGCCCGGCGAAGATCCCTTTGGCGGTTTCCCCATAACCGTTAAAATCGGCAGCCAGACGGTCACTTGGTCAAATACAAATGACATTGCACCTGTCAGCACTACCGAAACGGGTTACGTACCCTTTACTTTTACGTTCGCTGACGCCGACACAGCAAATTTATACCTGACTATTAAGGACGCAAACGCTCCCTCCACGGACGGCGACGTCATAGTACTTGGCGAAACAATTGAAATAGAGTTGCCCAACATGTATGACGGTAAAGAGTTTAAGTTTACTGCCGACGAAACAGAAACTTATATTATTACGATTACCGGCGGTACTGATGCAAAAGTTTCCTATACAGATAACATCAGCACTTGGTCTGAACCGTACTATGCTTCCGAGAGTAACGGCGTAATTGAAATAGAGCTTGTAGCCGGTGTTGAATATACCATAACTTTCGGTACTGATAATGAAAGCGGCGATTCCTATTCGGTTGTCGTTAGCAAAAAAGCAAAATAATAATTATCTCCCGCAAAATTGCGGGAGATTTTTTTGCTTAAATTAAATACCCCGTGCCAAGCACGGGGTTATTTATTTTATTGATAACATCGCAGTTTGTTCATCGGCAAAGCCTTTTTGCTCCTCACATTCTTCGCTATGAAAGCAGGCTATACAAGGATTATATTTAAAGCCGCCGATTTATCGGCGGCTTTGGTTATTTAAGAGTTTTTAGCCTCTAAGAATGCTTTTTCCAAAATGTCATAGGTCATAGAACCGGTCCAGCTGTAAGTAAACACTCCACTTGCATTTATTATTGCCGTTACAGGGTAGGCATCCTTACCTCCGAATGCCTCGTATGCCGTAAGTGTCTGCCCGTTGTATTCGATTACTTTTGCATCCTGTGCGAAGATTATTTCGAAAGTCGACCAATCCTCGGTACGTTTCGGACTGCTGTTTATGAAGTTCTGAACATTATGTATTATATTTACCGAGTGAATTGCGACTACCTCTACCTCATCGCCATACTCTTTCTTTAACTGGTTAAAATGCGGAAGTTCTTTAATGCAAGGGTCACAAGTTGTTCCCCAGAAGTTGAGTACTACTACTTTGCCCTCTGTAAGGCTGTCTTCAAGCGAATACAGTTTTTCGCTGTTTAGCCCGTTGCCGTCGTATATTTCAAGCTTTAAGCCTTCGATAACTTCTGCGGGCAATTCATTTCCAACGCCTAAACTATCTACTTTATTTTCGGGAACAAAGAAATTGTAGAATACTAATACAAACGCAAGCAGTAATCCCGCAAGCGACCAGGCAACTATTTCAAGTATCTTGTTGCGCTTTGCTAAATTTACGGGCTTGCTCTTTTTTTCCTTCTTTACTTCTTCTTTGACTTTGACGTCCGCAGTAGCTACGACTTCCTCCCTTGCGATTGCGGGAGCTGCAACTGCCTCGGATGTGTTTACGTTTACCGCCACAACCTCCATAGGCTTTATTTGCTCTTGCGGTTGTACCGTCGTGCCTGCGTCGAGAACAGATGCAAGCGAGGGAACTGCTTCGGGAATATCCGTTTGATTCTCGTGTACGAATATCTGCGAGCCCTTCCAACTGATTGCCTTCGTGGGGCATACGGAGATGCACTCTCCGCAGTTTATGCACTCGTGGTCGCCGACGTGGCGAATATCCATCTTACAGTGGGATACGCACAGTCCGCACTCGGTACACTTATCTTTATCGAGTCTAACACCCAAAAGCGCAAATTTGTTAAAGAAACCGTATATAGCGCCGAGCGGGCAGATAAATCTGCAAAAGAATCTGTATATGAATATGCACAGCACGATTACCGCTACGAGGACTGAAAACTTCCAGGTAAATATACTGCCGAGCTGGGGAAGATAATTTTCGTTGTTAGGATTGGATAAAAGACCAATTCCCCCCTCGAAAGTTCCCACAGGACATATGTATTTACAGAAAGTCGGCGAACTGATAAATATCGGAATTACTATTACCAGCGCCAACAAAATTACGTACTTCGTATATGAGAAAACCCGGGTGTAGCTGTTCTTTTTCAGCTTGGGCGTCTTTATCTTGTACAGCAGCTCCTGAAGGAGTCCTGCGGGGCACAAAAAGCCGCAAATCGTTCTGCCGAGTATTATTCCGAATAGCACCAAAATGCCGATTACGTAGTACGGGGTGCGTGTATCGGAGGCCTCTAACGCGTTCTGCAATGCACCTAACGGGCACGCGCCTATCGCGCCGGGGCAGGAATAGCAGTTCATGCCGGGAACACACAGATTTTTCGAAGAACCGACGTTAGTAGCAGTCGAATAAATTCTTCCGCTCACAAAACCTTTTATATTCGCATTGTACAGAAGCGCAGAGTAAATTTGAATTATTCGGCGCCGCGTCGGCACGTGGTTTTTAAACCAATTACCAATTTTAGAGAAAAATGCTTTCATAATTATCCGAGTCCTATACACTCCGTGCAAATTTCTTTTGCCTTAAGCCATACGGCATAAATTCCACCGTTGAACACGCCTAAAATTATAAAAGTTACGGCAAGCACTCCGAGAGCGGATACAACGCATATCCGTATTATATTCGAAGTCTTTTTATTCGTAAGTACCGCTGCTTTTGCGCGAACTTTGTCGGTAATTTTGTCTACGGGATTGCGCATATCAGTACGCACGGGCGCGCCCTTGCCGTTTGCAATAAGGCTTTTTACTGCGTTAAGTTCCTTGTTGATACTTAATTTGGTAATTACCACGGCAATTACGGCACAAGCAAGTGACGCAAGCACAAACGGTCCAACGAATTTGAACATGTTGAACATTGCATCGTGAGCAGGTATACCTTTAAAATTGCTTTTATTAAAGAGATATATGCAACTTATAATTATGCATACAATCAATATTACAGTCAGCGCAATAGCCGTTATAAAACGCGTAAGGCGCTCCTTTTTCACTGTTTTTAAATTGGCGTCGTAACCCTCTCCACTGCCTTCGGGAATTTTAGAGGTAAGCCGTTTGAGCGCCAATGGATTGTTGCTTAAAGCCGATTTTTTGGGCTGGACGGGATAGACAAGGGAAAGCACAAACCCCGCAATTATAGCGGCAATCCATATAAAAAACGGCGCACATATGTATAAAAAACGGGTGCCGATTGTTTCGGGCGTGTATCCGCCCTGTACGTATCCCGCATCGGCAAAAATTCCGCACGCCTGAACAATGAAAAGTATGCCCACAGTCAATGTCAATAAGCTTAAGAATATTCCGAAATATAGCCGTACAAGCTTTGCTTTGTTTTGCACCGTTCTCCTCCTTTTATAATTTATATTTATATATACATTATTATATATGCAAATATACATTAAAGTCAAGTGTTTTATGCAACGAGCAAATACTAAATAAAGGAAATACCCCCTCTCACCTTTTGCCGGAAATACGCACAGCGTTAAAAAATTGAAAAGACGGCTTATTTTTGCTTGCATTGCAGTTAAGTTTATGATATAATCACTTCGCAATTGAATAAAGGCCCTGTGGTCAAGCGGTTAAGACGGAGCCCTCTCAAGGCTCAATCCCGGGTTCGATTCCCGGCAGGGTCACCAAAAAGAACGACACGCTGTTGCGTGTCGTTCTTTTTGTATGTTCCCCGCGCATGGGAACGAACCCACCGGTTCGCGCGAGCACCGATGGTGCGACGCTCTGCGGAGGCTCCCGAAGGGAAACCGCAGATTCCCGTACATAATTTACTGCCTATATTTTAAGTTCTTTAATTATTTCGGCACGCTTTTCGTCATATTCGCTATCCGTCAAGACGCCTTGATTTTTTAACTCGTCTAACACTTCAATTCTTTTTCTTAAAATATCAATTTTTGAATTCTGAGATGCTTGTTGTGTTTGTTCGGGTTCTGATTTTAATTCTTTATGCTTCATAATTAAATATATTACCAATGCGCCGATGACCGCAAGAGCCAACAAAACCAATGTAATTATGTATAAGTAGTATCCATATTCAAATGAATATTCATAATTGCTATTAGTATTACCTTTAATACTTTTTGACAAAGTTAATATTGTAAAAAAGCAATTGATCATATAGGTAGCACTAAATCCAAAGAAAAATAGCCTGCTACTTTTAAATTTCGCAAAAAGAAATACTATCGCTATAATAGGCAAAAGTAGGCTTGTAGTGTATGCAAAATAATATGAAAGATAAAGTGAACTAGAATTCGTATAAAAATAGACCAAGGTGGTTTCTGGTGAATCATCACGATACGTATAAATGCTTTTATAAATCGGCAGTAGATACGTTATAATATGTGCAATAGCAATACCTAAAATGATCCACTTAAAAATCTTTTCTGTTTTCTTTACAGTTTCCATTATAGTCTCCTTTTCTTCTGTTTATAGATATAACTAATTTTAATAAAATTTTAAGATATTGTCAAATGTTTATTCGATTAAGACGGAATACGGGTCACCAGACAAGTTAAAGGCGAACCCGTTTCCATTAGGAGACGGCTTCGCCTTTATCGTTTATTCAAATCAAATAACGGTTTTGATTACCTATTTATTCCCCTCGGTTTTTAATCTGACGGGCGGGAACTCCCGCAACGACCGCGTAGGGCGGCACGTCCTTCGTGACTACGCTGCCGGCAGCCACTACCGCCCCCTTACCGATATGCACTCCCTTTAAAATTACCGAATTGGCCGCTATCCAGACATCGTCCTCTATCACTATTTCCTTGGCGGTATGTCCTTGTGTTGTTATAGGCTTATCTCTGTCTACAAACAGGTGGTTGCCGTCGTTTATAACAACGTTCGGGCCCAAAAGCACGTCGTTGCCCAAGCTGACTTTGCTCCGTGCAGTTATGCTTACGTTGCGGTTTATAATAATGTTATTTCCGAGCCTCACGTTTTCGGGGAAATTTATGACCAGTCCCGGATGCAAAAACTGAAAATCAACGCTATCAGGCATGGTAAATTTATAGAAGATTTTGCGCTTTTTCGGTCCGATTCCCGCTGACGGCAACGAGTTGACTATATCCTGCTCTTTATACCATTTTTCCGAGGACAGCTTTATTTTCTTACAGCGCCTCGCATAAAAGTAAAGGCCGATACGCTCTCTTAAGCTCGGCTTATTTCTCTTTTTACCTACAATTCCTATGCGCTCTCTGAAAGTAATGTGTTCCATAATGTACTAAATAAACGAAAATAATTTTAAAGTTTATCTTGAATAAATTTAACTATTGATTCTCTATTTGATAAATTGTTAAGACCTGAACCTGTTACCTGTTTGCCGTAGCTTGATTTATTGGCTTGCTCGAGTAAGGTAATTTTCATTTTTGTCATAACTAAATTGTAGCAACGCAAAATAAAAATGTCAATGTCTTTGCATATTTTAAATGGTGTTCGAATAATTAACATCGAGGTTACAAATAAATATTAGCCCGCCTATCGGAGGTATTTCATGCCAAAAAAAGCATATCCGTTGCGGATATGCTTTTTTGTTGGTTGTTGTTAATTGTTTTAAGGCTTGTATCTGACGACGGGTTGGCGGGCGGCTTTGACCTCGTCGGGTCTGCCGATTTGCGCGTGATGGGGCGCCGCTTTCATATACTCGGGGTCTTTGAACGCCTCTTCGTAGATTTCGCGGAGGGCTGCAATTACCTCGTCAAGCGTGCGCTTGTTCTCCGTTTCGGTGGGCTCGAACATAAGAGCCTCGTGGATAATCAACGGGAAGTACATTGTGGGCGGATGATAGCCCCTGTCAATCATAGTCTTTGCAATATCCATTGCGGAAACGCCCGTCTTGTCCTTCAAGTCCTGCATACTTACTACAAATTCGTGCATGCAGTGCCTGCCCTTTTCGGTGGGATATAAATCCTCTATGTTGACTTTAAGATAGTTGGCGTTGAGCACGGCATGTTCTGCCGCGGACTTGATTCCCTCTGCGCCGAGCGCGGTTATATAGGCGAGTGCGCGCACGTACACGCCGAAATTGCCGTAGAACGAGGCAACCTTGCCTATGCTGTTCTTGCCGTAATCAAACTTATAGCCTTTATCCGTTTTTACCACTGAAGGGTTAGGCAGGAAAGGCACAAGCTCCTTCTTGCAACCGACGGGACCCGAACCGGGACCGCCGCCTCCGTGAGGGGTTGAGAAGGTCTTATGCAGGTTGAGATGAACTACGTCGAAGCCCATATCGCCGGGGCGCACAATGCCCATTACGGCGTTCAGGTTGGCTCCGTCGTAGTAGAGAAGTCCGCCCGCGTCGTGAATGATTTTGCTGATTTCTTTGATGTTCTTTTCAAAGAGTCCGAGCGTGGTGGGATTTGTAAGCATTAAAGCGGCGGTATCCTCGCCGACTACCCCTTTGAGGGCTTCAAGGTCCACTCCCTTTTCTTCGTCGGAAGGAACGTTGATTATTTCAAAGCCAGCCATGACCGCACTTGCGGGGTTGGTGCCGTGCGCGCTGTCGGGAACGATGACTTTCGTCCTCTTGGTATCGCCCCTTGCGGCGTGATATGCTTTAATCAACAAGAGTCCCGTATATTCGCCGTGCGCGCCCGCGTTGGGCTGCAGGGTTACCCCCTCCATACCCGTAATTTCGGCAAGGTAGCCGCCGAGCGTTTGCATTACTTCGAGTGCGCCCTGAACGCTGTCTTCGGGCTGAAGCGGATGAATTTGCGTAAAGCCTTCAAGCGCGGCAACCTCTTCGTTGATTTTGGGGTTGTACTTCATTGTACAGGAGCCGAGGGGATAGAAGCCCGTATCCACGCCGAACGCCCTGCGGCTTAAAGCCGTGTAGTGCCTTGCAAAGTCTACTTCGCTGACCTCGGGCAATTCGGGCTTTTCCGCGCGAGCGTATTTTTTATTTATTTTCGCGCTCTTTACGTCTGGCTTTCTGATGGTTGCGCACCTTGCGCCTTTATTGGAAATTTCAAAAATCAAATTCATTTTACCCTCCTTATTGCCTCGACAGCCTCGTCGATTTTAGCTTTGGAGAGCTTTTCGGTAGCGCACCAAAGAATTTCGTTCTTGGAGAGTTTAAGACCGCCTAAAATTCCCGCTTTGTCGAGCGCCTTTAAAATTTTATCGGCGGGAATTTCGCTTACGGTAACGAATTCGTGGAAAAATTCGCCGCTGTATTTGACTTTCAAGCCGACGCTTTCAAGACTTTCGGCAAGGTAGTGCGCGTAGGATACGCAAGCCTCCGCGACCTCCGCCATACCGTCTGCGCCCATTGCGGACATATACATAGACGCAATCAGAGCACAGTAAGCCTGATTGGAGCAGATATTGGAATAAGCCTTTTCGCGGCGGATATGCTGTTCGCGAGCCTGTAAAGTCAGAACATATGCGCGGTTTCCGTCGTGGTCGCTCGTTTCCCCGACAATTCTGCCGGGTATTTTGCGCATTTCCTTTGAAGTGCAAGCCATAAAGCCTACGTAGGGTCCGCCGAACGACATCGGAAGTCCCAAGGGCTGCGCGTCGCCGACTGCTATGTCAGCACCGCACTCTGCGGGGGATTTAAGCACGGCAAGTGAAATAGGGTTACAGCCCATTACGAATTTTGCCTTGGCTTCGTGCGCAACTTCGCCTATTTTCTGTGCGTCCTCGATAAGTCCGAAGTAGTTAGGCTGTTCGATATAGACGCATGCCGTGTTGTCGTTAAGCTCGGCTTTTAAAGCGGATAAGTCGCACACGCCCTCCTTTGCGGGCAAAACCAGAACGGTAATTCCGCGGGGCGAGGCGTAGGTTTTTAAAACCTTTAAGGTGTCGGGGCGGATATTGTCGAAGGTTATCAGCGTTTTGCGGTTCTTTTCGGCGCACATAAGCATTGCCTCCGCCGCCGCGTTTGCACCGTTGTACACCGACGCGTTGCTGACTTCCATACCCGTGAGGTTGCATATCATACTCTGATATTCGAAAATAGCCTGCAAAATGCCCTGACTCATCTCCGCCTGATAGGGGGTGTAAGCCGTGATAAATTCCGAACGGGAAGAAAGATTTTTGACCATTGAAGGTATGTAATGGTCGTAGCTGCCCGCACCGCGTAAGATGACGTCGTACACCTTGTTCTTCTTTGAAAGCGCCGACATTATCTCCATCGTCTCCTGCTGGCTCTTGCCCTTGGGAAGCTTTAATTTTTTGACCTTTAAATCGGCGGGAATATCCTCGAAAAGCTCGTCAATCGTACTTACGCCGATTTTTTCGAGCATTTCCTCTCTCTCCCGCTCGGTCGTTGACAGATAGTCCGACATCTTATTTTATAAACTCCTCGTAAGCGGTCTCGTCCATTAAATCTTCGGGAACTTCCGTAACCTCGATTTCGCAAATCCATGCGCCCATTGCATCCTGATTGATGAGCTCGGGCGAGCTTTCAAGCTCCTCGTTTACCTTGACAATTTTGCCGGAAACGGGTGCGTAGAGGTCGGAAACTGCCTTTACCGATTCAACGTCGCAAAGAACTTCGCCTGCGGTAACTTCCGTGCCGACTTCGGGAAGGTTGACAAATACGAGATCGCCGAGCTCACTCTGCGCGTGGTCGGAAATACCTACTTTTGCCGTGTTGCCTTCGATTGCTGCCCACTCGTGGGACTCTCTGTATAAAATTTTCATGATTTTACCTCCAAATAGTAATATATGTTAAGTTTTTTGTATTTTTACGTTTGATTTTACTTTTTAAAGAAAGGAATGGGAATGATTTCAAGCTTTAATCTTCTGCCGCGGACGTCTGCCTCGAGGGGTTTATCCAAGTATTCCTTTTTAATGCGGAGCATTGCAATAGGATAGCCTACATAGGGTGCGTGAGTGCCCGAAGTAACCATGCCGACTAATTCGTTGCCGCTATACACGGGGGAGTGCTCTCTTGCTATTCCTCTGTCCACTACCTTTGCGCCTACCCTTGCGTATTCGGGAGCGTGCGCCTCCAATGCCTTTTTGCCTATGAAGTCGTCCTTGCCCATCTTGATTGCAAAGCCCAAATCTACCTCGTTTACGGGAATATCCTCGCCGAGCTCGTGTCCGTACAGGGGCATACCCGCTTCAAGTCTTAAAGTGTCGCGTGCGCCGAGTCCGCAGGGGAGTATTCCCTCTTCCTGCCCTTCCTTCAATAAGAGCTCGAAAAGAGCGGGAACATCTGCATTCGCACAGTACAGCTCATAGCCTTTTTCGCCCGTATAGCCCGTGCGCGAGATGAGGCACTTTATTCCCTTGACATCTGCCTTTTTGATGAAAGAATAATATTTCTTGGGGATAAATTCCTCGGCGGCTACCTTTTTTAACACCGTCTCTGCCAAAGGCCCCTGCAAAGCTACCTGCGAAACGGTATTTGAAATATTTTCAAAGTGCACGCCCTTGGGCAGGTGGGAAGATATCCACGCCGCGTCCTTGTCGGCGTTGCTGGCGTTTACTACGATAAAATAACATTGTCCGTTTATGCGGTATATTAAAATATCGTCAATCGCGCCGCCCTGCTCGTTGGGCAGAACGGAATATCTTACCTGTCCGTCGTACATACCTCTTACGTCGTTAGTGACGATTGCATTGAGCGCCTCTTCGGCATTCTCGCCCTTAACGATAAGCTCGCCCATATGCGATACGTCAAAAAGACCTACCTTGTTGCGCACCGCAAGGTGTTCGTTCATAAGTCCGGCTGTATATTGCACGGGAAGCTCGTATCCCGCAAATTCCACAATCTTGCCGCCGTGTGCAACGTGATTGTCGTAAAGTGCCGTTCTCTTTGCCATTAAAAATCTCCTCCTGAAAAATTATAAATTTATATTTTAAATTGTTGTGCCTAATTGAGCAAAATTATTTCTTCGGTGACATATGGGTGGCGAGCCCCTCGATATCTTCGTATGCCTCGCCCACACTCTCCATAACCGTGGGGTGGGGATGAATTACCGCCGAAACCTCGCTTATCTTCAAGCCGCGGGAGACGGCAAGGGCAAGCTCGCCTATCATATCCGTTGCGCGAACGCAGAAGAGCTCTGCTCCGACGACGGTGTCGTTTTGGTCTGCTATGACCTTGATAAAGCCCCGTCCTACTCCCTCTATCTGGGATTTTCCGTTTGCCGCCATCAGGAATTTGCCGACCTTGGCGTTTTCGACCTCGCTTTCCTTTTTGCCGACGGAGGCAATTTCGGGCTGGGTGTAGATGCAGGAGGGAACGACGTTTAAATTGACGGAGTGAGGTTTTTTGAGCATACTCTCGACAGCCGTTATTGCCGATGCCGACGCAAAGTGCGCAAGCTGAATTTTACCTATCGCGTCGCCGCAGGCATAAATTCCCGCAACGCCCGTGTACATATTTTCGTCGACCTCGATTCTTCTGCCCGCCGAAATGCCCACGCTTTCAAGCCCGAGGCTTGAAAAGTTTGCCTGTCTTCCTATGGAAACTATGACGTTGTCGAACTTCTCTTCAAAGTCGCCCTTTACAGTGGAGTATCTGACGGTAAAATCGGGCAGAATTTCGTTTACCTTTGCGCCCGTGATGATTTTTACGCCCTTTTTCTTTAAAATCGAGGCGAGCTGCACGCCCGTTTCCTTGCCCGTCATAGGGATAATTCTGTCCATCGGTTCGATGAGCGTGACCTCTCTTCCCGTGTTGGAGAGATAGTCGCAGAATTCAACGCCTATAACGCCTGCGCCGACTACGGCAATGCGATTTCCTTCAACCTTTTTCGAAAGCACGTCGTCGGAGTTGAGGGCGTACTGCATACCCTTTATGGGGCGCACGGCGGGGTCGCTTCCTATGGGTATAGAGCCCGTGGCAATGAGGATATACTGCGTTTCAAGCTGCTGCCCGCCCGCATCCACGGTGTGTTCGCCCGTTATTCTGCCGTGCGTTTCGTACAAATCTATTTTATTCGCCTTGATAAGCGATTTCACGCCGTTACGCAAATTCTGCACTATGGCTTCCTTGCGGGTATAGACCGCATCCTCGTCAAAACTGACGCTTTCGGCGTTTATGCCGAGAGAAGCCCAGCTCTCACGCGAGGCATACGTCTCGCCGCTGTGCAAAAGCGCCTTGGTGGGAATACATCCCCTGTTCAGGCAGGTGCCGCCGAGCTCGCGCTCTTCGATGAGCGCAGTCTTCATGCCCAGCTTTGCCGCCCTTATCGCCCCGACGTATCCGCCCGGGCCGCCGCCTATAACTACTAAATCGTATTTCATTTATTCTCCGCCTTTAAGAAGTCTATTATATCTTTTATGCGAGGGTCCGCAGGCTTATTTAAGTCAAGACCCGTCAACAGCTTTTCCTTAAGCTCTACCGCCTCGGTATCGAGTGCGTCGGAATATATTTTAGCTTTCTCTATTATATCTCCGTTAAATTCCAGCCGTATATCGGCAACGCCCCACTCGTAGCGGTTCTCAAACTCCGCGCCGTAATGAATATCGTCGCCGAGAATATAGTTCCGGTCGGCAAACTGCACGGTAAGAATTTTCAATTTATCTTCGGGCAGGTCGCTCTCTTTAAGAAAGCTACGCTCCGCATTTGGAAATCTGTTTATAAATGCCGTTTGCAGTGCGCTTGCCACCTCACGCGCGGTAATATTCCAACGGTAATCGCTGAGGTTGCATACCCGACTTGCTACACTTTTAACGCCCTTTGCATTTAGCTTAAACCTGCTTACTTTAAGATACTTTGAAATCTTGTGCTTGTTAGAACAGATTAAAATAGTGCCGTGGTGCAGACAGACGGTTCGGCTCTTATAAAAGGCGTTGCCCGAAAACTTTTTTCCGTCTATTACCAAATCGTTTCTGCCGTTTATTTCGGCATTGAAACCAAGCGCGCGCATAGCATCCAAAATTACGGCAAACTGATTGGAAATATCGTAGTCCTCACGGCAGGTTATGAAAGTGAAATTTAAGTTACCCTTGTCGTGGTACACCGCACCGCCGCCCGTGAATCTTCGCGCCAAATAGCCCATATTATCAGCAAGGCTCTCGATATCGCACTCGGTGTATGCGTTCTGATTTTTGCCGATGAAAACCGTCTTATCGTTCGCCCAAAGATATAATATCATCTCACCCTCTTTGCAGGTGTCAAGAAGATATTTTTCGATAGCCTGGTTGCGGTAGGGATACAGCCCCTCGGCACGGATTATTTTAAGTTTATTTATCATTTAACTATTCGTATTTCAGGATAAAATCAAATCTTAATCATTATAACACATAAGGAAAAAAAATGTAAAGAACTTTATTGAAATTACTTTAAAATCATTTGCATCATAAAAATCTTAATGCGCGCTCAACAAATAGCGGACGGCACTTAAAAGTGCCGTCCGCTATCGAATGTCCTGCTTTCAGTATCTGACTTTAATAATATGTATGCCGCGTGAACGCTCGAAAGTGTAGCTTGAAAGCCGCTTGCCGTAAGTATCGAAAGTGTGGGCGGCGACGAGAATTTCGCCCCTCGAAAAGCCCACCACTACGGGGGAGTGGTAAAAGTCGCCCGTGGCTCTGCCGAGCTGTACGATATCGCCTACCTGAAGCCCGGAAAGAGGAACCTCCTCGGCATACGGTCCTATTCCTTGATTTTGGGTAAGAAAGTTGTACAGATACTCCACTCCCGTCCAGGATGCCGTTCTATCGTTTGCCGAACGGTAAAACCAGCCCGTTACGGGAGTAAAATTCATAATGCCTGCCCCTGCATAAATGCACTGCGACGCAAAATTGGTGCAATCTCCCCCGATTCTCGAGAAATCGTAAAATGCGGGATTTCTGCCGTACGCCCACTTTTTTGCGTATGCTACCGTCGCCTCTCTGTCATATTCACGCTCGCTCATACCACCATATTATGCCGTCAGAAAAAAATGTGTAAACAAAAACGGCAATCCGAGCGAGCGGATTGCCGATATATGCGGATTTCAAAAACACAAGCTTTTGCGCTTTTGAAATCCGCCTGTGCCGTGATATGAAAAAGTATTAACCCGCATCTCGCAGGTGGGTGCGCCGAGGCGGAACGTCGGACTTTCCGAAAACCAGACCTTGCCTATTTCCGCGAACGCTTCGCTCCCTTATTTACTTTGTGGATTACGAATTTCCCATACCACGAACACCGCAGACCTTACGTTTATTCAACCCCAACAGATACATTTTTACGGGCAATACTTGCGGTCTATACCCCCAAACCGCCGCTTGACGTGTGTCCAACACGACTACGCGTCGTTTCGCGCGTCTATCCTCGCCATTTTGCTCCGTAAAAACGCTTCGCGCCTGAAACGGTTTGTTTTATATGAATTTGCAAAGCTAACAAGCAAAATATTAGTACTTGTAAATCAACAAGTCTATATATTAAAGCCCAAAACAATCCGTTATCAGGTGTGTCGGTTGGGGTTGAATAAACGTATGTTATTTATATTATATTCATATTATACATCTTATATTTTGAAAACGCAAGCGGGAAAATATACCATATTTTTTGAAAAATTTATTATGTCGGAGCAAAAAACAACCGCCGGACTTTCGTCCGACGGCTACCTTTTCCCCTATATCTTACAGTTTTTCCACCGCTTGAAATAGCGTACCAGTCAATGGTTATTATATGCTAACACTTTATTTTACGTTTGTCAACCCAAAATATGAATTTTTGTGCAAAAAACACAAAAAATGTTACAAATTATCCTTTATATAAAAATCTGTGACAGTTGTCGCACTCCGTAACCCTTCCGACTGCAATTTTTTCTTTTCCGGCAAGCGAAAGCTCCGTTCCGCATTTAGAGCATCTGCCGTTGACAACTCCGCACAGTATAGGGAATATTCTCTCGCTGCGCTTTATCTGATAGTTCTTCATAACTTCGCCGTCTATGCCTTTTGCAAGCTTGTCAAGCTCCGTTTGTACTGTCTTCATTTCCGCCATTTTCTGCTCTTTGTACTGCGAATATACCTTGCGGTATTCCTCATACTGCTTCTGTACCGAAATGGTCTTCTTTTTCATTGCCTGATATTCTTCGTCAGCGTCCTTAACTGCCTTAGTAATGGCATTTATCTCGGCTTTTATGGCTTTAAGGCGCTCGCTTATCTGCAAAACGTTCTTTTTATAGAAGGAAATATCCGCGCCGCCGTCTATGAGCTCGTCCACGTTGTCGAAATCGTTTAAGGTTTCGGCAATTTCCTTGTATTTTTCTTCAAGCTCCTTGGCAAGAGAGCCTATCTCGCGCGCCTTTGCGTCGAGAGCTTCGAGCTTTTCGGGAGCTTTAGTGAGGAAATTCTTTGCAATGGAATAATTTTTGCGCTCCTCCGAGTTTGCCGCCTCGCGCTCGATTTGCAAAAGTTTAGCGTCCTCTTCCTGATATTTGAGAAGTTGTTCTACCTGTGACATTATGTTCTCCTTTTAGTTAAAGCAATTCGTCGTCGCAAAAATACTCCGACGGTAGCTTAAGCTTTTCTTTTATGCTTTGATAAATTTTATTGAAACCGTAATTTTCCGACGCATAGTGCGTAAGAACGATTACGTTGATTCCGTTTGCCGTGAGTGCGGCAATTTCGTGCTCGCGCAGCTCCGAGCTGACGAATACATCTACGTTGTTTTTATACGCAAACGCTATCGACTTGTCGTCGCAGCCCGCGCCACAGAAGGACGCAACGCGCTGTATAAGCCTGTCCTTGCCGAAGCAAATTGCACGCTCGGTTGAAAATGTCTGTTTTACGTTATTGAAATATTCTTTAAAATTCTGCGGCCTGATATCGTAAATTCTGCCGTAGCCGCCTCCGTTCAACTCGATAAGAATTTGAGCGTCCTGCCCGCCGAGCCCCTTCATAAGATGATAGTCTATGCCCTGCGGTGCCGTATCGAAATTGAGGTGCATGGAAATTACCGAAATTCCCTCTTTTATGCACTCGGGTATCGCCGAGGCGTTGGGGTCGGTTACCGCGTCAAGCCTTCTTACGGCGTGATAAATTGCGGGGTGGTGGGTCACTATGAGGTTGTAGCCCAAAGACTTGGCTCTTGCTACCGCTTTGTGCGATAAATCGAGAGAGAAAAGAGCGCCGTTTACCTCCTCGCTGCTCTTTATTATAATTCCGCTGTTGTCGTATGCGTTCAATTTTCTGCAGAACTCGTCGGAAAGGGACAAGGGCCCCACTTCTTCGAGTACCGATAAAATATCATTTATTTTCACTTGCCAATACCTCTTCCATAAATTTTATCTGCCGTAAGATATCTTCCCGAGCCTTTTTCCCGAGATTTCTTTCAAGATAGCCCCGCTTTTTGTCGAGCTCCCGGGCTATATATCCCCTCGTTCCTTCGCAGGTAAGATTGATGCCGAATTCGAGCGTAACTGCGGCATAGTCGGGGGTCTTTCCCTCTTTTTTACCCTTTATAACCGAGTAAAATTTGCCGCCGCTTTCAAAGTATTCGTCGGTGGAAATCTCCGCGCCGCAGCTTATGAGATATTCGCGCACGAGACGGACGTTTTTCATGGGCTGAAGCACAAAGCTTTTGGGGATGAAGGCATTTTTTAAGATAGCGATAATTTCTTCGCCGCCCATACCGGCGATAAGTACTTGTTCGGTGTTTTCGTCAATTTGAGAAAGACCGTTACAGCAAACCGCCTTTACCCTGTTCTGCGAAATATATGCAGAAAGCAGCTTTTTGGCTTTTTCGAGGCATTTTTCGCTTATGTCCGAAATAACCGTGCTCTTGCACATATTGTTTTCGAGCATATACCGCGTGCAGTAGCCGTGGTCGCAACCGATATCGGCAAAGCTTTCGCAAGGGTCCAAATAGGCGCACAGCTTATAAATTCTGTCCATCAGGTATCAAGGAAATCCTTAAGGTGCTTTGAGCGCGAGGGATGACGAAGCTTTCTTAAAGCCTTTGCCTCTATCTGACGGATTCTCTCACGGGTTACATTGAATTCCTTGCCGACCTCTTCGAGCGTTCTGGGTCTGCCGTCGTCCACGCCGTAGCGAAGGCGCAAAACCTTCTCTTCGCGGGGGGTAAGGCTGTTGAGAACGGATAAAAGCGTTTCTTTGAGCATTGTCGTGGATACGCTGTCCGAGGGGGTTGCCGAAGCTTCGTCCTCGATAAAGTCGCCCAGGTGACTGTCCTCCTCCTCGCCTATGGGAGTTTCCAAGGACACGGGGTCCTGAGCAATTTTCTGAATTTCGCGCACGCGCTCTTCGCTTATGTTCATTTCCTTTGCAATTTCCGCGGGAGTGGGTTCCCTGCCGTATTTTTGCAAAAGTATTCTCGAAACACGGGTCAGCTTATTTATCGTTTCGACCATATGCACGGGTATGCGGATAGTGCGCGCCTGGTCGGCAATTGCTCTCGTTATAGCCTGCCTTATCCACCAGGTTGCGTAGGTTGAGAATTTAAAGCCCTTCTGATAGTCGAATTTTTCAACCGCCTTCATAAGCCCCAAATTGCCTTCCTGAATTAAATCGAGGAAGAGCATTCCGCGCCCGACGTAGCGCTTTGCAATCGACACTACGAGGCGCAGGTTTGCTTCCGAAAGCTTTTTCTTTGCCTCTTCGTCGCCCTCCTGCATTCTGCGGGCAAGCTCTATCTCGTCGTCCGCCGAAAGAAGGGGCACTCTGCCTATGTCTTTTAAATACATTTTGACGGGGTCGTCAAGACCGATATCCGAGAGCGCCTGCTCATAAAGCTCTCTGTCGCGCTCCGCCTCGTCAATAATCTGAATACCAGCTTCGGCAATGGATTTGTACACGAAGTCCATCTGGGCGGGCGTCGTTTCGTACTTTTCCATTATGTCGCAGAGGGCGTTCGTGGTTATCGAGCCCTTGGAAGAATAACTGTCCACAATCTGCTTTAAGATATCCGTCAATTTCTGTTCTGATAAATTCATTTTTTCCGTATCTCCTTTTACCGTATTCAACCTTCTTGGCTTTTGATTTTGCTTCGTTTTTTCAAAAGCTCCTGAAGTGCCGCGGCAAGCGTTTTTCGTGTATTTAAATCTTCTTCTTTTTGAACCTGCTGCTTTAGAAGGCTTATTTTTCCGTCTATTTCGTTGAGCTGTAATTTCTTGATGCAATCAAAGAAAAATTTCTTTGAAATCTCGTCCGAAAAGGCATCCTCGGAATAGTCTAAAATGCGCGTAAGTTCGGCATATTCGGGGGTGTTTTGCTCAAAGAACTCGAAAATTTCACTCTTTGAAATTGCCTCGTCAAACAGCTTTTTCGACTTGACGTACCTCGCGATTATCCTATGTACCTGATTGCTGAACGGAATATTGTTTATGTCTGCGCCGTCCGTGAATTGAGCCTTGGAAAGATACGCCGCAATCACGAAGCGGGACGCCTTGTCTATGTTTGACGACGTGTCTTTTCGGCGCGACGGCGCTTTTGTTTCGGCTTTTGGCGTCTGCGGTTGGGCGTTCAAATCACGGCTCAAGGACTCGTAGGTTAATCCCGTTTCGTCCCTCAAAGCTTTCAATAAATCTTCCTGCTCCGCCGCGCTGTCCGCCGTCTTTATTATCTTTACCGCGTCTTTCACGTATTTGTACTTGTCTTCGCTCTTGTTGATATCGTAATTCTTTTTTGCCGCATTCAGCTTGAAATCTATGAGCGACTGTGCGCTGTCAAGACAGTTTTGGTAGCCCTGCGGACCGAGCTGTTTTATTACGTCGTCGGGATCCAGCCCGTCGGGCAACGGAACGACTTTTACATTCAGTCCCTCTCCTTTTAAGATATCCAATCCGCGCATATTGGCTTTCTGCCCCGCCGCGTCGCCGTCGTAGCTTATGAGTACGTTGTCGGAGTATCTCTTTAAAAGCCGCGCCTGGTCCTGCGTAAGTGACGTTCCCATACTTGCAACGACGTTGGTAAAACCCGCGCTGTACAGGGAAATGACGTCCATATACCCCTCGACCACTATTATATTATTAACAGTTTTTTCTTTTCTTAACTTTTTTAAAAGATTGATGTTGTATAGCGCCTTGCTCTTGTTGAAAACAACCGTCTCTTTTGTATTTTTGTATTTGCCGAAGTCAACCTTTTTAAGTGCTCTGCCGCCGAAAGCTATTACCTCGTTCATGGCGTTTATTATGGGGATTATAAGCCTTCCGCCCTGCGCGTCCGTCAGCCTTCCGTTTACCTCGTTTACGACGCCGCTGTCAATCATATCCTGCTTTTGGAACCCTTTATCGAGTAAAAACCTCGGTAAATCGTTAAAGTTCAGGCTCGCGCCCAAGCCGAATTTTCTTACGATAGGCGTCGGAATTTTGCGGTTTAATATGTATTGGATATGCTCTTCCGCCTTGCCCGAATTGAGATTGTTGAGATAAAAGTGCGCCGTTTCGTTTAAAATTTTTAAAATAGCGTCCCTCTTTCTCTTGCTCTCGACAGTCTGCATACTGTCAAACCCCGTCTGCGGAACGGTGAGGTTTGCTCTGTCGGCAAGCAGCTTTATTGCCTCCATAAATTCGACGTTTTCAATGTTTTTTACAAAACCTATAACGTCGCCCGATTCGCCGCAACCGAAGCAGTGGTAGAACTGTTCGGCTTCGTTTATTGAAAAAGAGGGCGTTTTTTCATGATGAAAGGGGCAACACGCCCAATAACTGTTGCCTCGCCGCTCCAGCGATACATAACCGGACGCCACGTCCACTATATTTATTTTTTCCTTGAGAGTTGTTATAAACTCCTTCAATTCTCCTGCCATAATTTAAGCGGCTCCGAACTCAATTGCTTTCGTCGATAAAGGACCAGCCCCTGGGTACGTAAATTTTGTTGAACATATACACGGCGTACCTGTCGGTCATGGAAGAGAGATAGTCGATAACGGTCTGCTCCTCGCCGTATTTTTCTATTAAATTTATATAGCTTTGAGGAAGCTCGCCCGTATTTTTCACAAAGTAATCGAACATTTCGGTCAGCATTCTCTCGGCTTTATCTTCCTCGCTCTTTGCAGTTTTGGAGTAGTAAACCCTGTCGAACATAAAGGCGCGCATATGCTCGCTCGCCTTTTGAACTTCCACGTCCATTTCGACGATGTTTTTATTGACGGAATTGCGGTAAATCGAGGATATTGCGGTGTTAATTCTCTCTTTCGAGGTGTTGCCAAGCACATGTATTATGTCCTTTGGAACGTCGTCAAGGGTCAGAAGACCCGCCCTTACGGCATCGTCCAAGTCGTGGTTTATGTATGCAATTCTGTCGGCAAGAGAAACGCACTTGCCCTCCAACGTCGCGGCGTTTCCGCTCTTTGTGTGGTTTAAAATTCCGTCCTTTACTTCAAAGGTCAAATTCAGACCCCTGCCGTCCTTTTCAAGCACGTCAACGACCCTGACGGACTGAACGTTATGCTTGAAGCCGTGCTTTGACAGCTTGTCTAAAATTCTTTCACCGCTGTGCCCGAACGGGGTGTGTCCCAAGTCGTGACCAAGCGCAATTGCCTCGGTTAAATCTTCGTTTAAAGAGAGCGAACGCGCAATACTTCTTGAAATCTGCGCGACGTCGAGCGTGTGGGTTAAGCGGGTTATATAGTGGTCGCCTTCGGGCGAGAAAAAGACCTGCGTCTTGTTTTTCAAACGCATAAATGCTTTACAGTAAATTATTCTGTCCCTGTCCCGCTGGAACTCCGTGCGCATTTCGCAAGGCTTTTCCTGCCTGTCCCTGCCACGCGTATTTTCCGACGCACAGGCATAGGGCGAAAGAAAGGCTTTCTCTATTGCATATGTTCTCTTTTTTATATCCTGCATACTGCTCTCCGTTAAATTGTACGAAAAAAATTTCAAAATTACTTTTTTTATTGAAAATTTTTCAAAAAAATTACTTTATTTTGCAAAACCGCCGCCGACAGACAGTACTTCGCCCGTCACGTACTCGCTCTCGGCAAGATACACGCACGCCTTTGCAACCTCTTCGGGTGCGCCCATTCTGCCCATTGGAATTTCGGATATGAGCTCCCGCATTTCATCTTCCAGAAGATGACTGTTCATTTCGGTATCAATTACTCCGGGGGTTATACAGTTTACCCGCACGTTGGAGGGGGCAAGCTCCTTTGCAAGCGCCTTCGTAAACGCGATTACAGCGCCCTTTGATGCCGAATAGGCAGTTTCGCAGCTTGCGCCCACCTCTCCCCAAACCGAGGAAATATTTATTATCGAGCCGCTTCGTGCACAGACCATTTTATTGGCAACTTCACGACTGCAAAGAAAGGTGCCCTTGACGTTGGTATCGAAAATTTTATTCCAATCGGAAAGAGTTGTGTCCTGAATAACTTTGATAAGCGAAATTCCGGCGTTGTTTACGAGCACGTCGAGGTTATCGTAAACAGAAAAAAATTCGCGGAACATATTGCGGACCTGAACCTCGTCGGAAACGTCGGCGCGGAAAAGCACGGGGCAGTAGCCGAGCATATTGAATTCCTCCTGCGTGGCAAGCGCGGCGGCTTCGTCCCTGTGGTAGTTCAAAACCACCTCGTACCCGCGTTCGAGAAAGGCACCGGCTATTGCCTTGCCTATACCCTTTGTTCCGCCCGTTATCAATGCTGTCTTCATAATATTAACTCCGTAATTTTGTCCGCAACCTCTTCGGGGGTAAGCAGGTCGGTATCGACGACTATATCCGCCGAATTCTCATATATGGGTGCGCGCTCCTGCATAAGCTTTTGAAGCCTACCCTGCATATCGCCCTTTAAAAGCGGGCGTGTGGCGTCCCCTTCGAGCCTTTTGGAAAGCGTGTCAAGTTTTGTGCGCAAAAAAATTATTTTCCCGCAAGATTTAAAGAGCGAACGGTTTTGCTCCCGCAAAAGACAGCCGCCACCCGTCGACACTACGCAGTTATCCGCGGACGCGATGTCTTTTACTACCTGCGTTTCGAAATTTCTGAAACATTCCTCGCCGAACTTTTCAAAAATTTCTGATATAACGCCGTATTTTTCGACTATGAGCTCGTCGGTGTCAACTACGCGGAAATTGAGCTTTTTGCCCAAGATGCGCGCAACGGTTGACTTGCCGCAGCCGGGCATACCCGCAAGAATTATGTTCATATCAGTATTTTCCGTCAAATCTGAAGCTTTCGCCTGCCAGAATGTAGCTGTACTTGCCGAAACCCGCAATCACGCCCTTGCACACTTCGGAGATGACCGATTTGTGTCTGAACTCCTCGCGCGCATGCACGTTGGACATATGCACTTCGATTACGGGCACGTCGACAGAAGCTATCGCATCGCGTATCGCATAGCTGTAGTGCGTGAACGCACCGGCATTGAGAATAATGCCGTCAAAGTCCTCGTCGCCTGCAAGCTGTATCTGGGTGCAGATGTCGCCCTCGTTGTTGCTCTGGTAGAATTCACATTCGTCGTAAGTGAAATACGCAGCAATCTCCTCGTTTATGTCGTCGAGAGTCTGGGTGCCGTAGACGCTCTTTTCACGCTTGCCCGTCATGTTGAGATTGACGCCGTTTATAAAAAGAAGTTTCATAATTCCTCCAAATATTCGGTAAACAGTTTTTTTGCAGTGGTTTCGTCGGTCTCAATATCGGCAAAAATGCACGCCGCATAATAAGCCTGATAGAAGAGCATCGCTCTACCGTTCAATGTCTTTTTGCCAAGACTTTCGGCGATTTCCAAAAATTTGCTAACCTCGGGTTCGTAGATAAGGTCTATTGCAACCTCGCAAAGGGATATAAGTTCTTCGCCGACGGGGGATTGCCCTTCCGTTCTGTGCATACCCACTCCACTTGCGTTAATTAAGGCATAGTACGGGGTGTTTTGCAAATTTTCAAGCGCTTTTATGCCCTTAAATTCTCTTTCGAGGGCATAGGCTTTATCAATATTTTTATCGTAAACGAACACGCTTGCGCCGCTGTCCGAAAGCTTTTTGGCTACGCTTCTGCCGGCACCGCCCGCGCCGATTAATAGCACGATTTTGTCATTTACGTCAACCCCGCCGCATTTCAACATAAGAGTAAAGCCGAGTCCGTCGGTATTGTAGCCCGCCTTATCCTTTACGCTTACGGTATTGACTGCACCGAATACTTTGGCGTCGCCCATAATTTTATCAAGATATTTAATTATGGACAGCTTAAAAGGTATCGTTACGTTAAAGCCGTCGTATTTATCGAAAATACGGCATATTGTGGGGTCAAATCGGTCTTCGGGTATTGAAATTTTGTCGTATTCCACTTTATAGCCAAGTTTTTCGGCAATAAAGCCGTGAATTGACGGACTGCCCGATTTTGATACGTCTTTTCCTATAACCGCAAGCTTTAATTGCTTCATTTTATCCTCTTTGCCTCCTCATAGAGCAATTGTGCATATTCGTTTACCGCAAGCTTTATCTCTGCAAACTCGCCCTCTTTTCCGGGCACTACGATAGATATATTTTCGTCCACGTTTTTCTTGTCGTGGACGGCGTTTAACGCCGCCTCTGCTATGTTTTCATAAGAGGGCACTTTTATGACCTTTTTTATGAGTTTTTCAAGGTTTTCGGCGTATTGCCCCCCACATATGCCGCGTTTACGGGCAATTTGGAGTTCGTAATACATACCGATAAGTACGTATTCGCCGTGAGATTTTCTGCCGTAATACAGCTCTAACGCGTGCCCCGTGGTGTGACCCAAATTCAAGGATTTTCTTATTCCGCCGCTGTCCCTTTCGTCCAATTTAACTACTTTAACTTTGTGCTCTATGCACATTGCGACAATTCCTTCAAGAAATTTTTCAAAGTAGAGACAGTCGGAATTTTCAAGCAAGCAGTTATAGATATTTTCGTCAAGAGCGCCGTATTTTATAATTTCTCCAAGTCCGCAACGCAGCTCGCGCTTTGGGAGCGTTGAAAAGAACAGCGGGTCTGCAATTACTTCTTCGGGCTGATAAAAGGCGCCTATAACGTTCTTTACACCCTTGTGGTCAACGGCAGTTTTTCCGCCGACCGAGCTGTCAACCTGCGCAAGTAGCGTTGTGGGTATCTGAACGAGGTGAACGCCGCGCATATACAGCGACGCGGCAAGTCCTGCGATGTCCCCCACTACTCCGCCGCCCATAGCTATGACACGACAGTTGCGGCGCATACCCGAGGCAAGCATTGCTTCGAGTATTTTAATAAGATTTTTATAGGTTTTACTCTTTTCGCCTGCGGGCAACACGAACTTGGGAATATCCCCGAAAGTGCGCGCTATAAGGTCGGAATAATGCGCGTACACGTTTGTATCGGTGACGAGAAATAACTGTCCGCCTGAAAGGCCGGGGGCGTATTTGTCAAACGCGCCCTTTCCGCAGTGAATTATGCTGTTTACCGTGTTTGTCTTTAAAATAATATCCTTCATAATCAAAGCTGTGCATATCTGTTTAAAACTTCTTCCATATAGTCGCCGCCGAGCCTTTGAGAAACAACGTCGGCAAGCGCAAAGCAGACCACGCTCTCTGCAATTATCTCTGCGGCGCAGACTGCCGCAACGTCGCTTCTTTCGCTTGCTGACTTTACAGCCTCTTTGGTGTTGTAGTCGACGGTGCGCAGCCCCTTCATTAAGGTAGGTATAGGTTTCATAGCGGCGCGAAGCACTACTTCTTCGCCGTTGGACATACCGCCCTCTATTCCGCCCGCATTGTTGGTGTTGCGGTAGAATTTGCCGTCGTAGAAAATTTCGTCCTGAACCTTGCTGCCCCTTAAATTTGCAACTTCAAAGCCCAAGCCGACTTCAACGCCCTTGATTGCCTGAATACTCATAAGCGCACCGCACAAAATGCCGTCGAGCTTGGTGGAATACTGCATACAGCTGCCGAATCCGCTCTTAAGTCCTCTAACTCTGATTTCTATAATTCCGCCCGCCGTGTCGCCCTCTTTTTTAAGCTCGTCCAAGAGAGAAATTGCCCTGTTTTGAATATCTTTGTCGAGCATAAAAAGAGGCTCTTTCTTTGCCTCTAAAAGGCGTTCAAACGGGTATATATGGGGGTCAATTACTCCGCACACCCCTTTCACATAGCCCGAAATTTCAATTCCGAGTGCCCTTAAATACTGCCTTGCCACGCTGCCCGCCGCAACCCTGACCGCAGTTTCCCTTGCGCTTGCGCGCTCTAAAATATTTCTTGCGTCGGTCTGATTGTATTTAATCATTCCCGTAAGGTCGGCGTGACCGGGGCGCACGTTTGTAAGAGTGCGCTTTGTAAAATCGCAACTTTCGGGCGACATAACTTCCTGCCAATTTTCGTAGTCTTTGTTTTTAATGCAAATGCATAAGGGGCTGCCGAGAGTTTGTCCACCCCTTACACCGCTTAAAATTTCGACCCTGTCGCTCTCGATTTTCTGTCTTGAGCCTCTGCCGTAACCCGACTGCCTCAACGCAAGGTAGTAGTTGATTTCTTCAATATCGATTTTTAAATGAGAGGGCAGTCCCTCTATTATCGCAGTAAGTGTTTTTCCGTGCGATTCGCCTGCCGTGATAAGTTTCATCATCTCTCCTTTTTAACTTCGTAGTTGCCGACCGATATACTTAAAGTAACTGTTCCGTTAATACCCGTTCTGTAAATATCGTCGCTTGTAAAGTTTCCGACGTCTGCGATAAGGGAAAAGGTTGCGTCGTCGGTTGAAAGTATTGCCGTTTCCGGCTGTATTAAATCGCACAACTCTATAAGCGCACCGCCTGCCTCTATGCCGCTTGGCACTTTAACTACGTTGCAGTCCTCCAAAATGATGCTGTGCCCGTCAATTTCAAAGCCGCCTACCGTGTACGCGTTCAAAAAACCGAACATTTCAGCCGAGCTTAAATCGCCCAACATAAGTACGTTCGTTCCGCCGTAGCTTATCCAGATTGCCGAGGCGCACACACTGTCGCCGTCCGACACGCTTTTTGGTGGATACAGCACCCAAACGCAGTAGCCGTACTCCTCGCTGTAACAGCCTGCACCGTATACGCACTCGTTAAGCTCTTTATTTTTATTTCTGACTTGCTTAACAAAGTTGCGGTATCCGTACGTTGCCCCGATATTTTTGCAGATTGGGGCGTAAACTTTGCCTATCTCTTTATATTTGACGATCTCGGCAAGTCCGCCGCAGCGCTTTGCCGCCGACGAAGTACAGAAAAGATAATCAATTTTATTGATTTCAGACGAGTTTAATTTTTTGAAAATTTTTAATTGCTTGTCGAACGAGCCGCTGCCGCCGTCAAAGAGAGCAACCTTACCGTCGGGGAACTCTATCAGGGTACAGTCCCCTTCTCCGACGTCGATAAAGCTTATGCGCATTTCGCCCTCTCGGGGCTTGTCCGTACTTAAATTTATATATGCCGACAAGTATTTTATCGGAATAAATATATTCGTTATCAAAATTGCCGACAGTATAACCGCCGCAACGGCTATCGGTATTATAAGTCCCGACAGCCTCTTTGGCAGTTTTCTCTTTTGCAACATACAAAACCGTCATAGTATAAATTTTATATTCGCCCGCCCCAAAACTGCGGGCGGGCGAATAGAATAAATCAGTTAAAGAATTCGCCGTAAATTGCGCGGATACACTTTTCGTAATCCTCGTTCCTTACGCCTACTATAATGTTGATTTCACTCGAACCTTGGTTTATAATTTTTATATTTATATCCGCACCGGCTATGGCGCCGAACAGTCTGGCGCTCGTGCCTATCGACGACGACATACCGTAACCAACCGTTGCAATCAGCGCAACGTCCTCGCTTACGCGCACGGTATCGGGCGAAACTGCCCTTTTTATGCCCTCGATTACCCGCTCTAACTTGCCTTCAAGCTGATTTCTATCAATTATAAGCGAAATTGTGTCTATGCCGGAGGGAATATGCTCTATTGACACGTTTTCATCGGACAGAACTTTTAAGACGTTGCACATAAACCCCACTTCGGAGTTCATATTTGCCTTTTCGATAAATATAACGGTAAAATTCTTTTTTCCCGCTATTCCCGTTACCGCGGCTCCGCTTTGAAGATAGCGCGAGGTCGGAAGAATAGTCGTTCCCTCGTCCTGCGGGCGGAAGGTGTTTTTTATCAAAATGGGAATATTGGCTTTGCGGACGGGAAATACGGACTCGCTGTGCAGTAAGTCTGCGCCCATATAGCTTAACTCCCGAAACTCTTTATAGGATATTTGCTTTATGCGCTTGGGGCTGTCTACAATGCGGGGGTCGCAGGCAAGAAAGCCAGAGACGTCCGTCCAATTTTCATAGATTGACGCGTTTACCGCACGGGCAACGATTGCGCCCGAAATATCCGAGCCGCCGCGCGAAAAAGTCTTGATGTTTCCGTCCGCACCCGTGCCGTAAAAGCCTGAAATTACCGCGCTGGGCACGCCCGAAAGCGCCGCCGCGACGCTTTTGTAGGTTTTTTCGTCGTTGAGCGTGCCGTCGGCTTTGAAAAAAATTACGTCCTTTGCATCGATAAATTTCGCGCCGAGGACTTCCGCCATTATCACCCCGCAGATATATTCGCCGCGGGAGGCTGTGAAATCTTCTTGCTTTTTTAAAAAAATCTGCTGTTCGGTCTCGTCTAATAGCGAGTCGATTTGAAAGTTTAAATTGAGCTCTTTAATTATGTTTATAAACCGGTTGCGGACGGGCGCGAACAGTTTTTTAAGCTCCTCCCTATCCCTTGCCGAGTGGCAGGCATAGAGCATATCGGTTACTTTTACGTCGCCCGAATATCTCTTTCCGGGAGCAGATACGACTATAAATCTGCGCTCTTTGTCGCTTTCGATTATGCCCTTAACGCTTCTTATGACGTTGCCTGCCGCCATGGAAGTGCCGCCGAATTTACAAACTTTTATTGCCATATTAAACCGCAGAATTTAAAAGGCATTAAATACGGATCTTTTTGGCCTCGATATAATACCTTTTTTCGTTGCCTTCGCCCATGGAGAAGGTCTTTCTGGGCAGATTTCCGCCCGATATGATGAGGTTGAAAAAGTCGTTCTTTGCAATTGCGGGAAGAAGTACTCCCACGTTGCCCTTATCCTGCGTGAAATTGGTAAGCTCTGCCTCGCCGTGGATATAGTCCACTTCGCCGCCGTTTTCCTTTATGAATTTGGAAATACTTTCGTCAAGTGTGCGTATTCCCTCGGGAATATTGTCGGAAAAAGGTATTTCGTGTTTTTTTCCGTCTACTACAATATATGCCTTGTTGCCGCCAAAAGTTTTATAGCTTTCCACAAACTTTTGCACGTCCTTGCACTTTATAAGTCTGTGAATAGGCTCGAAATTGAGTGCAGGGTCGAAGATGTTGACAATTTCGCAGAGAGCAAATCTCGCGGGATGAGTTTCACGCTCTTTGCTTGAAAGATTTACTTTGAGATTGTCCCAGCAGGTTTTTGCAGTTGCAAGGGAGTGGTTTCCGTCGCCTACGGCAAAGAGCATACCGCTTTCGTCTTTTAAAGAAAGCAGATTTTCGGCAACCTCTTTTGAGTTTTCTATATAAGTGCCCTTGATGTGTCCGCCGTTCATCTGTAAATCGAAATCGTACAGGACTTTACCGCGCTTGACGCTCTTTAAAACGGCGTGCTTTTCGTCGTTGTATAAAAGCATTGCGTGCGGAAGCTCTACATAAGCGTCCTTTCTTATCTCGACTCTCGGCGGAATACGCTCGGGTACGGTTGCCTCGGTAGAGCGTATAACCGCTTTGTCGTCTTTTAAGAACGAGTAGTCCTCCAAATCGACGGCAAGCACGATGCCCGTGCGCGTTCCCGACTCGGTAGTGCGCTCCACGAGTATAAAACCGCCGGTCACGCTCTTAAAGACGCCGCCGTCAAGATACTCCTTCATTTTGGAGTTGATTTTTTTAATTCTCGCCTCGGGGTTGTCTTTAAGGTAGATTTCGGGGAATATGAGATTAAAGGTGCTCGGATACCCCTCAACGAATTTTTCTACCTCCTGCCAATAGGCATAATCGGAAGTAAACTGGTCGCAGGCGTTAACCGCCCATTTGGTCATATCTGTGCCGTCTGCGGGCAACAGAATTTCGGGAAGATGTAAAGTTTTCATAAAGAACCTCAAATATTTATTAATATTACAGTCACCACAGCAAGGGCAATGGCGAGCAATTTTATGGGGATGTTTTTAGTGAAGAGATCTGCAAGAAATTTACCGAACTTTTTCATATTTTATTCTCCGCGGTCAAATCCGACCAATAATAATCCGATAATGCGTTTTTAAGGTCTGCCGCATCGGCATATTTTTTTATTACCATACCGTTTCTGACGATGGAAATTATACCCGTCTCTTCCGAAACGACGATGGCAGTAACGTTTGCAACGGTGGTGACACCGAGAGCTGCGCGATGACGGCTGCCCATTTCTTTGGGAAGATTATCGCTCTGCGTAAGGGGCAGGAAACAGCCTGCGGCATAAATCTTGTTGCCCTCTATTATCATAGCTCCGTCGTGAAGAGGCGCCTTGGGATAAAACACCGCCTCTATCATTTGCGATGTGATTTCGGCGTTTACTACCGTACCGCTTTCGATAATTCCCTCGGGAAGGTTGTCGTTGGAAAGGACGATGAGCGCGCCGATGTCCTTTTTGGACATATTCTGAATCGCCCTGACCGCCTCCTCGATGATGAGCTCGACGCCCGTTACGTTAAACTTTTCGGCGTTGCCCTTTTTGACGCCCGCATCAAGGATAGAACGCTTTATCTCGGTGTGGAACATAGTGAACACCAAGAGCGCGATAATAAGTACTATTAACAGTATCAGTTGAGAATCGAACTGCGTCAGGCTTAAAGTGAAGCCGCATATGACAACGACGACTACTACAGCCGCAATGAACTTTGTGCACTTATTCGTTTTCAAAACCTTGAACACGAAGTAAAAGAGCACGGCTAAAAGCAAAAATTCGAGAATACAGGGGATATATGATGTTTGTATTCCCCCGCTCTTTGTAAAAAACGATACCAATCTGTCCCAAAAATCTTGAAAAACCGCCATATTACAATCCTTTATATTTTTTGTAACACTATTATATAATTAAAATTTTAAAAAATAAAGCGTTTATAAGCTAAATATTTGATATACTGCCGAAAAAAATTGCATTTTGTGCTTTTTGAAGGGCATTTTCGGGCGTAGTCCTGCCGCATTTGACGTCCGAAATGCACCCGTATATATATTTTACGTAATATCTGAGCCTTTCTTCCCCGATGGAATACGCCTGCTCCCTGCTCTTTTTGACGCCGTATTCCTTCATTTTCAGCTGAACGGCGAGCTCGGCGTCGCCGTTTTGCGAAGAGCTTACCGTCAAGAGATTTTTAAAATAGTTGAAAAGTCCGTTTAAAATATATATCTCGTCGCTGCCTTTTTTAATCAGCTCGTCCAAAATATTCGTGAATTTGGTAAAATCCCTTTTAGGTACGGTATTCGTGAGCTCGTACAATCTGTATTCGGCGTCCTTGTAAACGAGCGCGTCCACTTCCTCCTGCGTGAGCGTGCCCTCGCCCTTGTAATCTATGAGCTTTTGAACCTCTACCGAAACCCTCGCCATATTGCAAAGACAATAAAGACATATACTCTCGCAGACGGCTGCGGGTGCCGAAATTTTCGCACGGCGCAAGGTAAGATATATCCACTTTGTGACCGCCTCCTGATCGGGCTTGTTGCAGTCCACGTAGGTTACAGCCTTTTTGCGCTTTAAGTCCACTCCCTTTTTTGCACCCGAATTTACGATAATGAGTATACTCGTAGGGGGAAAATCTTCGAAAAGCTCCTTAAAGTAAGTGTCAAAATCACTTTCGGACGGATAAAATTCGCTTACCTTGACAATCCTCTTTTCCGCCATAAAGGGGTAGTTTTTGATTGCCGCAACGAGCGAGGTGTACGCCTGCCCCTTTAAGGTTTCGCCGTCGAACGCCGAATAGTTTAGCTCGGGCATTTCAAGGAAGGCGTTTTTTACGCTCTCCTCGCCTTTCATTCTGAAATAGGCGTCGTCGCCTTCGAACAGATATATGCTCTCCGCGCCGCCCTGTATGCTGTTTTTAAGTTCGGTAAACTTCATAAATTTCTCTCTTTAAATTATTTACCTACGCAAAATTTTTCAAAGATGGTGCCGACTATCTCTTCCGAAGCCGTTTCGCCCGTAATTTCGCCGAGTGCCTGCCACGCCTCCTGCAAATCCACCCTGATAAGGTCGAGTGTGAGCACGCCTATATTTTGCTTTGCGGAAGATAACGCTGCCGCCGCCCTTTGGAGTGCGTCGTAATGGCGCTGTTCGATAAGATACGCCTTGTCGGCGGCAAATTCGCCGACGCTTGACTTTACAAGCAGTTTTTTAAGCTCTTCAAGTCCCTCACCCGTCTTTGAGGAAACTACCCCGTCGTACTCCTCTTCTGGGCTATGAATATCGCACTTGGAAAATACCTTTAATACCTTTCCCTCCGTTCGGGGGAGCTCGGCAAAGCCGTCTTTGTCCGCGAGTGAAAGCACTATATCTGCCGAGCGCAACGCATTTTTCGCGCGCTCTATTCCCATACTTTCTACTACTCCCGCCTCGTCGCGTATACCTGCGGTATCGATGAGATTGAAGAGTATTCCGTCTATTTCAATCTGCCCCTCGACGGCGTCGCGGGTGGTGCCCGCCTCGTCGGATACGATTGCCTTTTCATAGCCCAATAGGGCGTTTAAAAGCGAACTTTTACCCGCGTTCGGCCTGCCGCAAATTGCCACCGTAACACCGTTTTTTATCTTGCGTCCCGAACCGTAGCTTTGCAGTAAACGGCACATATTCCCGTGCGAATTGCTTAAATCGGCACAAATTTTGTCGAGGTCGACCCCGCCCTCATCCTCCTCGGGATAGTCGATTTCAACAGCCACGCGGGCAAGGATATCCTTTAAATTATCCTGCAAGTTTTTTATGTCTTCGTTGAGCTTTCCGAAGTACATCATACCGCCCGCACGGACGAGCGCAAGGCTTTCGGCGTTAATCATATCCGCCATACCCTCTGCTGCCGCAAGCGTGAGTTTACCGTTTAAAAAGGCGCGGCGGGTAAACTCCCCACGCTCGGCGGGCCGGGCGCCGAGAGAGTACATCCTCTTCAAAATTCCCTGCGAAATTCTCACTCCGCCGTGGCAGTGAAATTCAACAGTATCCTCCCCCGTAAACGAGTTAGGCGCCTTGAAATACACCATATAACCGAAGTCGCAAAAACCGTCGCCCTCTATCCTGCCCGGGTACATACGGTTGGGTGTAACCGATTTGGGCGCACGGGAAAAAGTAAATATTTGCTCTGAAAAATTCAGCGCATTATCTCCGCTCATCCGTATAATTGCAACCCCGCCCGTGCCGTTTGCGGTAGCTATGGCGGCTATAAGTTCGCTCATAAAATTCTTTCTTCTTTTTACTCAAAATTCAATATATGAATTATACCACGCAAAGCTTTAAAAATCAACAAAAAAACGCGCCCACGAAGGACGCGTACGATAATTACGTATATCAATTGGTAAAAGGGTCGTCGTCTGATTTGTTAAACTCTTCAAAGGGGTCCTCGTGCCCGGTTTCGGGACGGGTTCCGTTGTAGCCGTAGCCGTTTTGGCCGTAGCGGTTCTGACCGTAGCTATTCTGACCGTAATTGCTCTGTCCGTACGGGTCGTTTTGACGGTACTGCCTATACATTCTGTACTGTCGCTCCTGCTCGCGCAACAGATATTCGCGGTAGTTCATTCCCCTGTTGTTGCGGACGACAAAGAAAAGTATGCCCTGAACGATGGGGAAGAATATGCTGAAAATAGTAAAAATGAAGTATCTGCGCGGTGCATAAGTCTGGAAAAATGCAGAGATAAGCAATATTTCAATTACACTGTATAAGAGGCTTATCCAATATAAAATATCGCCCAGCGTAAGGTAGCAGAAGCCTGCCCAGGCATATTGGGTGTCGATATTCGGGATAGATACATCATAAATAGGCAATCCGTAAAAATCCTGTTGCGATACTATCTGTATATAAGGTTCGGCAAAATGATGTCCGACGTAGTGCATAATATAGCCTGCGCAGAGTACTGATTCCAAAACTGCGACGATTATGCCAGCCAACTTGCTGTCAAACCCAAGCGGCTTATTCTTACGGGCACAAATTCCTATATAATAAGTGCTTAAAACGGGCACAAACGCCATCCATTTATGCGCTATTCCGTTGCGCGTAGCCACCGTGTAGAGGGCGATTGCCTGAAAAACGTATACAATTAAAAAACCTACCGCACCGTAAATCAAAGACGTGCGCCAGTACGCCGGTTCCATTAAGGTTTCTGCAGTTTGTGCAAAACTAAAAAACGACATCTTATACCCTCTTACTTTCTATTATATATGTGCATAATGAATAAATTAAAATAGCTTTGTGAAAACATTGTAAAAACTTACCGCCTGTAACCGCTGACGACCCCAACAGAACGCATTTAAGCGCGCTATTTGTGTGTCTTTCGTGCGGTGCGCCCTTGATGTATGTTCAATACACTTGCGGTCACCCCGCACAAAATCCATTACAAATTTCATCGCTTAAACGCAAAGCGATTTTATGAGACAAATTTTGAGATTAGACAAGGCAAGGACGCGCAGTCGTACAGCGACGTACGGCAAACGGACTTAACGAAGTATAAGCCAAAATTTATCCGTTAAATTGCATTATGTTGGGGTCGCCAGTGGTTAACCGAATAAATCAACGCCGTAATCAACGCTTTCAAGCGTAAGGCCGTGAGCCGGCATTGTCTTGCCTACGCAGCCTCTGTCGCAGTTTTCAATAGAATTTTTGACTTCTTCTTCGGAAATTGAGCCTGCCGCAAAGCCGAGCATAGTGCCTGCAATTGTGCGGACCATATTGTAGAGAAAGCCGTTGCCGCAGACGTAAATTTCAACGTCGGTAGAGATACCGTCCTCCGTAGTTTTTACGTCCACTGAGTAAATTTCCCGTACGGTGGTTTTGATGGAAGAATTGCTCTTACAGTAGGCTTTAAAATCGTGAATACCTTCAAAACACCCCGTAATATGCTTGAGTTTCGCAATATTCACGGGAATTTTTATCCACTCGGAATACCTGTCTTTTAAGGGGTTTCTGCGGGGAGAAAGATACATTTTATAGCAGTATGTTTTCCGCTTTGCGCTCCTTGTTGCGTCGAAGTTTTCGGGGGCGCAAGCCGACTGCAAAACGCTTATATCCGTCGGAAGATAGGCGTTGAAGGCGTCGGCGATTTTATCGGGCGGAATACTCGTATCCGCATCGAAATGGCAAATCTGCGCCGCCGCGTGAACTCCGCTGTCCGTCCTCCCGCTGGCTATGACGGCGACCCTTTTGCCGAAAATTGTTTTTGCAACCCTTTCTATTTCTTCCTGCACGGAATTATTGTTTTTCTGTATTTGCCATCCGCCGTAATTCGTGCCGTCGTAGGCAATTTTGATTGCATATCTCATTTTAACGCACCACTATCACAAATTCGTAAATCTGAGGACAAATCTCAAAACAATAAACGTTTAAGAGCACCACACCCGCAATGAGTGCGCCGAACACGAGAAAGGTGACCAAATCCCTGACTCCGAATTTGAGTTTTTTGTACTTTGTACGATTTTTGGAGCCCGAATAACAGCGCGCGTCCATGGCGTCGCCAAGCTCCTCCGCCCTTCTGAACGCCGAAATGAGCAGGGGTATAAGTATGGGAATAATTGCCTTGATTCTCTTGAATATATTTCCGCTTTCAAAGTCTGCCCCGCGCGCCTTTTGAGCCGAAATTATCCGGTTGGTTTCATCAATCAGCGTGGGAATAAAGCGAAGTGCAATTGACATTATAAGCGCAAGCTCGTGGACGGGGAAGCGTATCCACTTTAAGGGGGTTAAGAGGCTTTCTATTCCGTCCGTGAGCGCTACGGGCGTGGTCGTAAGAGTCAAAACCGACGAACCCATGACGAGGAGAAACAGCCTTAAAATGAGAAATGCCGCAAAAATTACGCCCTCGCGGTAGATTTTTATAAATTTCCACTGCCACAAAAGGTGTTTGCCGCCGTGAAAGAATAAATTGAGTACGGAAGTAAAAATCAAAATAAAAATTATGGCTTTTACCGATTTTAAGACCCTGCCGAAGGGCACGCGGGAGGCTATTATTGCCGCGAAAAGTACGATTGCGCACGCAAGTAGGGAATAAAAATTGTCTGCACAGAATAACAGCACGATATAGGCTATGAGTGCAATCAGCTTCATCCTCGGGTCTAATTTGTGTACGAAGGATTTCGTGGGATAGAACTGTCCGAAAGTTACGTCGTTAAGCATTGCGCTCACCTCCGTAAAGCTCTGTTATTGCATTTGAAAACCCTTCTACCGTGCAGTCGCTCCGTACTTCTATTCCCCTCTCCTTTAAGCACTTTGAAATTTTTGCGGTGAGAGGTATATCGAGTCCGAGAGATATGAGCTCGTTCGAGCGGGCGAAGAGCCTTTCGGGGTAGTCGCAGGCAAAAATTTTTCCGTCCGACAAAACGGCGGCTTTGGTGCAGTTGTCGGCGACCTCGTCCATATCGTGAGAGACGATAATTACCGTCTTGCACCACTCTCTGTGGAGCTTGTGAAGCAGCTCCATTATTTCGTCCTTGCCCTTGGGGTCGAGCCCCGCCGCGGGTTCGTCGAGAACGAGTATCTGCGGTTTCGTAACGATAACTCCCGCTATCGCTACCCTTCTCTTTTGTCCGCCCGAGAGGTCGAAGGGGGACTTGTCCTTGACTTCGTCGTAGTCGAGTCCGACAACTTCAAGGCTCTCTTTTACAGCCTGCTCAATCTCCTCTTCGGAAAGTCCCTTTTTAAAGTTTTTCAATCCGAACGCAACGTCTGAAAATACGCTGTCGGCAAAGAGCTGATACTCGGGATACTGGAATACCATACCCACGCTTGCGCGAAGCTCTTTAAACTTGCATTTTTTGTCGCCTAAATTGAATTGCCCCACTGATATGCTTGAAATAGCGGGGGGCGGCATACCTTTTTTTGCCTTTGGTCTGCGGTATCTTTTCTCTGCTTGGGGCAGTTTTATAAGCGCGTTAAGGTGTTGGATAAGGGTGGATTTTCCGCTGCCTGTATGGCCGATAATTCCGAAAAATTCGCCCTCGTTGATTGTTAAATCGACGCCCTTTAACGCCTTCGCCGCAAAGGGGGATTTTTTGGAATAGGTATAGGTTAAATCTTTAATTTCAATATCCCAATCGCCGCTTTTTATATCGTCTTTTTCGGGATTTTTCTTAAATTGCCCCCCTACTATGCCGCGTTTAACCAAGTTTTTCGAAATTTCTTCGGCAATCTCTTCGGGACGGAGAACGTCGCTTATTTCCATTCCGGCATTGCGTAAATTGTTGGCAATTTTGCTTATTCTGGGCAGTGCGAGGTTGTAGGTTTCAAGCTCTTCGCCGCTTTCGAAAATTTGCTCGGGCGTACCCGAGAGTACGACCTCTCCCCTGTTCATAACTATGCATCTGTCGGCAAGGAGAGCCTCCTCCATAAAGTGGGTAATGAGTATTACCGTCATACCCTCTTCTTTGTTGAGTCGGCATATGACGTCGGTCACTTCTCTTCTGCCCTTGGGGTCGAGCATGGCTGTGGATTCGTCCAAAATCAAAATCTGCGGTTTCATTGCAAGAACGCCCGCAACGGCTATGCGCTGCTTTTGTCCGCCCGATAGCCTTGAAGGCGTTGCCTCTCTGAATTCCTTCATTCCGACAGCGTCTAACGCCCAATCTATTCTTCTGCCTATCTCGTCGCGCCCGACGCCTATGTTTTCGGGCCCGAACGCAATGTCGTCCTCCACTATCGACGCAACCGTCTGGTTGTCGGGGTTCTGGAACACCATACCCACGCTCTTCCGTATTTCTACGGCGTTATTGCCCTCGCTTATATCCATGCCGAGGACGGTAACTTTACCGCTCTCCGCCTCCAAAAGTCCGTTCAAAAGCCTTGCAAGCGTAGATTTTCCGCTGCCGTTATGACCTACAACCGACAAAAATTCGCCGCGCCTTACCTCTAAATCGACACCGCAAAGCGCGGGCTGTTTTGCGCCCGCATAGGTAAATTTTAAGTTTTCGCATTTAATTATATATTCTTCGTTGTCTTTGTTAGCGTTTTCCATAGTGCACCGCGAAAAATCTTTTTAAATTATACCAAAGACGGCGTATTTTTACAACAAAATAACGGGTTATCCTGTGAAAGGAATATAAAATTTTTAAAATAGTACAAAAAAGGCGGCGAAAATGCGCTTAAATCGGGTAAAAACTTCGATTTGAATATTGACTTTTTTATAATAATGAATTATACTTGAAGATGTGTAAATCGTTGCACAAATTTTTAAAGATAATATTTTAAAAACGGAGGTTTTTTGATGAAAAAGTTGACTATCGACGGTAATACCGCCGCAAGCCATGTTGCGTACGCCTTTTCGGAAGTAGCGGCAATTTATCCCATTACCCCCTCTTCGCCTATGGCGGAAGTTGCGGACGAGTGGGCAACCGCAGGCAGAACCAACATGTGGGGTCAGAAGGTTAAGATTGCAGAAATGCAGTCGGAAGGCGGCGCTGCAGGCGCAGTTCACGGTTCGCTTTGCGCAGGCGCTCTTACAAGTACATATACGGCATCGCAGGGATTACTGCTGATGATTCCCAATATGTATAAAATTTCGGGCGAACTTATGCCTATGGTTATGCACGTTTCGGCACGTGCTCTTGCCGCTCACTCGCTCAATATCTTCGGTGACCATGCCGACGTTATGGCTTGCCGTCAGACGGGCTTCGCTATGATTTGTGACTCTTCCGTTCAGGAAGTTATGGACCTTGCGCTCGTTGCGCATCTCTCCACCCTCAAATCGAGAGTGCCTTTCATCAACTTCTTCGACGGTTTCAGAACTTCGCACGAGGTTGCTAAAATCGACGTCTGGGACGAAACCGACGACTACAAAGAAATCAGAGATATCTGCGACGAGCTCGGAATTGCAGAGGACATCGCAGACTTCAAGTCACGCGCGCTCAACCCCGAGCATCCTATTCAGAAGGGTACCGCACAGAACGGCGATACCTACTTCCAGAACAGAGAGACCGCCAACAGCTATTATGCGGCTACTCCCGCTATCGTTCAGAACATGATGGACGTTGTTTCCGCTAAATGCGGAAGAAGCTACCACCTCTTTGACTACGTGGGCGCTCCCGACGCGGACAAGGTTATCGTTTGTATGGGTTCGGGCTGCGGCACTATCGAAGAATCCATCAACAAGCTCAACACGATGGGCAAAAAATACGGACTTGTTAAAGTTCGCCTGTATCGTCCCTTCGTTGCAGACGCGTTCATAAACGCACTTCCCGCTACCGTTAAAAAGATTGCCGTTCTCGACAGAACCAAGGAACCCGGCTCGCTCGGCGAACCCCTGTACCTTGACGTTTGCTCCGCACTCCTTGAAAAGGGCGTAACCAAAATTAAGGTTGTCGGCGGCAGATACGGTCTCGGTTCAAAAGAATTCACTCCCTCGATGGTTCTTGCGGTTTATAAAAACCTTGAAAAGAAAGAACCCAAAAACCACTTCACTATCGGTATTCACGAAGATATTACCAATTCTTCGCTTGACTTCTCACAAAAGTTCGACGCCGCTCCCGCAGGTTCGACGAGCTGCAAGTTCTACGGCTTGGGCTCCGACGGTACTGTAGGCGCAAACAAGAACTCGATTAAAATTATCGGCGACCATACGGATAAACACGCTCAGGCGTACTTCTTCTACGATTCCAAAAAGTCCGGCGGCATCACCGTTTCTCACCTCCGTTTCGGCGATACCCCCATACAGTCGGAATATTTAATCGACTCAGCCGATTTCGTTCAGTGCTCCAATCCCTCCTACATTACCCGCTACGATATGACGGGCGACATCAAGGAAGGCGGCACGTTCCTTATCAATACAAGCGCAACTACCGTTGAGGCTTTGGAAGAGTTCCTTCCCGCTAAAGTTAAGAAGGATATCGCTAAAAAGCACATCAACCTCTACGTTATAGACGCTATCAAGATTGCCGCAGAGCTCGGCTTGAGAGGCAGAACCAACACTATTTTACAGTCGGCGTTCTTCCGCGTTAATCCCCAGATTATGCCCTATGACAAAGCCATTGAATATATGAAGTATATGGCTAAAAAGACGTTCGGCAGAAAGGGCGACGCCGTCGTTCAGATGAACTACAACGCTATCGACGCGGCTGCAGGCGACAACCTTATAAAAATCAACGTTCCCGAAGCTTGGGCTAACGCAAAGAAGGGCGCGGCTATGATTAAGGGCGCGGACAACGCTTACTATCAGGAGATAGTTAAGCCCATCCTCTACTTAAAGGGCGACGAGCTTAAGTCCTCGCAGTTCAACGCAGACGGTCACGTTCCCACCGGTACCACCAAGTACGAAAAGCGCGGCGTTGCCGTCCTCGTTCCCGAAATCGACATTGCAAAGTGCGTACAGTGCGGCAACTGCTCGTTCGTATGCCCTCACGCATGCTTAAGACCCGCTCTTATCGCAGACGGCGAAAAGAAACCCTCAACGCTCAAGACCAAGGCAGCTATCGGCTTGCCCGGCTACACATACAAGATGCAGGTTTCACCCCTCGACTGTATGGGTTGCGGCGTGTGCGCTACCGTTTGCCCCGTAAAGGACGGCGGAGCTATAAAGATGATTCCTCTTGCAGAGTCGCTTGAAAAGGGCGAGGACAAGAACTGGGATTACACTGTTGAGCTTCCCGAAGTCGATACTTCCAAGTTCAAGAAGAACACCGTAAAAGGTTGCCAGTTCGCTACTCCTCTCTTTGAGTTCTCGGGCGCGTGCGCAGGCTGCGGCGAAACTCCCTACGTTAAGGTTGTAACCCAGCTCTTCGGCGAAGATATGGTTATTGCAAACGCAACGGGTTGCTCGTCAATCTACGGCGGTTCTTCGCCTACATGCCCCTACACCACCAATAAGCAGGGTCGCGGTCCCGCTTGGGCTAACTCCCTCTTTGAAGATAACGCAGAATTCGGCTACGGCATGAACCTCGCTTACACCGCAAGAAGAAACGCAGTTAAGGCAAAGGTTGAAAAGCTTGCCGAGACGACTAAAAACGAAGCTGTTAAGGAGACTTGCAAGGCATACATTGCTGCGTTCGACGACAGAGAAGCTTCTAAGCAAGCTTCGGCAGAGCTTGTCAAACACCTTGAAAGTTGCCAGAACAGCACTTGCGATTGCAACAAGCTTTGCAAAGATATTCTTGCAGACAAAGACTGCCTCGCTAAAAAGTCCATTTGGATATTCGGCGGCGACGGTTGGGCATACGACATCGGTTACGGCGGTCTCGACCACGTGCTTGCAAGCGGCGAGGACGTGAACATTCTCGTACTTGACACCGAGGTTTACTCCAACACGGGCGGTCAGGCAAGTAAAGCAACAAATATCGGTGCGGTTGCTAAATTTGCTTCCGCAGGTAAGAGAGTTAAGAAGAAGGACCTTGGCATGATTGCTAAATCGTACGGCTACGTTTACGTTGCACAGTGCGCTATGGGTTCCGACCCCGCTCAACTCCTTAAAGCCCTCACCGAGGCAGAGGCTTATCACGGACCTTCACTTATAATCTGCTACGCTCCTTGCATCAACCACGGTATCAATATGGCAAAGAGCCAGCTTGAGGAGAAAGAGGCTGTTAACTGCGGTTACTGGCAGCTTTACAGATACAACCCCGAAGGCGAGGTATTCACTCTCGACTCCAAAGACCCGACGGGCGACTATCAGGCGTTCCTTGCGGGCGAAACGAGATATGCTTCCCTCGTTAAGACGCAGGGTGCAGAGGTTGCTAACGAGCTGTTCAAGCAGACCGAAGAATCGGCTAAAGCAAGACTTGAAGGCTATAAGAAACTTGCAGGCAAATAATAAAATAACTTAAACTTAAAGCCGCCGTGCCAAATGCACGGCGGCTTATTTTTATATTGCGTTAATGGAAATATAGTTTCTTACACTCACGAAAATTTAACGGGTATTCAACTTCAGGCGCAGAATAGCAAGCAAATTTTGTGAATCTTTATAGTATTATACAGATAACTCCGCCTTTGCCTTCGTTGACTATGCGCGTTATTGCGCGGCGCATTTTGGTCTTGGTTTCGTCGCGCATGGAGGTTACCTTGCCCGCGAGCCCCTCCTTTACCATACCCCGGAGCGACTTTCCGAACACGTTGGTATCCCACATGCCCTCGGGGTTGCTTTCAAAGCCGTTCATCATTCCCTGAACTATGCCCTCGCTCTGAGTGGCGTTGCCCATAATGGGGCTGACCTCGCCGTGTACGTCTATCTTAACTATGTGATAGCTGGGGGCGGATGCGCGGAGCTTGATGCCCACACTCCCTCCTTGACGGACTACTTTGGGAGCGTCGAGACTCATATCGCCGTCATCGGGTTCGACTATGCCGTAGCCGTTGACTTTGGCACATTCGAGCGCGTCCTTGATTTTATCGTAACCTTTTTTTGCATCCGAGGTGCCGCGAACGTAACGCATAAGCGTGTATTCGTCGGTAATTCCCTCGCCCGCAATCTCGGACAGCATATCGTAGAATATTCCGTCCTTTACGTAGGCGTTTAACGTCGCCTTGCCCGTTGCAAGGTTCATTGAAAGGGTAATTCCGTCCTTCCAGAACTTGCAGTCCGAAAGCGCGTTGTCAAAGCCCGTGCAGTCCTTCATCTTGCAGATATTGGGCGCGACGCCGCGTATTCTGTCCAAAAGCTCGCCGATAGCGCTGTTTTCCTGCGGTAAAAAGCGCGTCCAAGCGGGGATATCTATGTCGAAAGACACTACGGGGAACTCGAATAGTACCGCCTTTAAAATGTTTAAAAGTCCCGCAGCATCCGTCTTTTCACAGTTCAAAGCAATTACCGTTACGCCGTACTTGTTTTCAAGCTCTTCGCGAAGCTTTTTTGCGGCGGGTTTGTCGGGTTGGGCGCAGTTTAAAACTATTATAAAGGGCTTATTTGCGTTCTTTAAAGCAGCAACCGTGCGCTCCTCCGCATCAATATACCCGTCGCGCGGGATTTCGGCAATACTGCCGTCCGTAGTAACCAAAAGACCTATCGTGGAGTGGTCGTTTATTACCTTGTTGGTGCCGAGTTCCGCCGCCTCCGCAAATGGAAGGGCAGTCTCGCTCCAAGGCGTGTTCACAAGGCGGGGCTTGCCGTCCTCCTCTATTCCGCTTGCGCCGTTCGTAATATAGCCGACACAGTCGCAAAAACGCACGTTGCCAACCGCGCCGTCTATCTTTACCGTAGCACCCTTTGCAGGCACGAATTTGGGCTCGGTCGTCATTACCGTCTTGCCCGACGCCGACTGCGGAAGCTCGTCGGTCATAACGCTCTTGAGGTTGCCGTCCTCCGCATTGGGTATGACAAGTTCCGTCATAAACCTTTTTATGAGCGTGGATTTGCCCGTACGCATGGGTCCCACCACTCCTACGTAAATATCTCCGCCGCTCCTTTTGGCGATGTCCTCGTAAACGTTGTAATCAAGCATATCCGCCTCCGCAAAATAACAATACTGTGTACAATAACATACGAGGCTTTCTGACAATTTAGAACACAAAAAATAAAAATTAGCCGCGCGGACGGAAAGTCCGCGCGGCGTTAAGTACAGTATTGTTTTTTATGCAAACACGTCTTTATAGAACTCTTTGAGTTCGCTCTCTTTTTTGAAGGTTGCAAGAAACATAAGGTTGCCCATTATGGGAGCAAGCGCCTCCGGCACCTTTTCAATCGCCTTAATATGGGACGAATACATATCTTTTATGTCCTGCTCGGAGTACTTGAACGGCTTTCCGTTCCTTCTTCCGGCGAATCCGCAGTAGTACTTTTCGCCGCAGCCTACAAGCGAGCTGCCGTAGGTCATCACGTCCGCCCAAATTTTGTAGATGTTCGTACTGTTTGCATGGTTCATCATATCGGGCGAAATGCCGCCGCTGGGGCGCATATTTACCTCCAAAGCTACGACCTCGCCTTTCTTGCCCATATATTGGTCGGAATTAAGACGGAAAAATTCGAAATGCACAAATCTGTTCTTCACGCCGAACGCCTTTAAAGTGCGCCTGCCCGCGTCGCGCACGTCGTCGTAGGGCTCGTTCAGGATATAGAACGCAAAATTACCCCCGCTGTTTACAGTGTCCATACAGGAATCTACCGTGACGTTGCCCGTTTCGAATACGGGGCTGCCCTGCCCGTCCACGATTGCGTCGTAGGTTTGAACCACACCGTCTATATACTCCTCCATTATAAACTGTACGGGCGGCTTGGTGCTGTAAAAACTTTTAAGCTCGTCCTCGTTTTCGAGCTTGTAGGTACAGCTTGCACCCACGCCGTTGTCGGGCTTTACTATTACGGGATAGCCGACCTCTTCGATAAACTTTTTACAGCCTGCAAGACTTTTTACAAGACAGTAACGCGCGGTCTTTATGCCCGCCTTTTTATAGTAGCGCTTCATCTTGGACTTGTACTTTATCTTGGACATATCCCGCGACTTCAAGCCCTGTACGTTGAACTCCGTGCGAAGCTTTGCATCCCGCTCAAGCCAATACTCGTTGTTGCTCTCGATAAAGTCGATTTTACCGTATTTGAAGGTAAAAAACGCCACGGCGCGGAATACCTCGTCGTAGTTTTCAAGGTCGGAAACCTTGTAGTACTCGTTTAAAGAGCTCTTCAAATCGTTCGTGAGCTTCTCGTAGGGGCAGTCGCCTATGCCGAGCACGTTCACGCCGTCATTTTTGAGCTCACGGCAGAAATGCCAATAATTTTCGGGAAAGTTGGGCGAAATAAAAATAAAATTCATATTTTATCCTTTAAATAGTTACATAGAAGTCAGCTGACTTTTTTGCAGATTTGCTCGTTTTAGAAGCAAGCAGGTCGAGGAGCGTGCGGCTTTTGCGCAGGGAGTTTACTAAGCCGTAAATGACCAAGCAAAAACGCAAACGCAACAAAGAGCTGCGCCGCTTATAAGACGAGCTCTGCGTCAGCCTATATCAAACAGCGCTTTCATAAAATAGGGAATACTCCTCTCCCACGACGCCTCGCAGTGCGTTCCGCCCTCAACTATTCGGGCGGTTAAAACTGCGTTTTTCTCAATGAGCGCCCCGCAGGTTTCGGCAAAAGCCTTTTTCTGACGGCTGTGGTTTGAAAACTCCTTACTGCCGTAATCTGTGTATATCACGGTGTCCTTTTTGAATTTTGCACCGTCTATAAAGCCGCAGAGGTTGCCGTCTCCGAGCCAAAGGCTGGGGGAAAGCGCCGCCCCGCGCGAAAAAATTTCGTTGTAGTTGCAGAGGGCGTAAAAAGTCATAAGTCCGCCCATTGAGCTGCCGCCGATTGCCGTATTGTGTCTGTCGGGCAACGTGTCGTAATTCTTGTCTATATAGGGCTTGAACTCATTGACGAGCCAGTCCATATATATCCTGCCCTGCCCCTTTAACGCCGTTCCGTCTTTAAGCGTAAAATCCACGGGCGAATATTCTTCAAGCCGGCGGTGTCCCTCGTGGTTGCACTCGACAGCCGCGACTATTATCTCCGCCTCCGCTCTTTCGAGATATTCTTTCAGTCCCCAGCTCTTGCCAAATGTTGCGTCTTCATCATAAAAGAGGTTGTGCCCGTCAAACATATATAAGACGGGATATTTTTTTCCGTTTCCATAATTTTCAGGCAGATATATGTACGCGCTGCGCTCTTTATCCCCCGAAAGCTCGGGAATTGTAACTTCAAATTTCTGTAACATATTTTACCATATTTATAATTACTTACGGCACAACAAAAAACACGCTTTTTTGTTGTGCACTCAATTTGCGTATACCTACGGCTCACCGGAGGGGAATTTGCACAATTGTATTATCGTGTGCCCTTAAATATTGTGCAAAGGGGAACCCGGTTCCCAAAAATCACGGAAAAAACAACTCGCAGAATAGAGTTGTATTTTCGTGAACACTGTTATATGTGTGAATTTAAAAAGACAAGAATATCTTTGTAAACTTCGTCCTTGCAGTAGTCGTTGAGTATTTCGTGGCGGCTGTTACTGTATAGCTTTACGGACAAATCCTTTATCCCCGCCGCCTTGAATTTTTGGTGAGTTTTTAAAACTCCCTTGCCGTAGTCGCCCACGGGGTCGTCCTCGCCCGCAACCAAAAGCACGGGCAAGACCTTGGGAGTTGACTTTATAGTCTTGGACGAGCAGGCTCTTTTGATAATCGAGAAAAGAATTTTGTAGCCGTTGTTTGTAAATTTATATCCGCAGAGGGGGTCGGCTTGGTAAATATCGACATTTTCGGGGTTTACGGAGAGCCAATCGTTTTCCGTTTTTACGGGCTTTATTTTCTTGTTATAGCCGCCGAACGCAAGATTGTTGATGAACTTGCTCCTATTCCTCCACCCCTTAAATAGGGCGTTTAAATTTACCATAAAAAGAGCGGTGTTCAAAAGGGGCTTGCCCTTGAAGCCGCTGCCCATAACAATTGCGCCCGAAACGTCCGTTCCGAACATCGAAATATAGGCTCGGCAGAAAAACGAGCCCATACTGTGACCGAGCACGAAATATGGAATAGTGCCCGTTTTTTCCTGAATTAAGAGCTGTAATTCGCGGATGTCGGATATGACGATTTCAATATCCCTTTGGTCGCAAAAATACCCCAAATCCTCCTCCGACTTTGCCGACTTTCCGTGTCCGAGGTGGTCCTCCGCGCAGACGAGATAGCCGTTTTCGGCTAAAAACTCGGCAAAAGGGGAATACCTTTCGGCGTACTCCGCCATACCGTGAATAATCTGCACTGCACCCTTAATTTCGCCGACCGGGCGCCATATGCAGGCGTGAATTGTATTTTTTCCGTCTTTTGAAGGATAATATATATTTTCCATGCCACTAATTATATCAAACTTTAAATGTGTTGGCAATATTTTAATGTAAAAAACGCGGCGATAAGCCGCGTCTTTTTAAGACTGTGTTTGTTGTTCTCTGTTCTCTTTTACCTTTAAACGAAGTCCGTGACCCGTGATAAAGGGCGAGATGATAAGCCATATTGCCGCAAGCGCTATTAAAACGTAGACGATAATTGAGCCTACCGAGCGGGGTCCCATAAATATCCAGCTGACAAGATTAAAGCCGAATATTCCGTAAAGCCCCCAATTCAATGCGCCGATTATGGCAAGTACGTAAGATAACACGTTAAAAAATACCATATGTTTTCCCTCCACCATTTTTTAGCTACTATAAGTGTGGCTGTGTTTGGGGAAAATTATTCGTCGTCGGTGTTTTTATTAAATTTAAATAGCCTGCACAGAAGCAACTATTTGTATGAATTATCGTCAAATTCTTTACGGCGCGCCCCAAAACCACGCTTTTGGAGATGCGCAGAATAGCTTTTAATTTTTGTGAAATTCTATTATCTCGGTCAGTCTTTCGAGCACTTTTTCAAAGCCGTATTTCGTCTCCGAGGACACGGCAATTATATTATCCGCGCCGCACTTATAAATCGAAGAAATATTTATAAGACTTCTTCCTATTGCCGCCTTGGAAATTTTGTCGGCCTTAGTTGCAATTACCGTAAAAGGTATCGTGTGGTAATAGAGGTACTCCACCATCTGCTTATCGTCCTCGGTGGGGTCGTGGCGGATATCGGCAAGCGAAAAGACGTGCGCGATATTGCCTTTTTCCTCAAAAAAGCCGTCCAAAAGCTTCACCCACTTTAATTTTTCCTCTTTGGAAACGCGCGCAAAGCCGTAGCCGGGTAAATCGGCAAGGATAAACTCCCCGAAATCGAAGTAGTTTACAAGTCGTGTGCGACCGGGCTCCTTTGAGACACGCGCAAGCTTTTTTCTGCCCGCTAAGCCGTTTATAAAGCTCGATTTGCCGACGTTGGACTTGCCGCAGATTGCAATTATCGGCTTATCCGTCTTTAAAAATTGCTCGCGCCGAGCCGCGCTCGTTACAAATTCCGCATTTGTGATTTTAAGCATTATATCCCCGAAATTGCCGTCTTAAACACCGTATCTATATCCGTAACGGGTATAAAATTGAGTTCGTCGCGGATTTCTGCGGGTATTTCTTCCAAATCTTTTTTATTGCCCTGCGGGATTATTATGTCTTTAACCCCTATTCTGTACGCCGCAAGCGCCTTTTCTTTCAGCCCGCCGATGGGCAGAACCTTGCCGCGAAGAGTAATTTCGCCCGTCATAGCAATGGACTTTTTAACGGGTTTTTTGGTGAACGCAGAAAGAATTGCCGTTGCCATTGTTATGCCCGCGCTCGGTCCGTCTTTGGGAGTTGCGCCCTCGGGTACGTGAATATGAATATCCGTGGTTTCAAAGAGCTTGTTGTCTATTCCGTAGCTTGCGCTGTTCGAGCGGATATAACTTATTGCCGCCCTTGCACTCTCCTTCATTACGTCGCCGAGCTTGCCCGTCAAGAGTATATCCCCCTTGCCCTGCATAGCCGAAACTTCGATAGTAAGCGTCGTTCCGCCTACCGAAGTCCAGGCAAGCCCCGTTGCCGCGCCTACTTCGTCTTTAAATAACGCCTCGTCCTTTTCGTATCTGCGAACGCCGAGGTATTCCGCAACGTTATCTGCGGTAACAGTAACCGCCTCATCGTTGCCGTCGGCACGGCGAACTGCCACTTTTCTGCAAACTGCGTCGATATTTCTTTCAAGATTTCGAACGCCCGCCTCCATAGTGTAGCCCGAAATAATTTCGTCCAACGCGCCGTCCTCTATCGTAAGACAGTCGGGGGAAAGTCCGTTTGCCTCGCTCTTTTTGGGAATTAAATACCTCTTTGCGATTTCGCGCTTTTCCTCAAGCGTGTAGCCGCTTAACTGTATGACCTCCATTCTGTCCAAAAGGGGACGGGGGATCGTGTCGAGCGAGTTTGCAGTAGTTATGAACAGAATTTTGCTTAAATCGTAGGGGACTTCGAGGTATCTGTCGCGGAAAGTCGAGTTCTGTTCGGGGTCTAAAACCTCCAAAAGTGCGCTCGAGGGGTCGCCGCGCATATCCGAGGAGAGCTTGTCTACCTCGTCTAAAAGGAACACGGGGTTTACCGTGCCCGCCGTTTTAAGTCCGTTTATGATGCGCCCCGGCATCGAACCGATATAGGTCTTTCTGTGTCCGCGTATTTCGGACTCGTCCTTGACGCCGCCAAGGCTCATCCTTACGAATTTTCTGCCGAGTGCGCGCGCAATCGAGTGCGCGATAGAGGTCTTGCCCACTCCCGGGGGACCTACGAGAAGAAGTATGGGTGCGTTCAAGCCGCCCGTTAGCTTTAATACGGCGAGGTACTCGGTTATTCTCTCCTTTATCTTGTCAAGTCCGTAGTGGTCGTCGTTTAAAATTTTGACGGCGTCCTTTAAATCGTGCGTGTCCTCGGTCTGCTCGCTCCAAGGGATGTCGAGCATCCAGTCAAGGTACAGTCTTAAAACGTTGTATTCGGGCGAGGAGCTTGGCATTTTGGACATACGCGAAAGCTCTTTAAGGCACTTCTTTTCCGCCTCCTCGGGCATAGCCTTTTGCTCTATGCGCCTCCTCAATTCCTCCGACTCCTCCTCGTCGTCGCCGAGCTCGGTATGAATTGCGCGGAGCTGCTCGCGGAGATAGTAGTCCTTTTGGTTCTTCTCTATGCTCTGACGCACCATTGCGTTTATCTTGCGCTCAAGTCGGCTTATTTCAAGCTCCTCGTTGAGCATATTGTCAAAGAGCTCAAGCCTGTCTACAACGCGCACGCACTCTAAAATTTCCTGCTTTTTCTCGGTCTTGGCGTTAATATAGTGGGTGGCGATATTGACGTACTCGTCGGGCTCTTCGCACTTTTCAAGCTGAGCAATTACGTCCTTGCCCATCTTGCTGTCCGATTGAATTATTTCGGGGAACACGCTCTTTGCCGTGCGGAAATACGCCTCCTCCACCGTCTTATCACCGTGAATCGATTTTAATTCGGCGCAGTCCGCTAAAAGCGTGCCGTCTTCGAGCTCGAGCGCACCCGCCTGTGCGCGATACAGCGCCTCCACGGTAACTCTTATATTATTTCCGGGGAGCTTTGTGACTTGCCTCAGTCTTACAACCGTTCCCACAAGATGAATATCGTCGGGGGTTATGTCCGTCTTGTCCGCGTCCTTTTGCATACACACCAAAAGACGGGAATCCCCCGCCGAAGCCGCCTTGATTGCGGTTAGCGTTATGATCCTGCCCGCGTCGAAGCTGACGACCGTATTGGGGAAAATTACCCTGCCCCGAAGGGCAACAACGGGCAGACGTTCTATCGTCTTTCCAGCCATTTTTTCTCCTTTTAATTATTCCCCCTCGGTTGAGGGGGAAAGTAAGTTAGTACTAAAGTCTTATTGTGATAAATTATAACTTATTACAATGTGGCTGATTACGCCGATTCTTTATAGATTATCTTGGGTTCGGCGTTGTCAGTCACGCACTCTTTAGTGACTATGACCTCCGCAATATTCTTTTCCGAAGGCACCTTGTACATGACCGAAGTCATAAATCCCTCTATGATGGTCCTCAAGCCTCTTGCGCCCGTCTTTAAGCGAATTGCCGTGTTGGCAATCTCGCGCACGGCGGAGTCCTCTACCGTGAGCTTTGCTCCGTCCATTGCAATCAGCTTTTGGTACTGTTTTATTATGGCGTTTTTAGGTTGGGTTAAGATGTTTACAAGCGCCTCCTCGTTTAAAGGGTGCAGGCTGACTACTATGGGAACTCTTCCCACAAATTCGGGAATAAGCCCGAATTTTGTCAAATCCTGCGGTTTGACGTCGGAGAGAGTTTCGTAAACGTCGTTCTCTTCCGCATTTTTTATCTGACCGCCGAAGCCGAGAGACGTGCTGTCCTTGCGCTTTTGAATTATCTTGTCAAGACCTACGAACGCACCGCCGCAAATAAAGAGAATATTCGTGGTGTCAAGCCTCAGGCACTCCTGCTGAGGGTGCTTTCTCCCGCCCTGCGGGGGAACGTTGGCTACCGTGCTTTCGATAATTTTCAAAAGCGCCTGCTGTACGCCCTCGCCCGAGACGTCGCGCGTTATAGACACGTTTTCGCTCTTTCTTGCAATCTTGTCTATCTCGTCAATATATATGATGCCCCTTTGAGCCTTTTCTATGTCGTAGTCGGCGTTCTGAATGAGTTTTAACAGAATATTTTCGACGTCCTCGCCGACGTAACCCGCCTCCGTAAGCGTGGTGGCGTCCGCCGAAGCAAAGGGCACGTTCAAAATCCGTGCAAGCGTTCTTGCAAGCAGAGTCTTGCCGCAGCCCGTGGGACCGAGCAGTAGTATGTTGCTCTTTTCTATTTCGATATCGCCGTCGTCCTTTTTGGAGAGCGTACCGTTTATTCTCTTGTAGTGGTTGTACACCGCAACGGAGAGTACCTTTTTCGCCTCGTGCTGTCCTACGATATACTTGTCAAGCTCCTCTTTTATCTCTGCGGGAGTTTTCAAGGGAACGGGTTTAAGTCCGCTTTGCTCCTCTTCCTTGACCATATCCTTGCATATCTCTACGCACTCGTCGCAGATGCACGCCCCGTCCTTGCCCGTGATAAGCCTCTTTACAAGCGCTTCGGGCTTTCCGCAGAACGAGCAGAATTTAATGTTTTTCAAATTTTAATCCTCGCCTTTTTAAAGTCGCAACTCCGCGTCTTTATCTTTTGAAGAATACCTTGTCGATAAGTCCGTATTCGAGCGCCTCCTGTGCCGAAAGATAGTTGTCCCTGTCGGTATCTCTCTCGATTTCGGAAATAGGTCTGCCCGAATTCTGCGCAAGTATCGAATTGAGCTTCTGTTTGGTGCGCAGAATGTGTTCTGCGGCAATTTTAATATCGCTTGCCTGACCCTGCGCGCCGCCGAGAGGCTGGTGTATCATAATTTCGCTGTTGGGAAGGGCGTATCTCTTGCCCTTTTGTCCGCTTGACAAAAGAAACGCACCCATCGACGCCGCCATACCTATGCAGATTGTAGATACGTCGCACTTGATGTAGTTCATAGTGTCGTAGATTGCAAGTCCCGCCGAAACCGAGCCGCCGGGGCTGTTGATGTACAACGAAATGTCCTTCTGAGGGTCCTTTGCCTCAAGATAGATAAGCTGGGCTACGACGGTGTTTGCAACTGCGTCGTCAATCTCGCCGCTCAAAAATATAATTCTGTCCTCTAAAAGTCTTGAGTAAATGTCGTACGAACGCTCCCCGCGGGAAGTCTGTTCGACGATATAGGGCACAAGCGCGCCTTTAACCGTGTTCTCCATATAAATATAGCTACTCCGTTATAAATTTAAAATCAGGATTTTTTAGCCGTTGTCTTTTTTGCGGGGGCTTTGTTCCCCTCTCACAAAAATTAAATGCTATTCTGCGCTTTCAATTTTTCGTGACTTTTAAAAACTAAGTTTCTCTGCCCGCAATAATTTAGGGCAAACAAGCATTGAATTGCGGGCATTCACTTCCACTGAGGCGAAAGCATTCGCAAATCGGGTGCGCATCCCCAAAAGTGTGATTTTGGGGCGCGCCGTAAATTGTTAAAAACGTTTGTTATTGTGCTTTTTTAGTTGTCGTTTTCTTTGCGGTTGTTGTTTTCTTTGCCGCGGGCTTTTCCCCGTCGGCGTAGAGCTCGTTGTTGTTTTTAAGGAAGTCGAACAGTTTGGTTATTATAATATCGTTTTCGATATACTCAATCTGTCTGGGGTCAACCGACTTTTTGTATTCCTCTGCAGTCTTGCCGACCGATTCCGCCTGCTCGGCAAGCTTTGCGTCAATCTCGCTCTCTTCCGCCTTGATGTTTTCCGTTTTTATAATCTTATCGATTACGAGCTGCGAAAGCACGCGGGGCTCTGCCTGCTCTTTGAACTGCGAACGGAACTGCTCCATCGTAAGCCCCATATATTTGATATAATCTTCAAGCTTTAAGCCCTGATAGGAAAGTCTGTACGAGAAATCTCTGACCATTCTGTCAATCTCGTTTTCAATCATTGCCTGCGGAATTTCGCACTTTGCGTATTTCTTAATTTCCTCTATTATGGAATTTTCCGTCTCGTCCCTGCTTCTGCCTTCAGCCTCCCTCGTGAGCTTTTCGAGGGTCTTTTTTCTGTACGCCTCCACGGTGTCGACGCCGGCGTGCGATTTTACGTATTCGTCTGTAAGCTCGGGAAGTTGGCTTTCGTGAATTTTATGCAACACGATATGGAAAACGGCGTCCTTTCCGCGGAGATTATCCGCCTGATAGTCCTCGGGGAATTTTACGGTTATATCGCGCTCGGAGCCTATTTCCATACCCTCAACCTGCTCCTCGAAGCCGGGGATAAAGCTGCCGCTTCCCAAAACGAGGTCGTAGTCCTCGGCGGTGCCGCCCGCAAATTTTTCGCCGTCCACGCTGCCCGAAAAATCGATATTTACGGTGTCGCCCGACTTGCAGGGTCTGCCTTCTACCTCAACCTTTTTGGCGTCGCGCTCCAAAAGCTTTTTGACTTCCTTGTCAACGTCCGCGTCGGTAACATTATACTCATACTTTTTGATTTTTAAACCTGTATATTTTTCAATTTCCACTTCGGGCTTTACGGGTATCGCGCAGGTAAACGCAACGCCCTTGCCGTTTCCTATTTCGTCTATCGACACTTCGGGGTCGCCTACGGCAGTGAAGCTGTCCTTTTCCTTTTCGATTACCGTGAAGTAGTTATCGGCGTAGAGCACGTTGAGCGCGTCCTCGAAAAATACGGTGTGCCCGTAGTAATTTTCAAGCACGGGGCGGGGCGCCTTGCCCTTTCTGAAGCCCGGAACGGAATACTTGCCGCGCGATTTCAAATACGCCTTTTGTATTGCTTCCGTCCACTCTTCCTCTGTAAAATTAAAAGTGATTTTTACCGTGCTCTTTTCCCCGGCCGACTTGGTGTAGTTCATTTTGACTCCTCTTGCCGCTTTTTACGGCTTGTAAATTTATTTTTATTATACGAAGGTTATTTTAACACATAGCAAAAATTTTGAAAAGCGTTTTGCGCTTACAAATGTATTTACTTTTTATTTTTTTTACTATATACTATAAATAGTTCACAAAAATTAAAAGCTACTTTGCGCTTTCAATTTTTCGTGAGTTTTGGAAACTATGTTCCCCTTTGCGCAATATATAAGGGCACACAATTATTTAATTGCGCAAATTCCCCTCCACCGAGGCGAAAGCATTCGCAAATTGGGTGCGCGGGCGCAGAAGCGTGGTTCTGCTTGCGCCGTAAAATGTTTAAATAGTTCACAAAAATTAAAAGCTACTTTGCGCTTTCAATTTTTCGTGAAAAGGAGTTTTATGCCGCAGGACGCTTTTACAATTAAATATATTGCAAGCGAACTTAAAGAAAGGCTTATCGGCGGAAAAATTTCCAAAATAACACAGCCGTCGAAAGACTGTCTTTCATTTATTATATACACACAAAACGGCTCGGTTAAACTCGAAACCTGTCTTTCGGCAAAGGGTTGCCGCATAAATTTATGCAAAACGGAATCCCCCGCGCCCAAGACGGCCCCCTCCTTTTGTATGCTGCTTCGGAAGCACCTGCAAAATGCGCAGATTACAAATATAGAGCAAATCGAGGACGAGCGGGTTATATTTTTAGACTTTTTGTGCACCTCTGAATTCGAAATCGTGCCCATGCGGCTCTATTTGGAGCTTATGGGCAAGTACTCCAACGCCGCACTCGTAAAGGACGGAGTTATTTTAGGTGCGCTCAAGCAGACGGCGATAGGCGAAAACACGAGGCGTGTGCTCTTTTCCGGGGTCAAATATACCCTGCCCGCGGGTCAGGATAAGATTTCCCCGAACGACAGAAAGGGGCTTGAAAGGCTGTTTGAAAATAAAACTTCGGATTTGGCGAAGTTCATTTCCGACAATATCAAGGGCGTTGCCTACTCCACCGCCCTAGACATAGCTATAACCTACGGAGAAAACGCGACTCTCGAACAAATTCAAGACTATCTCTGCGGCGGCTTTTGCGAGCCCTGCGTAATTTACCAAGACGGCGAGCCCGTCGATTTTAAGGTGCGCTCGGCAGATAAAAGCGCGAAAAATTATCCCTCGGTTTTGGAGGCGCAGGCGGCGTTTTACGCGTATATTACGCAAAAGGACGAGTTCGAATTAAAAAAGCGCAGAATTCTGACAATTTTAAATTCCGCATTGAAAAAATGCGAAAAAAGGCTGTCTGAAGAGAGCCAAAAGCTGCTTGAGTGCGACGGGGCGGACAATATCCGCTTAAAGGGCGAGCTTTTGACGGCGAATCTGTATAAAATAGAGCGGGGCGCGGACAAATTCGAGGCGGTCAACTACTACGACGAGGCGGGAGGCACGATTACGATTGCGCTTGATAAGAGCCTCTCCCCCGCCGACAACGCACAGAAATTTTTCAGAAAATACGCAAAGCTCAAGCGCACGGCGGCAAGCGTCTCCGAACAAAAGGCACAGACCGAGGACAGACTTAAATATCTGAACAGCATAAAGGCGCACCTTTTTTCCGCCGACTGCCTCTGCGACTTGCAGGCAATCGAGGAAGAGCTTATTTCCTGCGGAATTTCAAAGCCCGAAATTCAGCCCAAGAAGAAAAAAGACGAGGCGCTGCCTCCGAGGACATATTTTGTGGACGGGTTTAAGATAATTTCGGGGCGCAACAACCTGCAAAACGACAGACTTTTAAAGAGGCTTGCTCCGAACGATATCTGGCTTCACACGCAGAGCTACCACTCCTCTCACGTGGGAATTATCACGGACGGAAAGCCCGTGCCCGACGAGGTGTTGCTCGTGGCGGCGGAAATTTGCGTAAACTACTCGGACGGAAAGTCGGGCGGAAAAATCCCCGTGGATTACGCCCTTGCCAAATTCGTTAAAAAACCGAGCGGCGGGGCGGCGGGATTTGTGGTTTATACCGACTATAAGACCCTGCTCGCCGAGGCAAACCCGCACGAAAATTCGGCGCAATAAATTAAACTAACTCAACATATATGCATATAAAGGAATAAATTATGGCAGAACAGAACTCAAATCAGACTGTGCAAACTACGCAGACAACTCAACCCGCAAGCTCGCCAGCACCCACCTTACAACAGAATACGCAGGTAAGCGCCCCTGCTCCCGCTCAAAGCGAGTCGCCCGTAGCGCAGACTCAAGAAAAGGGCGAAGAGGCAAAAAAGAGCGGCAAGGCGTATTTTATAGTTGCGCTTATTTGCACCGCGCTCGGCGGACTGTTTTTTGCTCTTACCTTCACTCCCCTTGCGGTGTATTCGCTGCTTGCCGCAATTCTCTTTTGTATTGCCTCTATCTCATTTTTGGGAACGCAGAAAAAGAGACAAAATTTTAAGGGCGTTTTAATACTTACAATTATTACTTATATTATTTTCGTCGGACTCGTCGCTTTCTTCGTCGGCGGAGTAATTTGGAGTATGTCGGCGCAGTGACGCCCGTTAAAGCGGGTTCGGATCAGAAATTATCCGGTTACCGTTTAATTTTCTTGCAAAGTGTTCAATAATAATATAAATGGACACGATTAACCGCGATATACTTGCAAAAATAAACTCTTCTGCCCAAAAGGGCGTATATATTATTTTGTCCGAGGAGGAATTTAAAGAGGCGCTCGGCACGCAAATTGACGGGAAAGCTATTCAGGATGCGTGCAAGGAGCTTGCAGAAGAGGGATATATCGACCTTAAATATGCGGGCGGCGGAATGTTCTGCGTTGCGCCTTTAAAGGATTACGTTGAAGAGCCGGAACCCGAATTTGCAGAGGATGAGCGCGAAGTCGTTGTAGTGAAGACGGGCACGGCGGCGGCTTTTTTTGCGGCATTATTGGGCGGAGCTTTGGGAAGTATAATAGTTTCCCTGATTATTTGGGTAATATAGATGCTTTCAAAATGCGAAAGCGAGGTGATGTCCGCCGTGTTTGACCTGTGCGACGGGACGGAGAGCTGCCTTATCTCCCACCTCGATATTATGTCGGTGCTGCCCGCCAAGCGCCGTTACAGCGAGGAAAGGCTTGAAGAAATACTTTTGAATTTGAAAAGCGACGGATATTTCGACTTGATTTTGTCCGAGAGAAAGGGCGAAAAAATGTACGTTATTAACCTCAAAGAGAGCGGCTTTTCTTTCAAAAGACAAAAAAATCAGCAAAAACGGGATATCGGCTTTAAAATCTTTCTCGCATTTATCGGTGCGGTTGCCACCTTCATATTCGGTCTTATTTTAAAAGCGATATTCGGTTAGTTCACGAAAATTAAACGCTACGTTTGCGCGCGACCCGAAAAAATCGGGCCGCGCGTATCAATATTATATATTGAAGTTAAATTTGGAATTATTTTTATTTGCAATTTTCAAAGACTTTTGGTATAATACTTTAAAAAGATTTATTTTTTTCAGGCAAAAGTATGAAACATAAGAAAGGCTTAATAGTTTTTACAACTCTGTTTTCGGTTGTCGTGTTCCTTGCTATATTTCTGATGATGTGGTTCTGGGGCGACAGCTACGATGATTTCGGCAACAATTTCCGCGAGGAGGTTGCTATTCCCGGTCTCGACGAAGGTGCATGCCCCCAAGGGCTTGCAACCGCCAACCACAAGCTTTACAACAAGAGCGGCGAGGTTGAATTCGTTTTAGATGCTGAAGGAAACCCCACCAACCAAGCAAAGATGCAGGAGTACTATTTTATTTCGGCTTACTTCAAAGACAAGCCCTCCCGCATATACGTTACGGGCAGGACGAGCGGATATTTGGGCTACGTCTCCCTCTACCGCGGCGGCGAACCCTTCTACGGTCACGTGGGCGGAGTTGCCACCAACGGCACGGTATTTTGGATTGGTTCGGAGAGCACCGTTTACTGCATTAAACGTACCGTAAACGACTACGACAACGCGGTTGACGAAATTATCAGGTTGAGCCTTAAAAACAGCGAGCTTGAGCTTAAGTGCGGAACCACTACCTCTTTTGAGGTAAACGGAAGTGCGTCGTTTATAAACTATTATAAGACGTCGTCAAGCTCCGGCACCACTACCGAAAGGCTGTACGTGGGCGAGTTCTACCGCGCAGGCAATTACGAAACACCTAAAAATCATCACGTTACCCTTCCCGACGGAAGCGTGAACAGGGCGTTTATGTACGAGTACAATATCTCCTCCTCCACCGAGTACGGGCTTACGGTAATATCCTCTAACGACAAGCTCAACAAGCAGGTGCCCAAAGTACAGAATATTTACTCCATTCCCGACAGAATACAGGGCGTTGCAAGAGTTTCGGGCAGTGCCGAAACCAACAAGGGCGATACCTTGATACTCTCGCAAAGCTACGGTCTTGTAAACTCCGAAATAATACTGTACAACTTCAAGACTATCGAACAGAGTGGCAACCGCGTATTGTATACCACTTTTGACAGCAAGGGCTTCGAATATCCCGACGTAACCTACGGCGGTGTAAGACCGTACTACGATACGGGCGTACACGTGTACTACGTCTACGGAAACAGCCGCTCGAAAACCGTAAACAACGAGGGCAATACTATTTATCCATCGTTTATAAGATCGTACAGCCTTCCCTCTATGTCCGAAGGACTTGCGGTCAGCTCGGACGACAGAGTTAATATCCTGTTTGAATCTTCGGCTAAAAAGTACAAGGCATTCGTAAGACAGCCCCTTGACAAGGTTTACAGCTTCAGACCTTCACATATATAAAAGTTTCACAAAAAATTCCTTGCGCAGAATAGCAAGGAATTTTTCGTGATTTACTATATAAGAATTAAATAAAGGCGGTTCGCAATTGCGAACCGCCTTAAAATTTTATTTCTTATTTACAGAATGCTAAACAAGCAAGATACAGGGAATAGATATCCGCCTTTGATATGAGCTCGTAGGGGGCGTGCATCGAGAGCACAGGAACGCCTACGTCTACCGTGTCTATGCCGAGATTTGCAATATATTTTGCAACGGTGCCGCCTCCGCCGATGTCGATTGCGCCAAGCTCGCCCGTCTGCCAGATAACGCCGTCCTTATCCAGAATATCGCGGATAAAGCCCATAAATTCTGCGTGAGTGTCGTTGGTGGAATTCTTACCGCGCGAGCCCGTGTACTTGGAAACAGCCGCACCGCAGGAAAGGAAAGTGGAATTGCTCTTTTCGTATACAGAAGCGAACGCGGGGTCGTAGCCTGCCGTAACGTCAGCCGAGATACACTTTGAGTTGTATCTTACTTCGATGGGGTTTGCGCCAAGTGAGTTTGCGATTGTCTCGATAACGTCGCAGATGACCTTGCTCTGCATACCCGTGGTGCCGTCGCTGCCCACCTCCTCTTTGTCGGCGAATACCGCTATAACCGTGTGGGGAGAGCTTTCGTCCATATCGAAAATCGCACGCATTTCGGGATAAGCGCACACCTTGTCGTCGTGTCCGTAGGCGGAAATTAACGCCTTGTCAAAGCCTACGTCGCGCGCCTTGCCCGCGGGAACGAAGCAAAGCTCCGAGCACTGCAAGTCGACTTCCGTCATACCGTATTTTTTATTTAAAAGCTTAAGTACTGCGTTCTTTATGCTTTCCTTGTCCTTTTCGTCCTCTTCGCCGACTGCGGGAAGTCCGCCTATAATTGCGTTGAGGTTTTCGCCGTCAATTACCTTTGCCGCGGGCTTTGTAATCTGTTCGCCCGAAAGGTGGGGCAGAAGGTCGGTTATGTAGAAAATAGGGTCGTCCTCGTCCTCGCCTACGCACACTTCCTTAACTTTCCCGCCGGGGAGCATAACCACGCCGTGCAGGGCAAGGGGCAGAGCCGTCCACTGGTACTTTTTAATTCCGCCGTAGTAGTGCGTCTTTAAAAAGCACATTCCCGAGTCCTCGAACATGGGGTTGGGCTTTAAATCGAGGCGGGGCGAGTCAACGTGCGCAACCATTATTCTCACGCCGTGCTCGGCAACGCTTTCCGTGCCCACTCTTATAAGAAATACGTTTTTATTCCTGTTGATGAAGTAACGCTTATCCCCAGCCTTGAGCTTTTCGGAGAAGGAAAAGGGCTTAAACCCGTTTTCTTCGGCAAGCTTTTTGGCGGTTATAGCCGCGTCGCGCTCGGTCTTGGAATTGTCGAGAAACTTTTTATATCCCTCGGAAAATTCGTAAATTTTTTCAAGTTGCTTTCCGTCAGCATGCTTATAAACGTTTTTACGTTCATATTTTAAATCCATATAATTTCTCCTTTAAATTAAGTAGCAAGTTTTCAACCGTATGCTATTATACATTCTATAATTGAAATTGTCAACACTAAATCTGCTTACTATTTTTGCCTTTATCAATAAAAATGACGGAAAAATTCAAAAATCGGAAATCACATAACAAAATATGAAAATATTTATTATTTCATATTTACTAATTATAAATATTGTGATATAATAAACGCAGTATGACCTCTAATACAACGACGGCGAAAAAAATAGCGGTTTTGTCCCTTTTAACGGGTTTGAGCCTGATTATGTTCATAATCGAAAACCTGTTGCCTCCCCTATTTATTCCGGGGGCGAAACTGGGACTGTCCAATATATTTTCCTTTGCCGCACTCATATTATACTCCCCCGTCGAGGCGTTTTTGGTGCTCTTTGCCCGCACTGTATTGGGTGCGGTGTTTGCGGGAAATTTATCCGCTCTTTTGTACTCGTTCACGGGCGGTGTGGTGTCTATGGCGGTGTCCTCTATCCTCGTTTACACCGTTTATCCCAAAATTTCGGTTATGGCGGTCTCCGTTGCGGCGGCCGTACTTCATAATATTACGCAGAATATAATTTTCGTGCTATTGACAGGCTCGACTTTATTATTCGGTTATATGCCCTACCTTGCGCTTATAGGAATTTTCTCGGGCGGGGCAGTCGGCGGAATTACCCTTGTTATTTTCAAGGGAATTCCGACTAAATTACTGATGGAGGTTTGACATTTGAAAGCAGTAAAAGGCAAACTTTACTTCGGCGGCATTCATCCGAAGGGGGCGAAATCCCTTTCGGAAAACGCTCAAACCCGGGTGATGCCCGCGCCGCCCACCGTTTATATTTCGCTTTCGCAGTCGCTCGGCAAACCCGCCGTACCCGCGGTTGAGGTCGGGGCAACGGTCTGCGAGGGCGAGCTCATTGCAAGAGCCGACGGGCCTATTTCGTCCGACGTTTTCTCGAGCGTGAGCGGCACCGTCACCGAGATTAAAGAGCTGACGGGCGCAAACGGTGCAAGGGAAAAATTTATAGTTATAAAGAATGACGGCGAGGGTAAAAAGAAGTATCTTGACCCCCTCTCCTCTCCGAGTGCGGACGAGATTAAGGCAAGAATCCGCGACTGCGGTATAGTCGGTCTTGGCGGTGCGGGCTTCCCCACGGCCGTAAAGGTTGCGCCGAGAACGCCCGTTGACACACTTATTTTAAACGGTGCGGAGTGCGAACCCTATTTGACCTGCGACCACAGGCTTATGCTTGAAAATACCGACGAAATTGCCCGAGGCGCAAGATATATTGCAAAGGCTCTCGGCATTTCGAATATCGTTATCGGCATCGAGGCGAACAAGCCCGCCTGCATTAAGGCGTTCGAGCCGTACGAGGATATAAAGGTCGTAATTTTGCGCAAGCAGTACCCTATGGGCGGCGAAAAACAGCTTATCTACGTTACGACGGGCAGAAAAGTAGGGCTCGGAAAGCTTCCCGCCGACAGCGGAGTCGTCGTTCAGAACGTGTCAACCTGCTTTGCCGTGTGCGAGGCGGTTGAAAAGGGCAAGCCCCTCTACGAGCGTATTCTGACCGTCTCGGGCAAAGGAATTACCACCCCTTCAAACCTTCGGGTCAAGGTGGGCACCTGCGTCAAGGACATTGTAGAGTTCTGCGGCGGCGAGATTAAGCAAATTGTAAATATCGTGGACGAAAACGGCAACGCGACAGCAACGGAAAAACCCGTTCCCCCCAAAAAGGCAATTCAGGGCGGGCCAATGACGGGCGTTGCGCTTTCCATTTACGACGTATATACGCACAAGACGACTTCGGGCATTTTGCTTTTGTCCGAGGACGAGGCGGCGGCCGAAGAGCCCACCCCCTGCTTAAACTGCGGAAAATGTGCAGACGTTTGCCCCATGCACCTAATGCCCGTGAATACGGCGTTCTATGCAAATGCGGGCGACTTCGAGGCGGCGGCGAAATTCGGCAACACCCCCTCCTGCATAGAGTGCGGCGCGTGCGAGTACACCTGCCCCGCCAAACGCCCCTTAATTCAGGCGATAAGGGCTACGAAGGCGTATTTGCGTTCCAAGGCTTCGATTCCCTCGGGTCCCAAGCCCGTCGACCAGAAGGGCAGAAGCGCACCCTCCGTGGCTCCTACCCTTTCGGGCAAAGTAGAAAAGCCTGACGAAACGCAAAAGGAGAAAAACAATGGATAATTCGATAGTAGTCTCCACTCCTCCCCACGTGAAATCGAGGCGCACGACGCGCAACATAATGCTTGACGTTCTGATTGCCCTTATGCCCTGCGCGATTATGGGCTGTGTGTTCTTCGGCTGGCAGGCGCTCGTAATCGAGCTCATTTCGGTTGCGGTGTGCTTTTTGTCCGAGTTTTGTTACTATTTTATAGCAAACAAGGGCTTTTCGCAAAAATGCAAGGACGCAAAGGCTGTCGTAAGACGGTTTTTCAAGCAGTTTGACTTGACTTCGATTGTGACCGGACTTATTCTTGCGCTCGTTATCCCCGTAACCGCCTCCGAATGGTGGCGCGTAACCTACGAGGTTGCAATAGGCGCGGTTTTCAGCATTGTAATTGTTAAAATGGTGTTCGGCGGAACGGGCAAAAACATTGTAAACCCCGCCGCGGCAGGACGCGTATTTATGTTTTTGAGCTTTACTTTGACAAGCTTTACCGCCTGCTTAATCGGCGCAATAGACAGCGCCTCGGTTGACCCCGCTACGGTTTCCACGGGCGCAACCAGCCTTGCGGGTGTGCTCGCAAACGCCGACTACGGATTTGCCAACCCCACGATTTTATTAAAACCCCTCGATTTGTTCCTCGGAACGGGCGTTGCGGGCTGTATAGGCGAGACCTGCAAGGTCGCAGTTTTAGTAGGCTATATCTACCTGTGCGTAAGGAAAGTAATCAAATGGTGGCAGCCCCTACTCTTTATCGGGGTGTTCGGAATTTGCGCAGTGCTACTCTCGGGCTTTGCTTACCAAACCTACACCTTTAATATCGAGCTCTTCCTGCCCCATATTCTTTCGGGCGGAGTGATGTTCTGCGCGGTATTTATGTTTACCGACTACGTGACCTCGCCCAAGGGCGTTTACGGACAGCTCGTCTACTACATAGCCGGCGCGGTTATCACCGCACTTCTCCGCGCATACAAGGGCGTTGAAGTCGTTTCGTTCGTAATTCTGATTATGAACCTTATAACCCCCTTGATTGACAGATACTGCATAAGAAAGCCTTTCGGCTACATAAAAGAAAAAAAGCAGAAGGAGGGCAAATAAGATGACTGTAAAAGGTTTCTTTAAGAGCAACGCCTTTAAGTGTATTGTAACGCTACTTTGCGTACTGCTTGTAAGCGGCGTTCTTTTGACCATTGCCTACGGCTTTATGGAGGTCTCCGACGGCGAAAGATTACAGCGCGCAGTCAAAAAGGTTTACACTGCCTCCTCCCCCATAGTTCACGGTGTGGACGAGAACGGCAAGGACAAGATAATCGACGCAGACGAAAAGGACCCCAAGGGTCTTACCCAAAGCGTTACAAGCGGAAAAGCTACTATTCTTTCGGCATATATAATCAAATTCGAGGGCAGCGACGAAGTTAATTACCTCGTTCAGTCCCGCGGTAAAGAGGGATATTCGGGCGGAACGGTCACCTGCTGGGTAGCAATAAACGTAGACTTTGAAAGCAGAACTGTACTCAATATTGCAAAGGTTCAGATAGGCGAAAATACCAACCAGTCCTTTATCGGCAAGATTACCGAGAAAATGCTTAACGATTTCACGAAGAATCTGCCCGAAGACGGGTTCACGACCAAGGGCGACGACGCAACGATATCTTCGGGCGCAACGTTCTCCTCTAACGCAATTTGCAACGCAGTAAACGGCGCGGTTGAATGGGTTAAGAAAGATATCCTGACCCGCGAGGAGGTGGCATAATGAATAAGTACAAAAAGATTACTTTAGACGGACTTATTTTCCAGAACCCCACCTTTATGTTAGTTCTCGGAACCTGCCCCACATTAGGTCTTATAACCTCGGCAACGAGTGCGGCGGGCATGGGAATTTGCGTTCTCGTAGTACTCACTTTAAGTAACATTATAATTTCGGCTCTCCGTAAAGTTATTCCAAACGCCGTGCGCGTGCCCTGCTACATTGTGGTTATCGCAACGCTTGTAACACTCGTTAGAATGGTGCTCGACAAGTTCGTACCCGATTTATACGAGAGTTTGGGCGGTTTCCTTGCGCTTATCGTCGTAAACTGCATAATCCTCGGCAGAGCGGAGGCGTTCGCAAACAAGCACACCGTGGGAGAGGCTGCGGTTGACGGCCTTGCAAACGGCTTGGGCTTTACCTGCGCGCTTACTTTAATGGGTATCGTGTGCGAGTTTTTGGGAAGCGGTTCGCTTTTCGGACTGCACATTATGGACTTCACTATCGGCATATTCGCAATGCCCGGCGCGGGAACCTTCCTTGTGTACGGTCTGTTTATTGCGCTGTTCGTGTATATAATCGACAGCTTCGAAAGGTCGAGGCGGGTCAAAGCCAACAAGCTTTCGCGCGAAAATCTCTTAAAGGAGGTAGCGTAAATTATGGCTGTATTGATTGCAATAATACTCTCTGCGGTACTTACGAATAACTTTATAACCAAACAGACGCTCGGTATATGCCCGTTTTTGGGCGTTTCCAAAAAGACCTCCTCGGCGCTCGGCATGGGCGTTGCCGTTACGGTTGTTATGGTAATTGCAACGGCTGTTACATACCCCATTTACGACCTTATGACGTATTTGCACATAGAGTTCTTGGAAATTATATTCTTTATCTTCATAATTGCCTCGCTCGTGCAGATGCTTGAAAAGATTATTCAGAAGGTCTCCCCCTCCCTCTATAACTCGATGGGTATTTACCTGCCCCTCATTACCACCAACTGTGCTGTTTTGGGCGTTACCGAGCTGGTTATAGGCGATATGTCGCACATCATAGGCGACGCCGCTATGAATATGGGCTGGGCGGTTTTATACGCGCTCTTTGCGGGAATCGGCTTTACCCTCGTTATGGTAATTATGAGCGGACTTCGCGAAAAGATTAACTACTACAAAACTCCCAAGGCGCTTTCGGGCTTCCCCATTGCGATGATAACCGCAAGTTTCATCTGCATGGCGTTCTTGGTGTTTTAGGAGGCGGAAATGAACTTACTTGAAATAACGGCTCAAACCTGGATAACGGTCGGAATTGTTGCGGGTATTTTTATAGGCTCGGCGCTTTTAATCGGCATACTCATTATCGTTGTCGGAAAGGTTTTCAAGGTTGACGTGGACGAAAAAGTAACTAAAATTCTGGAAAATCTTGCGGGCGCAAACTGCGGCGGCTGCGGCTGCTCGGGTTGCAGCGGATTTGCCTCCAAGCTTGCGGACGGAAGCGGAAATCTTTCCGACTGCCATGTAACTTCGCCCGAAAAAAAGGCGGAAATTGCAAAGCTGCTCGGCGTTGAACTAAAAGACGAGGAACCTACCGTTGCGGTCGTCAAATGCAACGGCAGTACCGAAAACTGCGGAGATAAGTTCGAATACTTCGGCAACCCCACCTGCAAGGACGTCAACTCCATTTTGGGAGGCAACAAAACTTGCCCGTTCGCCTGCCTCGGCTGCGGAGATTGCAAATCTGTCTGCCCCGAAAATGCGATAGAGGTTACTGCACGGCTTGCACAGGTCGACCCCGACAAGTGCGTTGCCTGCGGCGCGTGCATAAATACCTGTCCCAAAAAGATTGTGGAGCGTATCCCCTTCTCCGCGCCCGTCTTTGTTGCCTGCTCTTCAAAGTGCAAGGGTAAAGAAGTTATGAACGCGTGCAAGGTGGGCTGTATAGCCTGCGGCCTGTGCGCAAAAGCCTGCCCTCACGGCGCGATTACCATGCAGGATAATCTGCCCGTTATCGACTACACAAAGTGTACGGGTTGCTTAACCTGCGTTGCCAAATGCCCGAGGCATATAATAATAAGCAGAAAGGTAGCCACTGTGTAACAAATTTTGAATAATATTAAAAGCGGTTTAGCTGACAGCTAAACCGCTTTTTTTAATCAAACTCAATCAAGTTATACTCTTGTAAAAGACTGCTCAGATATTCATTAAATTCTTCGGGCGGGATATAAAGGTGTGTGACGTTTTTGGAACCGTCTTCGTAATTCATTAAATAAATATTATTCTGATAATATATTAAACTTTCTTTAACAGTTGTAAATAGCCCGTCTTTGCTCTTTCTGTGAAATATAAAACGCTCGTATTCGTTGATAGTAATATTATATGTAACGCGGCGAAGAGTTTTACGTCTGTAATTGTCGTCTTTAAGTATTAAAGAGATAGCGTTTTCCGCATTAGTACGGTCGAGGTCGTCGGGAAGCTGTATGGGTTCCTCTCCGTAAAGACCGATATAATAATCGTAATTTTCAGTATCCGAATAATAATTTTTTACTTCTTCGACCTGCGATTTTTTGCAGTACAGCGTGGGATGCCACCACATCGAGTCTACGTGTTCACAGCAATACATATCGAACAATCCGTCTTCCAAATGCCACCATAAATATGGCGATTTGGTAAACAGGCACGTCTCGGGCTCCCGATAGCTTACTCCTGCTACATATAAATTATCATAAAAACCCGTTACGTACTCTTCTCCCTCTATTTCTATACTGCCCGGCGGTGGGGTTTTGGCGCGAATCTGTGCGTCAATAAATGCGCAACCGGATAGAGAAAACAGACTGATTATAAATATAATAATACCGACAACTTTTTTCATTAATTTTTAAGCTCCTTTGCAGTTGAGATATTTTTATATTGTAACTTTGCTGTCGTCGTAGTTTTTCGGCGTAATTTTAAGTCTGTGCGGGGAGCAGTAGATGATGCCGTTATTGTCCGTTATCGCGGGGAAATATGCACAGTCGTGCCCGCGGCAGTCGGCGTCCTTTATGCGTACGCTCCCGCTCTTTTCAATTATAATAAGGTTGTAGCCGTAGCTGCTCGAAACTTTGACTTGCAGGCTCTTCTCCGTGTCACTGACAACCATATCGTTGCCCACCGTGACTTTGTCGTTTTCGAAATCGTACTCGAAAACCAATTTCTCGTCGAGATATACGCACACGCCCGTAAGCGGACTCCTGTTTTTTGTGGCAAAGACCGCGATAAAGGATACGGCGATAATTAAAATAATTACGCCGTACACAATCAAGTCGAATATTCTGAACCCCTTGTCCTTTTTTACTCTTTCAAGCGTGTTCTTTGACATATCAAGCCTTTAAGTTTAGGAGAGCCGAACCCGCAAGGTTTTTGAAATAAAATCTTTGTAATACTTTGTCGTTCGGACTTGCCGTATGTTCAATACGCCTGCGTCCAAACTCCTCGTCTTGCTTTGATTTTATGGCAAAAACTGCCTTGCACCCTAAGTAAGTAGATTTCGATGATTTTTGTGCAGATTGCGCGCAGTAATACTGAACGTATTTCAAGCGCAAGCCGTGCGGAAAGCGCGAAATATACACCCT
>JAFLVP010000020.1 GCA_022508265.1 Clostridiales bacterium
TTTGCGGTGAAATCGTAGCGGACGACGTAGAAGTTTGCCCCGTTTGCAAGGCAAAAAAATTTACACCTGTTGACGATAAACCTACATATGCTTGCGAACACGTAATCGGTGACGGCAAGGTGGAGGATGCAGAGGTTTTGGAAGGACTTCGCGCTCACTTTACCGGCGAGTGCACCGAGGTTGGTATGTACCTTGCAATGTCCCGCGCGGCAGAACGTGAGGGCTATCCCGAGGTAGCAGAGGCTTTCAAGCGTTACGCTTACGAAGAGGCTGAACACGCAGCAAAATTTGCAGAACTTCTCGGCGAAGTCGTTTATCCTTCCACGAAGAAAAATCTCGAGCTTCGCGCCGCAGCAGAGGCAGGCGCTTGCGAAGGTAAGCTTGCTATTGCAAAGCGCGCAAAGCAGCTCGGCTACGACGCTATACACGACACCGTTCACGAGATGGCAAAGGACGAAGCCCGTCACGGCGCCGGCTTTGCAGGTCTTTTAAAGAGATATTTCGGTAAATAATAATTTTATCAAACAAATTGCGGCGGGAACTTTCCTGCCGCTTTTTTCATAGAATAAAGTATGGGCGAGGGGGAAAACCTTTGCTCTAATTCTAAAGAAAAAGGGAAAACTAAATATGTGCAATAACTGTAATGGTTGTTTCAGAGGGATATTGAACCTTTTCAACAACAACTGCAGCTGTGGCTGCTCGGGTTGGAATAACGGCAATAACGGTTGCGGCTGTGGTTGCGGCTCGAACCGTTCAGGTAACAACGGCGGTATTTTGAGTCTGCTCAACGGCAACAACTGCAATAATGGTTGCGGCTGTGGTTGCGGCTCGAACCGTTCAGGTAACAACGGCAACAGCGGATGTGGCTGTGGTTGTTCAAGGAGCGTACCTAACAACAATAACTGCGGCTGCTATGACGCGTACTACGCAATGCAGTATGGGCTGACGAACAACGGCTGTGGCTGTTCGAACTGGTACAACCTCAATGTCCGTTCGGGTTGCGGCTGCTGCTCGAATAATTCCGGCTGTGGTTGCGGATGCTCTTCATGCAATTCAGGTTGCGGTTGCGGATGCTCTTCAAACAGCTCCGGCAATATCGGCTCTATATTGAACTTGTTCGGTATCGCCTTTTAAATAACCGAACTCAACAATTAAAAAACGGGCGTTCCTTTCGGGAACGCCTTATCTATATACTCGTATCGGAATTTGAAATCATCAGGATATGAATAGTCGCGACGTTACTGCAAAAAATACAGATATGCGCAAGCTTATCGATGTGGTTAAATATTATACCGACAAACGCTTTTCAACCGTTGCGGGAACGCTCGTCTATTTTCTCTTAATGAGCATAGCGCCTTTTATTCTTTGGCTTACGGTAGTTTTCGGAAACGTAAATCTCGACGGGATACTTGCAAACGAAATTTTCGGGAGCGTTGCCCCTGTTTTAAAATATCTGAAAGACAACGCGCAGCACGCCGCAGTGGGGGCGAGCGTGATATTTCTTGCGACCTCTCTATATTCGTCCACGAATTTTTTTTATCACTTACAGAGAAGTGGAGAGATAATTTACGAGTGCCAAGAAGCGGAGAGGGGCATTAGGCTACGAATTAAATCTCTGATTTTAATCGTTATAACGATAATTATGGTTGCGCTGATTGGCGCGGTCACGGTTTTCGGGAACAATCTGTTGAGTATATATATGCCGTCGTTTATTTCGCAAATTATATCCGTTTTGAGTCTTGCTTCGCTCGCTTTGAGCATTGCTATCGTATTGAACGCCTTCGCCTGTCCTTACAAGAATAATTTAACCGATATTCTGCCCGGAAGCTTACTTACCGCCGTGCTGTGGTTGGCGCTATTCGTCGCGTTCGGAGTCTATACTAAATTTTCCTCGCCGGAAAAACTGTACGGAAAAGTTGCTGTCGTTATAGTTTTTCTCGTGTGGTGCTACGCCATGATGTGCTGTTTGGTTATCGGCATGGTCAACAACGGAAGGCATTTTAAAAAGCCCAAACAAATACCTTCTTTAAAGAGTGAAAAAGCATATTAAAAAGCTCCGAAAAATATCGGAGCTTTTGTCTTTTTAAATCAATATTTAGACGCGCAGGCAACCGCAAGAGAGCCGGGGCCTATGTGACACGAAACGCTCAAGGATAGATTGTTTACAAAAGTAAATTCAACGTTCGGGAACATTTCCTGAATTTCTTCCTTGAATTTCTCCGCATCCGCAAGCCTGTCGGTGTGCGCAACGCAAACCGTCATTTTACCGGCTTCAACGATATGCTTGAAACGTGTGTCGAAATCCTTCTTTATCGCGTCGAGCATAGCCTTTTTCGCATCGGAAACCTTTCTTACCTTTTTGAACTGGTCAAGCTTTTCGCCCTGAATCTGAAGTACGGGCTTAATGCTCAAAAGAGTGCCAATGGCGGCAGCGGCGGCGGTTAGGCGACCGCTCTTTTTAAGAAATTTAAGGGTATCAACCATAATATAAATGCTTGACTCCGAGGCCGACTTAATAAGATAGTCGTGAATTTCCTTTGCGCTTTTGCCCTCTTTAGACATTTGCAGTGCATCCATAACGCTCTGTCTTTGGGTAATGGAAACGCGGTGGTTGTCCGCAACGAATACTTTGCCTTTGAATTTATCGTCGTTTTCAGCCATCTTTGCAAGGAAATGTCCCGTTTCGGACAGTCCGCTTGAAATGGGAACGTATACGACGCCGTCGTATTCCTCCAAAGCCTTCGTCCACATTTCACTGACGGTGTCGGGATTGGGCTGGGACGTGGAGACATTTGCATTGGGATCTTTGAGCTTTTCGTAGAATTGAGCCTGCGTCAAGGTCAAATCTTCAAAAAACAATTCTTCGTTTACGAATACGGGTACGGGCGCGATGAAAACGCCCAACTCTTTTGCTTCAGCCTGCGTGATGCCGCTGCTGCTGTCTGCCATAATTGCAACCTTCATAATTCTCCTCCTGTAAAATCAATATCTTACGGAGCAGGCAACCGCCAAAGCTCCGGGGCCTATGTGGCACGAAACGCTCAAAGAGAGGGGGTCGACAAATAAAATTTCGATGTCGGGAAATTCCTCGTGAATTTCTTCCTTAAACTTTTCAACTTCTTCGGTGTTTTCGGTGTGAGCAAGGGAAAGAACGATTTTGCCCTGCGCCCTTAAATCTGCAAAGCGAGTTTCCAAATCGTGTTTGATTGCCTTAATCATAGTAGTTTTAGCGTCTGAAACCTTTCTTACCTTTGCAAATTGGTCAAGTTTTTCGCCCTGAATCTGCAAAACGGGCTTGATTTTCAAAAGTGTGCCTATAGCGGCAACGGCGGGGGTAAGGCGACCGCCCTTTTTAAGGTACTTCAACGTCGCAACCATAATGTAGATGCTGGACTGCATTTTGGTCTGCATTAAAAAATCGTAAATTTCCTGTGCTGTCTTGCCCTCGCCCGCCATTTTCAATGCGTCGTAAACGCTTTGGCGCTGGGTTATGGAAATTCTTTGGTTGTCCACAACGTAAACTTTGCCTTTAAACTGTTCTTCGCTCTCCGCATAGTGCGAAAGGGTATGGCAGGTTTCTGAAAGTCCGCTCGACATAGGAATACAGATAATCTCGTCGTAGTCTTTCAAAAGTTTGCTCCAAATTTCGCCTACATCAACGGGGTTGGGTTGGGAAGTGGATACGTTTGCATTCGATTTGAGTTTGTCGTAGAATTGCTCCTGCGATAGCGTCAAATCCTCGTAGTACAAGCCGCCGTCGATAAGAACGGGCATAGGTATAACCGTTATGCCCAACTTCTCGGCTTCGGCTTGCGTGATACCGCTGTTGCTGTCTGTTACGATAGCCGTTTTCATAAATTTTAATATCTCCTGTATATGTTAGATTGAAATAACAATCTATAATACATTTTACCATTATTTGTATAAAAAGTCAAATGATAAGCGGAAGTAGTTTAAACCAAAAAAATAAAGCCGAACGCAGGGTTCGGCTTTTTTGATTTATTTTCCGTTAATCAATTCATCAAGACTTATATCAAACAATGTGCTTAATTTTCTTAACATTACAATGTTAGGTTCGGTGCGCCCTTGTTCCCAATTTGCGTAGCAACTCTCAACCACATTTAAGCTCAAAGCAACATCTTTTTGTGTCATACCGCACGTTCGTCGGGCAGATTTTAAGTTTTGGCAGAAAATTTTGTCCATACAAAAAGTTTATCCAAATCTACACAAAATGTCTTGACGCTAGATATTTTATCTAGTATAATTGCGGGTAGATTATATTGAAAATGATAATTTTTTTACAAGAAATCAAATTTGAAAAGTTATGAGGAGGTAATTTATGGCGCATAGATATCCCTTAAAGGTTAGAGTAACAAATCAAATGGTAACATACGACCATGAAAATGATAAATTTTATTATCGCACTGACATTACACCAAGCACATATGTTAAATGCGGTTATATGGCTTATGATATGTCTGGGCGCAATATAGGAATAGTATTTTTTTCGGACGACAAAAGGACAAAAAGATATGGTAATTCAGAATTTTTGTTTCTTGCTCCTTTAAGGAAAGAATTGGGTGTTTGGCGCACAATTTTCATTAACGGTGATTATTTTTGGTTTTCACGGCTGGAAAAGATACTAGAAACCCAATCCGAGTATGTATTTACAGCCGATGGTCGCTGAAGGGGATATAAATGACTTATCATTATCTCAAATGTCCGCATTGTCGTCACTCATTAGGTAGAGTTACAGGTCATCCCTCTTATATTGGAAATCCCATAAGGAAATGTCCTTACTGCGGTGGCATTTATATTGACTCTTTTACTCGCGAGTGGGTTACAAAATCGCCGTTCAGTAGATTTACTTATTATATTAGTTGGCCTTTATCGTGTGCATTTTTATCTTACATTCTGATTACAGGTATACTTATTATGATATTTAAGCCAAATCCAAGTAATGTTCCATATTTACTGCTGTCTCCATTGATTTGCATTATACCACTTTTCTGTTTTATTCTAAAAAGACAGATAACCAATACTAAAGAAGAAATCCAACAGTCATTAGAAAGAACAAAAATCGAGAGCTATGTTAAATTATTGGAAGCTGCTAAATTAAAAATTTATCCTATAAAAGGTGTAGAAATCGGCACTGTAAAAGATTATTCTGAAGAAGGTGAGCCAACAGAGATTAAGGAGACATTATCTACAACTTTTGTACATCATTGACTACAAAATACAAAAGCGAAAGTTTAATTTTTCGAATCTCAAGCAACTTATTTTTATACGCAAAAAGACGACCCATAATCGGGTCGTCTTTTTGTGGCGCAGAGAAGAGGATTTGTGCCTTTGGCGGCACGCCTCGGTGAACAGCCCACTGGGCTGTTCAGTTTGCGTTCGAGCTTTGCCGTTATCGTACTAATAAGCGCAAACCGATTGCTCCCTCAATCGCCTCCACCCTCAAATCCTCTTCAAAATCACTAACAACAAAATAATAGGGCAGTAAAAACTGCCCTATTATTTTGGCGCAGAGAAGAGGATTTGAACCTCCGGACGGGTATTAGCCGTCACACGATTTCCAATCGTGCGCCTTAAACCGCTCAGCCATCTCTGCATTGCCGCTCGGCAATTTTTCAGCCGAGCGAAATTATAATATAAAATTTTTCAAAAAAAAGCAAGTAATTTTTACGCTAAATTATATTCAGAACGAAAAATTTAAGATACTGCGTTTCTTCGGCGCAGAGAAGTGAGGGGTGGTCGGGCGCTTGCGATTTAATTTCAATACAGCGAACTTGTCTGCCGCTCTCTTTTGCCGCCTCTGTGAGCATCTTTTCAAACAGTGTTGCGGACATATAGTGCGAACAGGAGCAGGTTATAAGGTAACCGCCGCTCTTAACAATCTTCATTGCGGTTAGGTTTATATCTTTATAGCCTCTGTAAGCGTCCTTGACTTCGTCCGCTGTCTTGCAGAAGGCGGGAGGGTCCAAAATTACGGTATCGAACTGCCGTTTTTCCTTTCTGAAATTCCTTAAAACTTCAAAGACGTCGCCCTGCAAAGTCTTTATATTTTTAAATCCGTTTGCCTCGGCGTTGTCGCGCACGTTTTTTAAAGCCAATTCGGAGATATCGCAGGAATAAACGGTATCGGCAACTGTTGCGGCGTTTATTGAAAAGCCGCCGCTGTTGCAAAAACAGTCCAAAACCTCGCCTTTGCAATATTTTCTTGCGGCGAATCTGTTTTCCTTTTGGTCCAAAAAGTAGCCCGTTTTCTGTCCGTTTTTAACGTCAACAAGCATTTTAACGCCGTTTTCGGTAATGGGGCAGTAGTCGGGGATTTCGCCGTATAAAACCTGTTTAATCTCGTTTAAACCCTCTTTTTTCCTTACGGCTACATCACTGCGTTCGTAAATGCCCTTGGGGTTGAATATTTCTTTAAGACAGTCGCAAATCAAGTCTTTGCGCATATCAATTCCGAGCGAAAGGCACTGAATTACGAGATATTCGCCGTACTTATCTACAATGAGCGCGGGGAGATTGTCCGCTTCGCCGAACACTACGCGGTAATTGTCCGAATATCCGAGTTTAAGTCTGTAATTGTCGGCGTCCGAAATTCTCTTTAAGTAGAACTCCTTATCGTCAATTTCGTTGCCCCGAATAAATACACGAACGAGGATTTTAGAGGCATGGTTTATATAGCCCTTGCCGATAAATCTGCCGTCTGACGAGTAGACGGAGGCAAGCGAGCCGTTCTTGTCTTTGCCTTCGATTTTGGCAACTTCGTTGGCGTAAACCCAGCTGTGTCCGGAGATAATGCGTTTTTCTTCGCCTTTTTTGAGATAAATGCTTATTGACATAATATAAGTTTACCAAATATTGATAATAATTGCAATAAAAATTGCTTTTTATTTAGTTAATATGGTATAATCAATAAGTATGAAAAAATTATTGAGGTATCTCAAAAAATACAAGCTGCAATCGGTGCTTGCTCCGCTTTTCAAACTCTTGGAAGCGTGCTTTGAGCTGTTTGTGCCCATAATCGTTGCCGCTATAATCGACAACGGTATAAAGGGCGGCGGAGGAACTTCATATATAATTTATTCAGCTCTTATTCTCGTGGCACTCGGCGTGGTTGGGCTTATAAGCGCGGTTTCGGCGCAATATTTTGCGGCGAAGGCGGCGGTCGGCTTTTCCAAGGGTTTAAGACACGATTTATTCAAGAAAATGCAGTCGCTCTCATATGCCGATATAGACGGCTTGGGAACGGGTAAAATGATAACGAGGATGACGAGCGACGTCAACCAGATTCAGTCGGGTGTCAACCTCGTATTAAGGCTGTTTATGCGCTCGCCCTTTATAGTGTTCGGCGCAATGATTATGGCGTTCGTAATAAATCCGCCTTCGGGAATTATATTTGCAATTACAATTGCCATACTCTGCGTTATTGTATTCGGAATTATGCTTATAAGCATACCCCTATACCGCAAGGTGCAGGGCAATCTCGATAGAGTTACGGTAGCAACGCGGGAAACGCTGACGGGCGCAAGGGTACTTCGTGCGTTCTGCAAAGAAGAGGACGAAATTGCAAATTACGACAAGCAAAACACCGAGCTGACAAAGTCTCAACTTTTCGTGGGCAGAATTTCGGCGCTTATGAACCCGTTGACTTACGCAATAATAAACGTAGGAATTATTGCACTCTTGCACACCGGCGCACTTCAGATAAATGCGGGCAATCTTTCGCAGGGACAGGTAGTGGCGTTGTACAATTATATGACGCAAATTCTCGTTGAGCTTATTAAACTTGCAAACCTCATAATTACCGTGACCAAATCGTTTGCCTGCGCAGGAAGAATAACTCAGGTTCTCGATATGCACCCCTCGCTGATAAGCGGAGGCGGAGAGGGAACGGGTTCAAATCACTTTATAGAATTTAAAAACGTCAGCGTCAATTACGGCAACGCCGGAGAAAACGCTTTAACCGATATATCGTTTACCGTTGAAAAGGGGCAGACAATCGGCATTATCGGCGGAACGGGTGCGGGCAAGACGACGCTTGTGAACACAGTACCGCACTTTTACGACGTTTCCCAAGGCGAAGTTTTAATTAACGGTTGCAACGTAAATTCAATAGGAGACGAAAAGCTCCGCGATATGTGCGGGGTTGTGCCCCAGCGCGCCGTGCTATTTAAGGGTACTATACGCGAAAATCTGCAGTGGGGCAAAGCGGACGCAACCGACGGGGAAATTGAAAATGCGCTTGAAACCGCTCAGGCTGCCGATGTAGTAAAAGGCAAAGGGAAAGGGCTTGACGAGCTTGTTGAGCAGGGCGGTAAAAACTTCTCGGGCGGACAGAGACAGAGGCTTACGATTGCCCGCGCCCTCGTTAAAAAATCGAACATTTTGATACTCGACGACAGCGCTTCGGCACTCGATTACGCTACGGACGCAAAATTAAGACAATCGCTTAAAAAGCTTGACTATTCGCCTACGGTATTTATAGTGTCACAGCGCACCTCGTCAATAAAGCACGCCGATAAAATTATCGTTTTGGACGCAGGTAAAATGGTCGGATGCGGCACGCACGACGAACTTATAAAAACCTGCGATATTTACCGCGAAATTCATTTCTCGCAAGTCGACGAAAAGAAGGAGGCGGCAAATGGCTGATAAGCGTAAAGGCGTTGTAAAGCGCATATTAAAACAACTCAAAAAATACCGCCTGCTGCTTGCTTTGACAATTTTCTTTGCAATAGTTACGGTTGCGGGAACTTTGCTTGTGCCCGTAATATTCGGACAAATTATAGACTTAATCGACTTGGAGAAACTCGGCTCGATAGATTTTGCAAAGATAGGCAATTATTTTACCTATATAGGCATAGCCGTCGTCATAACCTGCCTTTCGCAGTGGCTGATGAGCGTTATTAACAACAGAATAGCTTATTGCGTTGTCAAGGATATAAGAGAGGAGGCATTTGCGAAAATTCAACGCCTGCCCTTAAAATTTATCGACGGGCATCCGTACGGCGATTTGGTCGGAAGAGCCATAGCCGACGTAGACCAGTTTGCCGACGGACTTTTGATGGGGTTCACGCAGTTGTTTACAGGAGTACTTACAATAATAAGCACCCTTGCGATAATGTTTGTAATAAATTGGGTAATTGCGCTCGTGGTATTTATAATAACTCCGCTTTCGTTGTTCGTGGCTAAATTTATAGCCACAAGAACTTATTCAATGTTCAAAACGACTTCGGAAATCCGTGGCGAGCAGACGGCTTTTATCGACGAAATGGTGGGCAATCTCAAAGTCGTGCAGGCTTTCAACCACGAGGATGAGAATTTGGAAAAATTCGACGAAATCAACGAACGGCTTACCTCGGCTTCGCTAAAGTCGATATTCTTTTCATCGCTCACTAACCCGAGCACAAGGTTTGTAAACTCCGTCGTTTACGCGGCGGTTGCACTCACGGGCGCCCTTATGCTTGTGCTCGGCACGCCTCTTCCGGTGGTGTTTACGGTGGGAAAGCTCTCAAATTTATTATTCTACGCAAATCAGTACACAAAGCCCTTCAACGAAATTTCGGGAGTCATTACCGAACTGCAGAACGCTATCGCCTGCGCGGGAAGAATTTACGAGGTCATTGACGAACAGCCCCAACAGCCCGATAAAGAAGACGCGATAGAGCTTGCTAATGTAAAAGGAGAGGTAAGACTTGAAAATATCGACTTCTCTTACGCCCCCGAGAGTAAACTTATTGAAAATCTCAACTTAAACGTTAAGGCAGGGCAGAGAGTTGCCATAGTAGGACCAACGGGTTGCGGCAAGACTACGCTTATAAACCTTTTAATGAGGTTTTACGAGCCTTTGGGCGGTCAGATTAGCGTTGACGGAACGCCCGTAACGGATATTACCCGCAAATCTTTGCGTAAAAATTACGGTATGGTCTTGCAGGACACCTGGCTTAAAAGCGGAACCGTGCGTGAAAATATTGCAATGGGCAGACCCGACGCAACTGACGAAGAGATTGCGGGGGCGGCAAAGGCATCGCACGCACACAGCTTTATAATGCAACTTCCTAACGGCTACGACACGGTAATTGCCGAGGACGGCGGAAACCTCTCGCAGGGACAGAAACAGCTACTCTGTATTTCGCGAATTATGCTGTGTCTTCCGCCCATGCTGATTTTGGACGAGGCAACCTCCTCGATAGACACCCGCACGGAACTCAAAATTCAGAACGCATTTGCGAAATTAATGTCGGGCAGAACGAGCTTTATCGTTGCGCACAGGCTTTCGACGATAAAAGAGGCGGATATAATTCTAGTTATGAATGGCGGAAAAATTATCGAACAGGGCACTCACCAAGAATTGCTGAAGCTTGACGGTTTTTATTCAAAACTATATAACAGTCAATTTGCAGTTTAGGCGGAATATAAGCAGGGGCTTTATATGCAGAATTTCTTTTATTTATGCGAACATCACCAAATAAGAGCAAGCGCATACGAATATTTACTGTCTCTATGCGATAAAGCGTCCTATCTTTACGGATATAGAACGGATGATAAATTTGATTTTGAGTTTGAAGCTGCAGGAACCCCGTTAGAGGGAATAATCGGGGATATAATCAAAAAGGACAGAGCCCAAAGCTGGGGAATGAGCGGTGCGCATTATTCGTTTTCAATGTCCGACAGAGTAAGGGCAATAATAACCGAATACGGACTGGGCGGTATAATACCGGTCACCGATAAAAAGCTTGAAAATTTATCCCTATACGGTAAAGATAAAATATTGTATTCTGTCTGCTCGCACGAAGGATATACTTCGATTGACGACGAATTTGAAAAAAAGATAAGCAAATATTGTCTCAAAAAGGCTGTCGAGCTTCCGCTTTATAAGGAACTGAACGGTAAATTTGCAGGTTATTCTGCTTCTGATCTTAAAGAACTTGACAAATCTTTTACAATTTTAGCGGAAATATTAAACTACGTTATGCAGTCCTGCAAAGCGGTAATTTACAATTTGCCCGTATATGAAATAGAGTATGAAGATTATCTTTCTTTGGCTGAGAAATTTCTGTCCGATGACTGTGTAAAAATTTTAAGAAAATATAAAAATTTCGACGAGTTGCATCCCGCAGGTTATGCTAAAACTTTTGCGGAAAGCGATAGATTTATAAATGTGCCGGGATTTCAATGCTCGGAAATATTTATTATGATAATGGAACAGCTTGATATACTTAAGGTTGTTTGGTATAATCACGGGATAGATCCATTTTCCGAAAAGGAAGAAATCTATCCCACGATAGTTATTGCAGATAAATAATTTTATAACGGAGAAAATATGTTACAGGTAAACAACGTATCGCTTCAGTACGGAAGCAAAAAACTCTTTGAGGAAGTGAATTTAAAATTTACAAAGGGCAACTGCTACGGTATAATCGGCGCAAACGGCGCGGGTAAATCGACTTTTTTAAAGGTTTTGAGCGGTGAGATAGAGCCCAACAAGGGTGACGTAACGCTCGATAAGACGGAGAGAATGTCCGTTTTACAGCAGAATCAAAACGCCTTTGACCACGTCACCGTTCTGCGTGCCGTAATGCTCGGACATAAAAGGCTCGTCGACATAATGGACGAGAAGGACGCGCTGTATGCAAAGGAAGAGTTTACCGAAGAGGACGGCGTACGCGCAAGCGAACTTGAAAGCGAGTTTGCCGAGCTCGGCGGTTGGGATGCAGAGTACGAGGCGCAGACCCTTTTAAGTGCGCTCGATATCGGCGAAGAATATCACGGCATACTTATGGCGGAGCTCGACGCAAAGCGCAAGCTCAAGGTTTTGCTTGCTCAAGCGCTGTTCGGCAACCCCGATATTCTTCTTTTGGACGAGCCTACGAACAACCTCGACATAAAGACCGTTCGCTGGCTTGAAAATTACCTCTTGGACTTTGAAAATACCATTATTATCGTTTCGCACAACAGACACTTTTTGAACAAAGTTTGTACTCATATCTGCGACGTGGACTACGGCAAGATAAATATGATGCTCGGCAACTACGATTTCTGGTATCAGACGAGCCAGCTTCTTGCCCGTCAGCAAAAGGACCAGAACAAGAAGAACGAACAGCGCGCAAAGGAATTGCAGGAATTCATTGCAAGGTTTGCGGCAAACGCTTCAAAATCAAGGCAGGCAACCTCGCGTAAAAAAGAGCTTGAAAAACTTACGATAGCCGACTTTAAACCGTCACTGCGCAAATATCCCTATATAGATTTCAAATACGAAAAGGAAATAGGCAACGATATTTTAATGGTGGAGGGGCTTACAAAGAAGGGCTATTTCGAAAATATTTCTTTTACCGTACAGCGAGAGGACAAGATAGGAATTGTCAGCGATAAGAGTACGACCGTTTCGATGCTATACGATATTTTGACGGGCAAGGTTCAGCCAGACGCCGGTACCGTAAGATGGGGAAAGACAATATCCGTTTCTTATTTCCCCGAAAACAACAACGAATATTTCCAAGGCTGTGATTATACCCTTGTCGAGTGGCTGAGTCAATTTTCAAAGGACCACTACGAGGAATATCTCCGCGGCTGGCTCGGCAGAATGCTTTTCTCGGGCGAAGAGGCTTTAAAACAGGCAAAAGTTCTCTCCGGCGGCGAAAAAGTAAGATGTATGCTTGCAAAAATGATGCTTGAAGGCAGTAATTTTCTTATTTTGGACGAGCCCACAAACCATCTCGACCTCGAATCGATAACCGCTCTCAACAACGGAATGAAAAATTTCAAGGGGTGTATGCTGTTCACTTCACACGACCAAGAACTGATGAATACCGTTGCAACGAGAATAATCGAGATAAACGGCAGTAAGAAATTTGATAAGTGCGTAACTTATGATGAATATATAGACATCATTACGCAGTAAATTGGGGGTTTTCGACATAATTCTGTACGATATTCAAAAATAAGACAAAAATTTTGTAAAAAATTATTGCATTTTTTTACAAAATTACTTTACATTTGCTATTTTGTGTTATATAATTTCCTCAACAAATGAATAACGGAGGAAAATTTGTGAAAAAAGTAAGTGTAGCAATTTTTGAAGGGAATGAGCAGTTATTGGCGGAATTAAAGGACTATTTTGATCAATCGACGGAGTTTGAGTTGTGCGCCGCGACCGCAAACGGCAATTCTGCGCGCGAGATTTTAAAAAGTAAGAATCCCGACGTAGCGGTGGTAGACCTCGTGCTCGTGGGCTGTGACGGCTTCGGCGTCCTCGATGCAATTAAAGCCGAAAAGCCCGACTGTATGTCAATAGCCATAGGCGGTTTTGTGGATGACAAGATTGTTGACAGAGCCATAGAGCACGGAGCTATGTACTACCTTGCAAAGCCCGTAAAGGCCGAAACGGTAATAGAGCGGGTCAAGGAGCTTTCTTCCGAAAGGACTTTCGTACATAAAGTCAGCGGAAATATGAGGGACAAGCGCAAGATAAATTCTATCGACGAAAAGATAAGCAATATCTTCATTACGATAGGTATTCCCCCGCATATTAAAGGTTTTTCATACCTTCGGGAGGGAATCAAAATGTCGGTCGACAACCCCAACATTATAAACAGGGTAACAAAGGAGCTCTATCCGCAGATTGGCGAAAAGTTTTCAACTTCGGCAAGTAAGGTCGAACGCGCAATACGTCACGCTATCGAAGTTGCCTGGAACAGAGGCAGAACGGACGCGATAAGCTCTATCTTCGGCGCGCGCGTCTACATAGGCAGCGAAAGACCCACCAACAGCGAGTTCATTGCTCTCGTGGCGGACAAACTTATCCTTGAATCGTTGGAGTAGTTTTGTAATATATGTTAAGTTAACTTGATATATTATAAAAGGCGGAAGACACCCTTCCGCCTTTTATAGTGCTCTGCGCAAATGGGGGTGTGGAACAAGAAACTGAACGAGTTTGCCAACATGCAGGAGCTTTTGGGCAAAGACGCACCGTATAAGACACTTGGTGCCTTCCGTCGGGCGTACCGCACGGACGAAGGTTCTTTGCCTTATGCAAAGACACACTACTACCGCAGGGACTCAAAGCAATACGAGGAGTTAAAAGAAATTTTAGGCGCAGATGCTTTGCCGAAAAGTCTTAATATGTTTCAAGATATGAAATATAGTAAGACAAAAGTTAGTGAATATCACAGATTACAAGAATTAAAAAATCAAATTGAAAAAGGAAATGCAACTCCTCCATATAATAGGGATTTAGTTGATTCTCCCGAATACCGACAGAAATTTGAGGAATTAGATCTCGGTAAGGCAACTTCGGAAGTGGTGCGGGAAAGCAGAAGGTGTATAAGATTAAATGACGGCACCTCTAATGAGCGGGGTACTTTTATTAGTGTTCAAGGTAAGTCTGTATTTACTTTCAGCGGTAAAAATTCAACGGCAGACTATTCTAAAATGGACTTCTCCAAACATACCGACAACTCATTGATACTTGTACATAATCACCCTCACAGTGTGTCATTTAGTGAAGATGATATTCTCACAATTTCAAACCATTCTCAAATAAAAACAATCATTGCTACTGGACATGATGGCACGGTGTATTCGTTAAGTATTAATGGTGGGCAAAGAGTTGACAATAATATTAGGGTAGAGTATAATGCAATATACAGCAAGTATAAAAATGAAGATAGTGTTTTACAAATACTTGCTAAAAAATACGGATGGAGGTATTCTAAGCAATGATGTTGGAAAATGGAATGAATCAAATTGATGATAGACCTATGTCTATGCGTTCTAAAGAAGAAATAGATGCAGTAATTGCGGAAGCTCCATCGGAAATGGTTGAGCAATGGCTAAAAGAAGCAGGAGAAATAGCCAAACAACTTGGAATAATATCTAAAAGCGAGGAATAGTCCTCGCTTTTTTAATACTCAAAATTTAAGGCAGTCGGAAGACTGTCTTTTATTGTGCCTGAAAGCGGCTCACGGCGTAAAACTGACGCAGCACATAAAACAATCTATGGGTAGCACGCCCGTATAAAAGTGCGTAGGAGGATTTTATGAAAAGACAGGAACTTAAGAACTTGCTCCAAGGCGTTGATAATGCAAACGAAATAATCGACCGGATTATGGAACTCAACGGCGCGGACGTCGAGAACGCAAAGAAGAACGCAAGCACGGACTACGAAGCCGTTGTCGCGGAAAGGGACAAATGGAAGGCGGAAGCCGAGTCCTACGGCAAGGGCGGCGCAAAGTACGTGGACCCTGTGGAAATCGAGCGTTTGAAGAAATTTGAAACGGACACCAAGACCGCACAGAGGCGTGCAACGGTGGTGGCGGCGGTAAACGAGATGCTGACTCGCAACAAGGTCAATTCCAATTGAGTATTTTAATTGACAAATATTGTGTAATAATGTTAAAATACATATAATTATAAAGGTATGTTGAGGGCCTGCCTATTCAGGCAGGTTTGTTTATATTGCAAGAGCTTAATATGCTTGAAAAAATCAAATCGCCGGAGGATATCAAAGAGCTCTCCTATAAGGAGCTTGACGAGCTTGCAGGCGAAATAAGAATTAAAATTTTAGATACCGTTTCTCAAAACGGCGGACATCTTGCTTCCAACCTCGGTATGGTGGAGGCAACTTTGGCGTTACACAAAGTTTTCAATATGCCGTCCGACAAAATAATTTTCGACGTCAGCCATCAGTGCTATACGCATAAGCTCTTGACGGGCAGATACGACAGCTTTCATACTTTGAGGTCATACGGCGGAATTTCCGGTTTTACAAACCGTGCGGAGAGCGAGTACGATATTTTAAACGAAGGACACAGCGGTTCGTCAATTTCTGCGGCGCTCGGAATTGCAATGGCGAACAAATTGCAGGACAAAACCGATTTCGCCGTTGCGGTGGTCGGGGACGGTTCGCTCACAAACGGGCTGATTTTCGAGGCAATAAACAACTGCGGCGACAAAAACACCCGCCTTATTATTCTTGTAAACGACAACGAAATGTCAATATCCCGCAATATCGGCGGACTGCCTCATCATTTGAGCAAGGTCAGAACGAGCAAACGGTATTTCACTTTCAAACACCGTTTGGAAAAGTTTTTGACACATATTCCTCTCATAGGCAGGGGGCTTGCCTCGCTTACGAGAAAATTCAAAAACTTTGTAAAGCGTATGCTCGGTAAAAATACTATGTTCGACGATTTCGGATTGAGCTATCTCGGTCCCGTTGACGGGCACAATATAAAGAGCCTCGTAACCGTTTTGGAGGAGGCAAAGACTAAGGGCAACTGCTGTGTCGTTCATATGGCTACGCACAAGGGCAAGGGCTATCTGCCCGCAGAGGTTGACCCCGACAAATACCACTCCGTCGGCGCTTTCAATTTGGAAGAGGGAAGCGGTGTGTCAAAATACAGTTTTTCGGATAAAGCGGGCGAGTTAGTCTGTGCCCGTGCCGAGAGCGACCCCAGGCTTTGTGCAATTACCGCCGCAATGTGCTCGGGTACGGGACTTACGGAGTTTTCCCGCCGTTACCCCGAAAGATTTTTCGACGTGGGAATTGCAGAGGAGCACGCAGTTACCTTTTCCGGCGGACTATCCGTAAACGGTCTTAAGCCCGTGTTGATTCTGTATTCGTCGTTTGCGCAGAGAACGTACGATCAGCTTATACACGATATTTCAATACAGAACCTGTCGATGGTTCTAATGCTTGACAGATGCGGTCTCGTTGCGGGTGACGGAATAACCCATCAGGGCATTTTCGATATACCTGCATTTACCACTATACCGAATATTAAAATATATTCGCCGTCCACTTATTCGGAGCTCGAAAACTGCTTTAACAGGGCTTGCGAAGATACTAATTTAAGCGTCGTGCGCTATCCCAAGGGCGGTGAGTGCAACTACGAAAGTGAACGATTTATCGGGGACGCAGATATATCATACACGGATAATATCGATAGCGCCGAAATCGTAATTATAACGTACGGAAGACTTACAAAACTTGCTTTGGATGCGGCAAAAGTTCAGAGTAGCGATACGGCGGTTGTAAAGCTTATAAAAGTATTTCCCATCGACTACGAGAAGATCTTAACACTCATTAAAAATGCAAAGCTCGTCTATTTCCTTGAAGAGGGATATTACAACGGCGGCATAGCCGAAAAAATTGCCGCAAGGCTTGGCGGAGAGCTTAAAATTAAGATTTATACCCACGCAATAACTTCATTTGTGGAACACGGCTCTTTGGAGGATTTGTATAAGAGTTGCGGGTTTACGGTGGAGACGATTACGGAAAATATAAGAAGTATTTCGGACAACGGTAAAACCCAATTATAAGCTATTGTGAGCGCGCGCAAAGATTTCAAACCCTTGACTAAATTTCTCTTGTGTGATAAAATTATGAATAATAATGTACATTTTTGGCGCGATTTGCCGAAAAGGAGGATATTCAATGTTATTTAAGAAGAAATCGCAGGATCTCAAAACCGTAAAACTCGAGGATTTTAACATAGTAGGGGACCTCGAACACAACGAGATTTTATTCTATAGAAGGAAGTTCGACAACAAGGATACGAGCTGCCTCCTTGCAGACGATGCCAATATCGAAGTTCGCAGGCAGTTCGAAGCAGCCGTAATTATCGGCGGTGCCGGCGAAAAGTGGTTCAATAACGGAACTTACAAAATTTTCGACACTAAGGACGATTATAGAGATTACATAAAGAACGGCAAGTCGGTAGAAGTCATTTACGTTGCCAAAAATGCAAACGTAACCGTGGCTTTCGGCACCGAGTCGAGATTTACCTACGTAGACGAGGCAAGCAATAAGGTCATAACCATCGGCGGACACGGCAAGTGCTTTGTCAAGGTTGCAAATTCAATGAGATTTTTCGGCGAAGTGGTAGGTTCTACTTCGGAATTCAACGTGGACGAATTCCAGAACATGTTCCGCAGAATTATCAGCAAGAGCTTCCGCGATCTTTTCTATACCGTAATAGGAGATTTAAAGCTTACTTGGGACCAGTTCGACAGAAGGACCGCCGATATAGAAGAGAGCATGGGAAATATCCTCAACGAGGACTTGCAGAAAAAGTACGGTCTTTCCGTTCACGAATTTACGGTAAAAATCAATCTCTTGGAAGACGAGGTCGAGGAAATTAAAAAATTTGCCGACGACAAGAGAAAGGAAGACAAGGAAAAGAGAGAGAGGGAAGAGCAGGAGGAAAAGGACAAGAAAAAGCTCAAAGAGTATCTTGCCGAAGCGGAGCGTCTTGCCGACAAGGAGTGGGAGCGCACACAGTGGCTTAAAAGGCTTGAGCTTGAAGACAATAAGGCTTATTACGACGTTCTCAAAGTTATCGGCAGCAAGCCCGAAAAGAAAGAAGAACCGAAAGAGGACAACAAATGCCCTGCTTGCGGTATGCCATTCAAGCCTACCGATAAATTCTGCCCCAACTGCGGCGGACGCGTAAGCAAGGACCCCATTATCTGCCCCGATTGCAGTAAGGTAAACGAGCCCACCGCACGTTTCTGTGCAGGTTGCGGTAAAAAATTATAATGAGAGGTAAATAAGATGTTGAATTTATTAAATGAAGGCAACTGGATAGAAAATAACTGGTGGATTTTTGCAGTCGTCGGGGCTCTCGTTATTGGTGTTGTCGTTGTTATTTTGCTCGGCAGAAAGAAAGCTCAGCCCTCCGACCCCGATGCAGACCTCAAGCTGATTGCAGAAAACACAAAGTTCGTTGAAGTGCTCTTGGTTCAGGCAGAGGGCAACGAAGAAGTCGTAAAAGAGCTCAAAGAACTTCAGGAGAACTTAAAATATCTCAAGCCTTCGAGGGAAAAGAAGGTCTACGACTACGATAAGAAGATAAAAGACAACCTCGGCGACCTTAAAATCGCATTCACAAAGACGGACGGCGAGGGCAGTAAAAAGACCGTTCAGCTTATCAAAGATGTCAAAATTTTAGTGGCTGAAAGAAATACTAACGTATAAGGTAAAATATGGGTTTTTTCAGTAATATTTTTAAAAGTAAATACGATAAATTAACGCGTGAAGAAGTCGTTGATTCCATCTGCAAGCTCGAAAAAGAGGGTCAGAATATCGAGGACGGGCTCGTTGAAAAGCAAAAGCAGATTGACGACCTTATGGTGAAGGGCAGAAAGGAGACCGACAAGCAGTTAAAGCTCTATTACGCAAAAAAAATCAACGCTCTCAAAGCGGAGCGCGAGCAGGACGTTCAGCGCGCTATGTACATAATGTACAACGTTCAGCTTTTGAACAAGCTGAAAAACGCGATTGACGACAATCAATTCTTTAAAAACACCTCGAAAATTTCGCTCGGCAATCTGCTTGGCGACCAGAAGGGACTTGCCAAATTCCTCAACAAGACGCTCAACACCCGCGTTGCCGCCGAGGACGTTTTGACGAGCGCAGACGAAATGTTTAAAAACGTTGAGGAGGCTTACGACCAAAACAAGACCATATACGGCATGAACAATCAGGACGACGAGCTTTTGGCAATGTTCGAAACGGAGGAGACGGTTGCGGCGGAGCAGGAAATGTACGCCGAAACTCCCGAAGAAGCCAAGAAAACCGAGTAAGGAGATATTATGGGAATATCAAAAAAGGAAATTGAAAAGAAAATGCTTATCAATAAGACGATAAGCACTATGAATAAGCAAATTCAAAAGCTCGAGGAGCAGAAAAAGAGATATATAGAAGCGGGCAAAGAGGCAAAGCAGAAGGGGCTGGACGCGCAATATAACCTTGCGCTTACGGGGCTTCGGATGACTATTGCCCAACAGCGCCGCGTGTACGAAATGAAGCTCAACTTCGAGATAACTTCCCAAATGAAGGATATGACGCAGATGACCTCGGAATTTCTGACGGGCATGAGTTCACTCAGCAAGGATATGATGAAGCTGACGAAGGAAAGGGATTTCCTCAAGGTTCAGAAGCAGTTTACCGAGGCTATGATGGGCGTCGAAATGCAGACCGAACAGCTTGAAAACTTTATGGACGAGACGCAGTCCACTTTCGAAACCTCGTATTCGGGCAGCGCGGAAGAAAATAGAGAGCTTGAAAATCTTATGAACAATGAAGCTGCATCCGATAATCTGACCGAAAGTATGATTGACAGGGAACTCGAAGAGCTTAAAAAGCGCATGTCAAACTGAAAATAAGAAAGGCGTTTATGGGAAATATAAATTTACTTAACGAAACTTTCAATCTCTACTACAACAAGGCAAAGCAGAGTCAGGAAAACGGAGATAAGATGCTTGCCAAGCGTTATTATATGCTTGCGGCAGAGCAGATGCTTAAAATGGCAAAGGAGAGCGAGGGCGAATTGCAGAAAGCCCGTTTCAACCGAGCAAAGAGCATCCTTGAGTATGCCGAGAGCATTACTGCTCCCCGCCCCGCAACCGCAAATAAGCAGGACGGCGACGGTAATGTAAAAGTCAGTCAAGCCGAAAAGATTTCTCTTGATGAGGCGCTTTCCCGCCTCTCCAAATTAGAGGGGTTAAAAAACGTAAAAAGTCAGGTTTGCGACTGGATAGACCAGATAAAAGTTTTTAAAATGCGTAAAGAGCGCGGGATGTCCGTTCCCGATATGACCTATCATATGGTATTTACGGGTAATCCCGGCACGGGTAAAACCACGGTTGCCCGCCTTATGGCGCAAATTTACTGTGCCCTCGGAATACTTTCCGAGGGGCACCTTGTGGAAGTGGACAGAAGCGACCTCGTTGCGGGCTACGTCGGTCAGACGGCGGTAAAAACGCGCGAAGTGGCTAAAAAAGCGTACGGCGGAGTACTGTTTATTGACGAGGCGTACACCCTTGCAAACGGTGGCTCCAACGATTTCGGGCAGGAGGCAATAGACACTCTCTTAAAAGAAATGGAAGACAACCGCGACAACCTCGTAGTTATAGTTGCGGGCTATGAAAACCTTATGGAGAAGTTTATAGAATCCAACCCCGGACTCCGTTCAAGGTTCAAAAACTATATTCAGTTCAACGACTACACGGGCGAAGAGTTATATAAAATTTTTATAGGTCTTTGCAACAAAAATCAATATACTGTACAGCCTGAAGCGAGATTGGCGCTTGCGGAATATTTTGACGGGCTCTATAAAAACAGAAACAAGAATTTCGGCAACGGCAGGGACGTTAGGAACACGTTCGAAAGCATAATAACCCGCCAATCAAAGCGCGTTGCAAGGCTTTCCAACCCTACCGACGACGAAATGACTATGATAACTACGGCAGATTTGCCGGTTACTCTCAATAAAAATGACAGCAATACCGTGCTAAATCAGGCTAACCTGCCCGAAAAATCCGAAAAGCTTACCCCTGAGGAAAAAGTTTTAGAGGACGACAGCATAGTAAACTCCGATTTCAAATTCGATTGGGACAGCTTGCCCGTCATCAATTTCGGGGATATTGCGGGACTTGACAGCGTAAAGGAAGTCGTTCGGGTCAAAGTTCTTTTACCCTTACAGCACCCCGAAGTTTTCGAAGGGTACGTAAGGAAGGGGGGCGGCGGACTTTTGCTGTACGGCCCTCCCGGAACGGGCAAAACTATGATTGCGGCGGCGATAGCAAACGAAATCGGCGCAAAATTCTGCTCGGTTAAGCCGTCCGACCTCTTAAATCAAGGTGCGGGCAATACCGAAAAGGCAGTGCGTTCGCTGTTTGCGCAGGCGCGTTCTTTCCCCTGCTCGGTAATTTATTTTGACGAAATGGATTCCATTTCCCCCAAGAGCACCAAATCGCAGTATGCAAAGCAGCTGCGTTCGGAATTTCTGGCGCAATTACAGGGCATAGAATCCTACGGCAAGGATAAAGGAAATATTCTTTTCCTTATAGCCGCAACCAACAAGCCTTGGGATATAGACAGCGCGTTTATACGCCCCGGACGCTTCGGAACACGCGTTTACGTCGGGCTTCCCGATGACGAGGCGAGAAAATATATGCTTACGCATCGCCTCAAAAAGCTTGAAAAGAGGGGGGTCGTAAAGGTTTCCGAGAGTTTGAATATTGCCGAAATCGTTGATAAAACGAACGGCTTTAACGGCTCGGATATGACCAATCTTTTGGACAGAGTGGAAGAAATTTCCGCACTTCGCGGCATACAGACGGGCGATAAGAGCATTTTGCAGGAAGATTTCGAAAATGCGCTCGAAGATATTACTTCGTCCGTGCAGAAAGAGGATATTGAAAAACTTCTCGAGTGGAAGAAGGCTAACGAATAGAAAGGAGTAAATTATGGTTCGTTGCAAAGTTTGCGGCGGCGATTGTAAAGAGCGTCGCGGCGAGTACGTATGTATATTTTGCGGCGCAAGTTTTTCCGCCGGCGAAGTGAGCGGCAAACCTGCGGCTACGGCAACAGAGTCGAGCGGCGCAGACATATTCGAGCAAAATATAAACGGAATACTTGAAATACGCTGGTATGATCAGCGCTACACTCACTCGGGTTCGGGCTTTTTGATAAGTTCCGACGGCTACTGTATAACCAACACGCATGTCGTCACACAGGAAGACGGAAGGTCTGTCGGCACCGTTTCGGTAAAGATTAAGGGCGAGGAAATAAAGGCAACGGTAGTTGCGCTCGGCGATAACAAGCACGGTCTCGGTTCGGGCGACGACTTGGCTCTTTTGAAATTAAGCAGGATACCAAGCGGTGTAAAGGTTTTGGAATTTGAAGACTTTTCCAACGTGCGTATAGGCGAAAAGGTGTTCGTCATAGGCAATTCCTTGGGATACGGCACCTGTATTACGAGCGGAATAGTAAGCGACAAAGAAAGATTGGTTAACGGGCATATGCTTCTTATGACCGACTGTGCTGTAAACGGCGGAAATTCGGGCGGACCCATATTCAACGATAAAGGCAAGGTAATCGGTGCAATTGTTTCGGGCATAGACAGAGCCGAAGGCATGAATTTTGCGATTCCGTCTAAAACGGTTATGCAATTTATAAAAAGATACAAGTAATTTGATTACGTCACATGGGAAGTAGCGGAAGAGTGAAAATTCTTCCGCTATTTATGGAAAAATATGACAAAAGAGAAATTTATTAAAAAGCTTATATCGATTGGCGTTGCAGCCGTTTCGGCATTTTCGGTATTCGGTATAACTGCGTGCAGTTCTTGTGGCAATAAAGGCACTAAAAACAGCAACCAAAATGCCGCCACCTCTCTAAGCGCGCCCAAACAGCTTGCTACGCCTGAGGATCTTATTACAAGTACGTATACCAAAAAACTTTCTTGGACGGGCGACGTACACGCATCCGGCTACACGGTTTACGAAAAGCTTTCGACCGCAACTACGTTTACCGAGCATTTGGGCATAACTTCCTGTGAATACGACCTTACGGGATTAGCGGCGGGCACTTACGAGCTCTATGTAAAAGCTATTGGCGACGGTATAAATTATACCGACAGTGAAAAATCTCAAACTATAACCTACGTATCGTCAGGCGTATCCGATGAGCTTACGGTTGCCGAATATGCCGCAGGTAAAGCGGCTGAATTCGCGGCAAAATACACAAATCTTACGGATGAAATTCTCGGCGACCTCGGCGCAGACGTGCCCGTAAACGAGCACAAGAACAACATTTTAAGCGCAAGCACCAAACAAGCAGTTGACGAGGCTTACAAAGCAGGGGAATCGGCTTGCGACGCTAAAATTCTTGAAAATGCTAAATCGGCAGCAATCGAACAGATTGTAAATTACAGAAGCGACGAAAGCTTCAATACGAACGCAACCGCTTGGAACGAAGCGCAGGAAACTGCTATAGCGGCAATTAACGCGGCAACAACTGTTGATGATGTTAAAACAGCGCTTAATGAAGGCGAAGACGTATTATGTTTAATGGAAAATGATACACAGGCTACTGTAGCTGATATTGCGATACAGATTTTTGCCGTTATAGATGGCGAGTTAAAAGGTAAAATCGGTGAATTGAAAATAAAATCGGGTAATACTGTAACCGTCGAGCAAATTGAAAAGGCGTGCGATTTTACTCTCTATGACCTTGAGGGGGTCTATGAAGAAGCGGCATGTATAAATAAGATTGTAGGCAGCAAAACTTATACGTCGTCCGACGAGCTAACGGTAACGATTTACGCCAAATTAAAAGTTAAAATTGACTTAACTGCATCGATAACGTACGCTTGGTCGGTCAGCGGTTCCAAAATAAGTGCGAGTCAAAACGTGACCGAAGGTATGCTCGTTTGGAATAATGGAAAAGGGACCGATGATTCGGCAACAAATACCGGTGGCTCAGACTGTTTTAAATTTGAAAGCAACAATGCAGTAATAATCGTAACTCTTAAACTTAAAGCAGGTCAAAAAGTGACGGTTACTGCAAATACAAAATCTGGTTCAAACAACGGGGCATTCTTTGGATATTTTGCTACGGGCGTGATACTTACAAGCGCAAAAAAGCTCGTTCCCGATGGGGAAGACGTAACGCTAACCAATTCTGAAAATATTGATTTAGGTAACAACAGCGACACAAATTATGCCGATTACGTTGTTGAATATACGGTAGAAACGGACGGCGAAGTTGTTATTCGGATTAAGCGTGTCAAGAATACCGTACAGTTAAAGACGCTAACCGTAGTAGTGTCAGGCGTTGCGTAAATGCAAAAATAATTTTGAATACAATGTCAATTTTATTAAAAGTAGACCCTGTGGGATATTTACTGCCGCCGGTTTTGCCTACGGCAAAATGTTACGGGGTATTCGACCCCTCGCAGTCGGCACAAAAAAAGACAACCAAAAGGTCGTCTTTTTTTGTGGTGCCGCTGGTCGGGGTCGAACCGACACGGTATCGCTACCACTGGATTTTGAGTCCAGCGCGTCTGCCAATTCCACCACAGCGGCGTTTTGGCGCAGAGAGAGGGATTTGAACCCCCGTACGTATTCCTACGTAACACGAT
>JAFLVP010000021.1 GCA_022508265.1 Clostridiales bacterium
AACACCATCTACGGCACGAAGTTCTGGCAGCTTCCCAACACCAAGGGCAAGCTTCTCGTCTCCGACGTTTCCTCCTGTTTCCTGTCCGAGCCCATCGACGTTGAAAAGTACGGCGTCATTTACGGCGGCGTTCAGAAGAATATCGGACCTGCAGGTATGGTTATATCCATCATCCGCGAAGATTTGATTTCGGACGAAGTTTTCCCCGGAACGCCCACAATGCTCAAGTGGAAGACGCAGGCAGATGAAAGATCCATGTACAACACGCCCAACTGCTACTGCATTTATATCTGCGGCAAAGTATTCAAGTGGATAAAGAACATGGGCGGACTCGAGGCAATGAAGGCTCACAACGAAAAGAAGGCGAAGATTCTCTACGACTATCTTGACGAGAGCAAATTATTCCGCGGCACGGTTGTAAAGAAGGACCGTTCGCTTATGAACGTTCCCTTCGTAATCGGCGACGACGCAAAGGAAAAGAAGTTTATTGCAGAGGCAAAGGCTGCAGGATTTGAGAACCTTAAGGGTCACAAGAGCGTAGGCGGTATGCGTGCAAGTATTTATAACGCAATGCCCATCGAGGGCGTGAAAGCGCTCGTCGAGTTTATGGCGAAATTCGAAAAGGAAAATAAATAATTTTAAAGAGGGAGAAGTATGTATCGTATTTTATCGACAGACGGTATGGCAAAAAGCGCCGTTCAGAAATTAAAAGGTCTCGGCTACGAAGTAGTTGAGGAGTTCTACGAGCCCGAAGTTCTTGCCGAAAAAGTAAAGGAATTCGACGCGCTCGTCGTTCGTTCGGCAACCAAGGTTCGCGAACCCATTATAGACGCGGCTGCATCGGCAGGTAAGCTTAAAATAATTATCCGCGGCGGCGTAGGTGTTGACAATATCGACGTAGCCTATGCAAAAGAAAAGGGTATAGCCGTTGCAAACACCCCCAACGCAAGCAGCGCTTCCGTTGCAGAGCTTGCCATCACGCATATGCTGGCGCTTGCCCGCTTTGTTGCAATTGCAAACGTAACAATGCGCAACGGACAGTGGGAGAAGAAAGCTTACAAGGGTGTTGAACTCACGGGCAAGACCCTCGGCGTATTCGGTATGGGCAGAATAGGCAGAGAGACCGCAAAGCGCGCAGAAGCTCTCGGCATGAAGGTAATTTACACCGACGCATATCCAGTTACGGGCGTTTCTTACGAAAAGGTTGAACAGGACGAGCTTCTAAAGAGAGCGGATTTCATAACCTTCCACATCCCCGCAATCAAGGGTCAGCCTCCCATGGTCAACGCAGAATTTTTGGCAAAGATGAAAGACGGCGCATACCTTATCAATACGGCAAGAGGCGCTCTCGTTGACGAAAACGCACTTTGCGACGCACTCGACAGCGGAAAGCTTGCCGGCGCGGGACTCGACGTATTTAACGAAGAACCCAGCAAGAACGAGAGGCTTTTGCACCATCCGAAGGTCTCCATTACTCCCCATATCGGCGGCACCACCAAGGAAGCGCAGGACCGCATAGGCGAGGAAATCGTCGAGATTATCAAAAACACTTTAAAGTAAAATACAAAAAAACAAAACAGCGGCAACCGCCGCTGTTTTTTTACGTAAATTTTTTGAGATAGGTTAAATCCAAACTCCACTCGGATATTTTGTTGCGCCGTATGTGTGCCGAGTTCGCCTCGCCGAGCGCCTTTCTGTATTCGGCGTAGGTGCAGCCGTTTACCTTGATAAAATGCGCCGCCGCACGCTCTTCGTTCCCCATAAGCTGGGTTCTGCCTATGTGAATAACCTCGTGACAGGCACGGCAGACGGCAACCACGTCCGAAAGCTTTTGTACCTTGTTCTCTTCGTCATATTCCCACCTCTCGTGCGCCTCGAGCCTTGATGTCTTTGCTCCGCAAATCATACAACTGCCGCCCGCGCGGGCATACGCCTCTTTGCGCACCACGTCCCACTGCGCGGGGGAGAGAATACTTCTTAAATTTGAGTACCAGCAGCTTTCCGGCACAAGCTCGAAGTTTAATTTCATACTCCGATTGTAACAAGTTTTTCCAAAAATTTCAACAAAATCGTTGACAGCGGCAAATTTTTGATATAGAATTAAATTGATATCAAAAAGATATCACAAAAGGAGAAATGAAAATGGAAAAAATTCAAGAAAAGCAATTAAAGGGCGTAAACGGATGGATTATGGTGGCCGTAGTCTTGATTTTGCTGATAGGCGGGACGGTAGCTATGTGCATTGGCTTTGCCCTCGTGGGCGGGGACGAAATCCCCGAAAACCCTGCATTTTTCGCTTTGGCTGGTGCGGGCTGTGTAATTCTTATCGTCGGTTGCATAATGCTCAACGGCTTTAAAATTATTGCGCCCAACGAAGCGGCTGTATTGACGCTGTTCGGCAAATACCACGGCTCGCTCAAAACGGACGGGTTCTTTTTCGTAAACCCCTTCTGCAAGACGGTCAACCCCGCATCGCCCTTCGAAAAACTCGGTAAAAAGATAAGCCTTAAGGCTATGACGCTCAACAACGACAAGCAAAAAGTCAACGACGAAGAGGGCAACCCCATTGAAATAAGCGTGGTGGTAATCTGGAGAATCAAGGATACGGCAAGGGCGGTGTTTGCAGTTGACAACTATATGACTTTCATCTCAACGCAGTGCGATTCGGCAATTCGTCAGGTGGCAAGGCAGTACCCCTACGACGTCAGCGACAATGGCGACGAAAAATCACTTCGCGGTTCCTCGCAGGAAATTGCCGACGTGCTTCAAGCCGAGCTTCAGGAGCGCGTGAACACCGCGGGTATTGAAATTCTGGACGCAAGAATCAACAATCTTGCATACGCAACCGAAATTGCGGCGGCAATGCTCCAGCGGCAGCAGGCGGCGGCGATTATCGCGGCAAGACAGAAGATTGTCGACGGTGCCGTTTCAATGGTGGAAATGGCGCTTACCAAGCTGTCCGAAAACAACATAGTAGAGCTCGACGACGAACGCAAGGCGCAGATGGTTTCCAACCTTTTGGTCGTTCTCTGCGGCAACCGCGACGCTCAACCCGTAGTAAACAGCGGAAGTATTTATTGATATAATGGAAAAGGACAAGAGCGCGAAAAAACAAATTCCTTTAAGAATTTCGGATAGCTTATATGCGGAACTCGAACGCTGGGCGGCAGACGAGTTCCGCTCTGTCAACGGGCAGATAGAGTATCTTCTTACGGAGTGCGTCAAAAGCAAGCGAAAGGTAAAAAAGAACTTGACGGACGCAGGGGAAGAGGATAAAATATAATTGCACGTAGGTCTTATATGGATGAGTTGAATGCGGAAAAAATTAAAAAACTAAAGCGCGGAGAGGCTGTGGGAACGGCGGCAACAGTTGTTTGCTGTGTGATTTCGGCGGCGTTTATCGTGTGCTTTGCGATAGCGCAGACCAAGGACATATATATACTCCGCATGATCTCTATAATTTTACTGCCCATACTTTTGCTGCTCGCTATCGGGGTTTCGGCGTACTGCAATTTAAAATTCGGCAAAGAGATAAATTCAATAATAAAAAGCCGCGTAAAGGCGGTGCTTATAGAAAACGCTTCGCTTATGCACCCCGACCGAAGCGTTCTGTCCTTCGGTATTTCCGTAGGAGAAAACGACGCGGAAATTAAGGTGGGCAACTTTAAAGAGAGTATAAAGTTTGATTTTTCGGCTTTCGGAAAACTTTCGCCGATGAAAAAATCGGCGGTGGCGGAGGCAATTGCGGAGAGGCTGAATATTACCTTTTGTCGCATGCACGAGCGGGGAGTACACTACAATTCGGTTTCTTATTTCCGTGCAAACACCGATAAAAAGAACGGAAAGGTAATATACATTATTGAAAACGGACTGCCCGACAAGCGTGCGTACAGAAACTACAAAAAAGCCGATTGACCCCCGCATATACCACGACTACGGCTATTTTTAATAAAATATGTTAAAACGAACTCAAAAACCCGAAAAAGCGTGTTATTTGCGGCATATATAGGGGGTAATCGCAAAAAACGTTGAGAATCGGAACGTTTTTGAATAACCGTTTTGTTTTTGGCAATACTCATAGTATGAGTAAGAGAAAAAGCAAAAAAATAATCGAGGACGTATACGAAAATTGCGTCAGCGCGAACGACTGCACGGGAGTTTTTCAGGTGGTAACGCTCGACCCCGAGGAAATAAAAAAATTTCACGAAATGTACAATGAAATTGACTGAAACGGTGAAAAAAACGAACAAAACAGAGGCGATTTTTACCTCTGTTTTTGTTTTTACAGATTTTTTTGTGCATTTTGTTCGTAATTATCACATACCATATATGGTTATGTCGTTAAAAAATAACATACAAGATGTTGTGGTTCAGGACTTGACTTTGGGGAATTCGGGTATTATACTAAATCTTACTTTTGTTTGTTTGGGATTTTTGTCGAAGCTTGACGAAAGGACTCGATTAAGCTCTCTCCGACAAAACGCAAACAGGCTGTTGCAGGTAAAGGCAGGTAGAGATATGAAAGTAGTAAAACGCGACGGAACAACTTGCGAATTCGACAGAAAAAAGATTGAGGTTGCTATTGCAAAGGCAAACCTTGCGATAGACCCCGAGGACAGAATTTCCGACGAGCAGATCAGCGCTATCGTGGACGACATTGCGTCGCGCCACAGACCTCGCTTGCTCGTTGAAGATATTCAGGACATGGTCGAAGAAAAGTTGATGGAAATGCAGAGATATCAACTTATGAAGGCGTACATAATCTACCGTTACGAACGTGCGCTCATTAGAAAAGCAAACACCACGGACGAGAGCATACTTTCGCTTATCAGAAACTCCAATAAGGACGTAATGGAGGAGAACTCCAACAAAAACGCGCGCACGGCAGCCACCCAGCGCGACCTTATAGCCGGCGAAGTTTCCAAAGACCTTACCCGCCGTATTCTCTTGCCCGAAAACATCTCCAAAGCGCACGAAGAGGGCGCAATTCATTTCCACGACGCAGACTATTTCCTGCAACCCATCTTCAACTGCTGTCTTATAAATATTAAGGACATGCTCGAAAACGGAACGGTCATGAACGGCAAAATGATTGAAAGCCCCAAATCCTTCCAGACCGCCTGCACCATAACAACGCAGATTATTGCGTCCTGCGCGTCCTCACAGTACGGCGGACAGTCGGTGAATATCGGGCACCTCGGCAAATACCTTCGCCGCACCAAAGAAAAATACGAAAGACAGCTCAAAGAGGAGTTCGGCGCATCATTGACAGAGGAAACCAAGCAACGCTTTTTGACGATGCGTATAAAAGAGGCGCTCAAGTCCGGTGTTCAGACCATACAGTATCAGATTAACACTCTGATGACCACGAACGGACAATCCCCCTTCGTTACTCTCTTCTTGCACCTCGACGAAAATGACGAGTACATTGAAGAGAACGCTATGATTATAGAGGAAATTCTCCGTCAGCGCTACGATGGCATCAAGAACGAAAAGGGAGTTTTCGTGACCCCCGCGTTCCCCAAGCTCATCTACGTTCTGGACGAAAACAACTGCTTAAAAGGCGGAAAGTACGACTATTTGACAAAGCTTGCCGTAAAATGCTCGTCCAAGCGCCTCTATCCCGACTATATTTCGGCAAAGAAGATGCGCGAGCACTACGAGGGCAACGTGTTCTCGCCCATGGGCTGCCGCTCTTTCCTTTCCCCCTGGAAGGATGAAAACGGCAACTACAAGTTCGAGGGCAGGTTCAATCAGGGCGTTGTTTCCTTGAACCTTCCCCAGATAGGTATTCTTTCAAAGGGGGATGAAAAGAAATTCTGGGAAATTCTCGACGAGAGGCTTGATTTGTGCTTTGAGGCGCTTATGTGCCGCCACAACGCGCTTATGGGCGTCACGAGCGACGTGTCTCCCGTGCATTGGCAGTACGGCGCAATCGCCCGCCTGCAGCCCGGCGAAAAGATTGATAAATACCTTTTAAACGGCTATTCCACCATTTCACTCGGCTATATCGGCATATACGAAGCAACCAAGCTCGTCAAGGGCGTTTCGCACACCACCCCCGAGGGATTGGAATTTGCTCTCAAAATTATGCATACCATGCGCGCCCGCTGCAACAAATGGAAGAAGGAAACGGGGCTGGGCTTCGGCTTATACGGCACCCCCGCAGAGTCGCTCTGCTACCGTTTCGCCCGCATAGACAGGCAGCGCTTCGGCACCATAAAAGACGTTACCGACAAGGGCTATTACACCAACAGCTATCACGTGGACGTGCGCGAGGATATAGACGCGTTCTCCAAATTCAAGTTCGAAAGCCAATTCCAGACGATTTCTTCGGGCGGCGCAATTTCCTACGTTGAAATACCCAATATGCGCCACAACCTCGATGCGCTGGAATCGGTCGTCAAATTCATCTACGACAATATTCAGTACGCAGAGTTCAACACCAAGTCGGACTACTGCCACGTCTGCGGCTTTGACGGCGAAATTATTATAAACGACGACAACGAGTGGGAGTGCCCCGTCTGCCACAACAAGGACCAGAGGAAGATGAACGTAACCCGCAGAACGTGCGGCTATCTCGGCGAGAACTTCTGGAATGTGGGCAAGACCAAGGAAATCAAGGCGCGCGTATTACACCTATAAGCTCCCGCTGCGGCACATATATGCTGCGCAATACTTTGTTGAACTCCGCTTTTCTCGGGTCACTTACGAAAAAGTAAGCTCCCCTCAAAAATGCTCGTTCGCCTCGTCTTGCTTGCATCTATGCACCGTCATTAAATAAGGGCATTTTTATAATTGCCCCCCCATATATGCCTCAAATAACAGTGTTTTTATGAACTATGCCACTATAAAAAAATACGATATTGCCAACGGGCCGGGGGTCAGGGTTTCGCTGTACGTAAGCGGGTGCCGCAATCACTGCAAAAATTGCTTTAATCCCGAAACGTGGGACTTCAACTTCGGAAAGCCCTTTACCGAAGAGGTGGAGGACGAAATTATAAAGGCGATGGAGCCCGACTACATAGAGGGCTTTACTCTGCTCGGCGGCGACCCCTTCGAACCCGAAAATCAGGTTGCGCTCGTGCCCTTTTTGGAGAGGCTTAAAAAGATATATCCCGACAAGTCGTTTTGGTGCTTCACGGGCTACGACTACGAGGCGGAGCTGCTCACGGGCAAGCAGGGCAACTTTGACGACGTGATCAGAATTTTAAACTGCCTCGACGTGCTTGTGGACGGCAGGTTCGTTGAAAATCTCAAGGATTTGAATTTGAGGTTCCGCGGCTCGTCAAACCAGAGAATAATTCTTGTAAAACCCTCGCTTGAGCAGGACGAGCTGATACTTTGGGACGAGAAAACCAAAGTGTAAATTTAGGAGAGTCGAACTTATAGGTAAAAATATGCAGGTTGCAATTAAAAAATTGAGCGAAAAGGCAATTTTGCCCTCCTACGGCAGTACATTTGCGGCGGGTGCGGACTTATACGCCTGCCTCGACGGGGAAATTACTGTTAACCCGCACGAAACGGCGCTTATTCCCACGGGAATTGCCATTGAGCTCCCCGTCGGCTTTGCAGGACTAATCTATGCGAGGAGCGGGCTTGCAACCAAAAAGGGACTTGCTCCCGCAAACAAGGTGGGCGTAATAGACTGCGACTACCGCGGCGAAGTTAAGGTTGCCCTGCACAATCACTCTGATATTCCCCAAACGGTGTCGGCGGGCGAGCGGGTTGCACAGCTCGTTATAACTCCCTACGTGACGGCGCAATTCGTTGAGCAAGAAGAGCTGTCCCAAACGGTGCGCGGAGCGGGCGGTTTCGGCTCCACGGGAAGTAAATAATTACCAGAATACCAAAGACGCTTTGAAAGCGTCTTTTTTATTATTCTGCTTGACGGTTAAATTGAATTTATGGTACTATTTATAAAAATTAAAACGGCTCAAGGAACGGGGAAAAATGAAGCTTTATATGGGATTGGACGTCGGAGGAACGTTTATTAAGGGCATAATTACAGACGAAAAGGGTCAGAGCGTAATAGAGGGGGAAATTCCCTCCGTCTGCGGAGAGGGACTTGCGGAAAGCATTGAAACGCTTGCGGACAGACTCGTCCTCGGCGCAAACAAGGTATATTCTTCGCTCTCGGGCATAGGAGTATGCTGCCCTGGACTTATCGACGCTCAAAGCGGAAAGGTAATTTTTGCGGGCAACCTCAAATTAAAGAACTATCCCCTTGGGGAAATTTTAAAGGAAAAATTCGGCGTTCCCGTCAAGGTGTGCAACGATGCAAACGCCGCGGCCCTCGGCGAAGCCAAATTCGGCGCAGGCAAGAACTATTCGGACAGCGTGTTCGTAACGCTCGGAACGGGCGTCGGAGGCGGAATTGTTATAGGCGGAAAGCTGTTTGAGGGCTACAAGTCGGCAGGCGCGGAAATAGGGCATATGGTAATCGACAGGGGCGGTCACAAGTGCACGTGCGGGAGACGGGGGTGTTTCGAGGTTTACTGCTCGGCGCGCGCACTCACGGAAAAGACCAAAGCCGCAATGGAGGACGACACATCCTCGGATATGTGGAAGAATTATTCCTACGAAACGGCGGACGCCAGAACGGCGTTCGAGTATATGGACACCGACCGCACTGCGAAAAAGGTCGCGGACTGGTATATAGACCGACTTGCCTGCGGACTTATAAATTTAGCCAATATTTTCCGCCCGCAGGTAATAATGCTCGGCGGAGGGGTTTCGGCACAGGGCACACGCCTGACTGCTCCCTTGCAGAAAATTTTGAATAAAGAACTCTTCGGCGGCACCGCCTACGCCCCCGTAGAGGTAAAATGCGCGTCGCTCGGCAACCGCGCGGGCGCCCTCGGCGCGGCGGCACTGTGTATGTAGTTCACAAAATGAGTGCGAAGGAAAAAGCGCGGTTTTTTCTTCCGCCGTAAAGAGATTGAAAACACTCACAAAACTTGCTTACTATTCTGCGCGTCAACATTTGTGAAAGGAATTTATTATGACGGATATTTCGGTAACCTGTCTGCAAAGACTTCCCATATATTTAAATTACTTAAAGACTCTCGATGGCGACGGATTTATCTCCTCGGGTGCGATTGCTCGTGCGCTGGGTATGGGAGAGGTGCTCGTAAGAAAAGACCTTGCATATACGGCTGCGCAGGGCAAATCGCGCGTCGGCTATAAAAAGAGCGAGCTTATAGAGGCGCTTGAAGATTTTTTGGGCTGCAACAATAAAAAGAATGCGGTCCTCGTCGGTGCGGGCGGGCTCGGAAGCGCACTTTTGGCATACAGCGGGTTTAAAAACTACGGAATCGAGCTCGTTGCCTCGTTCGACAGCGACGAAAAGAAGACAGGAGGGAAGATTTCGGGCAAGCCCGTCTATCCCATTACCCGACTGAAGGACAAAATCAAAGAGCTCGGCGTGTCTCTTGCCGTAATCTGCGTTCCCGCAAGCGTGGCGCAGGCGGTCGCGGACGAACTCTGCAATTGCGGCGTCAAGGCAATTTTAAATTTCGCGCCCGTGCTCTTGCGTGTCGGCGAGGGGGTTACCGTAAGGAATATCGACGTTGCGGCAAACCTCGCCATTCTTTCGAGTATGATATAAAATCTCATAAAAACATGCCTCGCAGCACAGAGGCGTATTTCCGTGAAGTCGTTTTGTATGAAAAAATTTTTCTCTACAATAATTAAACAGAAAGTAGCAATAATTCTTGCCGTGGTGTTCATAATCGCCTTCGGCATTTTTTCCACGCTGCAAATGCCCATAAATCTGCTTCCCGATATCAACGTGCCCATGGTCTGCGTGCAGATAATCTATCCCGGCGCGAACGCAAGCTCGGTTGAAAAGGACGTCACGAAAAAGGTTGAGGACGGACTTTCCTCTATAAGCGGAGTGACGGGCGTAAACAGCTATTCCTACGACAATCTTTCGGCGGTGGTGCTGTCCTTTGACTACGGCACGGACACGAACGGTAAAAAATCGGATATATCTTCAAAGCTCGACGGGCTGGATTTGCCCGACGGAATTACCCGCTCGGTCTACGATATCGACTTAAATGCCGAGGCTCTCGCCGTCCTGTCCATAACCTCAAGCGAAGGAGGGGGCGACGAAGAAAAGTTAAAAAACGCATACCTATCCGCAGAGGAGCTTGCCTCCAAAATCCGCGCGATAGACGGCGTTGAAAGCGTCGAATTAAAGGGCGGAGCGCAGACCTCCTACGTAATAAGACCTTACGGCGGGCTGGAGCTGATTGCCCCTCTTATAGTTCAGGCGTTTTCGTACGGCGAACTCGACATTCCCCTCGGCAACATATCGTCAAGCGGCGGAAATATCCAAATCCGCAACAACTCGGATATTAAATCAGAGGACGATATCAAAAATATGCCAGTTGCTCTGCCCTCGTCGATTGTGACGCTGTTGACCTCGGTAAAGAGCATAATGCGCTACTACGAAAACTCGACGGCGGGGGAACTTCAAACCCTTTCGGACGACCTCGACGGCGGGGTTTTGGATGTGCTGCAACAAATAGGCGAAATGACCGCGGACGACCTCGGAAGAATTGCCGAGCTCCGCACCTATATGAACATAGCCGAAAACTTTACCGCCGACCAGCTCACATATTTCAAGACGTCGCGCTTTTATAACGATATCTACGAGGCTGTGACCAACGCCCCCGAAGAGGAGGATGGAGAGAGAACGCCCAAGACAAACGAAGAGCTTCAAGACATAGTGGAAGAACTGAAAGACAGATATCCGCTGTTTTCGCAGTATCTTACGGTCGATATGTTAAAAATCGTCAGCGAAAACAAGCTTGGGGAAATAATTGCTTTCCGCGAGTGGCTTGAACAAACCGAAGAATATCGGACGGCAAATGCAAACGGCGAATATTACGGGTTCATTGACCGCGACTACGTAAAGCTTGCCCGCGATATGGGCGTTTACGGCGAAGAAGTCGGGGACGACGAGATTTTAAAAGAGGTCGATTTTGCAAAAAAGACCTCGGCGGCGGGACTTACCCAAATTGCCGACAAAAAGCGTGACGCCGAAGAGAAAGGCGAAGAATACGACCCCACGGACGGGGAGTGCGCTCTGCTGTTTACGGGCACCGAACTCTCGGCGGAGCACCCCATAATTATGTCGCCCACATTTATTGCGTTCGTCCGCAGCCCCAACTACGCGGGCAATATGGAAACGCTCGCGGATATGAGAGGAGAGGACGAAGAGCTTTCCTCAGAGCAATTCTATGAAATATATTCAAATCTTGATTTAAGCGGGGTATTCGGATTCAAACTCTCGGAAGAACTTTTCGGTTTTATTCTCAATTCCGATTTTACAAATCTCAACCCGAACGGCGAGTTCGTTACAAGGGTTACTGATATTGCCGAAATCGGCAAAGAGGACGAGTTTACCTCATACGTCTATTTCGGAAACGGCAAGGCGGAGATTATAAAAGGCGTAATACTCGAAGTCTACAAGTCCAACGGCGCGAACTCGTCGGCGGTGGTCGAAGAGGTCAAGTCGATATATTCCTCGTTTTTAAAACAGGAGGAAGTCTCGGGCACGGCAATAAAGCTACTTGACGACCAGTCGGAGTTCATCTCGGACAGTATTTCAAACGTTCTTATAAGTATGCTCATAGGCGGAGCGCTCGCCGTGCTCGTCATATTCGTATTCCTGAAAAAGGTGCGCACCTCGTTAATTATTGCAATAACAATGCCCCTTTCTGTGCTTGCCTCGCTAATCTGTCTGTATCTTATGGGCATAACCTTGAATATGGTTTCTCTCGGTGGGCTTGCCGTGGGAATAGGTATGCTCGTGGACAACAGTATAGTCGTAATAGAGAGCATAACCAAGCACCGCGAGTGCGACAAAACCCCGTTCGATGCGGCTGTGGACGGCACGGTCGAAGTGGGCGGTGCGCTCTTCGGCTCAACCTTAACTACGGTGTGCGTATTCATACCGATAATTTTCTCGGGCGGCTTAACGGGCGAAATATTTACCGACCTTTCCTGGGCGGTCATTTTCTCGCTTGCCTTCTCGCTGATAGTATCCGTAACGGTAATTCCCACGCTGTACGCGCTCGTGTGCGGGAATAAAAAGGAAATGCTTAAAGGCGGTAAGCTTACAAAGGACTTAAACGCGGAGGCGGCCGAAAAGCCCAAAGAGCCCGACAAAGAGGCGCAATCCGCCGAACAAGAGGAAGCAACCAAAACCGAACAGTCCGCGAAAAAAGTCAGAAAGCCGAGCAGGGCAAAGAACTTTTTCAGGGGCTTGAAAGAGCCGAAGGTTATGGGGGCAGTAACGGGCTTTTACGGCAAAATTCTTCCAAAGCTCTTGAATAAGAAACTTATAACAATACTCGTGGCGGTTGCCGTATTCGGTGCAAGCATAGGGTTGTTATTTTTGACGGGAACGGAATTTTTGCCCTCTATCGACAAGGGGCAGATAGAGATTGATTTGTCGTACGACGGCAAGGGCAAACAGCTTGACGAAATTCAAACGGACGTAAAGGATTTCGCCGACGCGGTTTGTAAAAATATAGACAACGTGGAATACGTATCTATCAGCGTGGGCAAAAACGGACTTTTGGCGCTTACCGATACGGGTATAATAAAGGTTCAGCTTAAAACCGACAAAGACACGCAAAAGACGGTGGAAAAAATCCGCGCGCTTTCCAAGGACGAAAAGTTAAAACCCCAAGGCGACGTAACCGTGCGCGAGATAGACGGCGTAGTTGCCTCGCTTATGTCGGGCGCGACGGATATGGCTGTAACGGTAGTGGGGAACGACAGCGACACGCTTGCAAAGATTGCCGACGAAATTGCCGGAAAGCTTGAAAATAACGGGTTCGAAAGCGTAACAAAGAGCGTCGACTCAAAAGCTACCGAATACGATATAACCTTTGACCGCATGAAAATGGCGGAGCTCGGGCTCGACTATCAGACAACCGTTTTGACCCTTCGCATAGGAATTGCCTCATACACCGCTTGCAGGGTTACGATAGACGGCGAAGAATACAACCTCAACGTCCGTTTTGAAAAGGGCACTGTGGCAAGCGAGGAAGATTTGAAAAATTTCGTTGTCGGCGCGGATTCAAGCGGCAATGCCGTAAAGCTTGAAGATATAATATCGGAATTTAAAGAAATATCCACGGCAACCTGTATCCGCCGAACGGACGGAAAACAGATGGTTTCGGTTTCGGGAGTTTTGCCGGGCGTAGATACGGGCACGGCGGGCAAAAAGATGCAGGCGCTTGCAAAAGAAGTGCTTTCAAAGAGCGAATACGCGGGCTACACTTTCGAGGAGAGCGGAATAACGAGCTATTTAAACGACGCCTTCTCGGGGCTCGTGGTTGCGCTTGTAATTTCCTTCTTTCTTTTATATGCCGTAATGGCGGTGCAGTTCGGCTCGTTTGTAAAACCTTTGATTATAATGGCAAGTATACCGTTCAGCTTTACGGGCGGGTTTATAGCCCTCGTAATTACGGGAACGAGTTTAAACGTCGTCTCGTTCATAGGGCTTATAATGCTAATGGGCGTGGTGGTCAACAACGCGATAGTTATGCTTGAAAAGATTAAACAATTACACGAAGATGGAATGAACCACTACGACGCCGTTCGCGAAGCCTGCAAGACAAGACTTCGCCCCATACTTATGACAACGCTCACTACAATTCTTGCGCTCATACCCCTTGCAATCGGCGTGGGTAAGGGCAGCGAGCTTATGCAGCCCCTCGGCATTGTCGTTATAGGCGGACTTTTAATAGGCACGCTCGTAACCCTCGTGCTCGTTCCCACGGTCTACTGCGCCGTCCACCGCCTTTCCGGCAAAAAGAAAGAACCCAAGCAGAAAGTAAAAGCCGAAAACAAATAAAACGAATAATTAAAATGAGCTTTCCTTAAAGGGGAGCTCATTTTTTTGTGCGTTGAAAATATATTTAATATTATGAAAAGAGAAAAATTCTCATCTAAAAAGGGGTTTATACTTGCAAGCATAGGCGCGGCGGTGGGGCTGGGGAACGCGCTCCGTTTCCCCGGGCTTTGCGCAAGGTACGGAGGCGGCGCGTATATGCTCGTCTATCTTATTGCGCTCATAGCTTTGGGCATTCCGCTTTTAAATGCCGAAATAGCCCTCGGCAGAAAATATAAGGGCGGTGCGCCCGCCTGTATGGAAAGTCTGAGAGAGGGCGGGGGCAAGCTGGGCTGGTCGGCGGGCGTAAATTCGGTGTTTACGGCTATAATCTATGCGGGGCTCGCGGGCTGGATAATTACTATGGTCTTTCAAATAGTTCCGCTCTCTTTAAACGCCCCTTCTACTAACGAGTGGGATACGGCAAATTATTTTTTCAGCGAAATCATAAACGCCCGACCCGATTTTTCAATTTCGTCGATATCTTTTTTTGTGCTCTTTGCGATTTTCGCGGCGTGGGTCTTGATTTTCGTATGCTTAAAGGGCGGGGCAAAGGGCATATCCAAAGCCGCACAGTTTACGGTAATAATTCCCGTAATTTTATTTTCGGCTATGGCAATAAGGGGACTTTTTTACTCCAATTCGGGGGTTGCGCTTGCAAAGCTGTTCACCCCCGACTTTTCCTGCCTATCAAACCCTTTAATGTGGTTGAGTGCGCTCGGTCAGGTCTTTTTCTCGCTGTCGGTTGCCGTGGGAATAATGCCCGCATACGGCAGTTACCTGCCCGAGGGCACGAATATTTTCTCGTGCTCGCTCATAATTGCCGCCGCCGACTTTTTAGTGTCTATTTTGTCGTCCGTAGTGCTGTTTACAACCCTCTACGGGTGCGGATTGAGCGTATTTATAGGCGAGTCGGGCATAATTACGGCGTTTAAGTTCTATCCCGTAGCCATAACAAAACTGTTCGGCGCGAATACTACGCTCAACGCCGTTGTCGGAGTGCTTTTTTATCTCTCGCTTGCAATGATGGCAGTACAGGCGGCGGTTTCAATGCTCGAAGCCTTTATAAATCCCTTTTTGGAGCGCACGGGAAAAAGCCGAACAAGACTTTCGCTTTCCGTTTGCGGTTTGGGGGCGGTTTTGGGCGTATTCTTTGCAACGGACGGGGCGGTTACGGCCGTAAACCTCTCGGATAAGTTCGTAAATTTCTATAACGTTCTCATACTTGCAATTGCCGAGTGCCTGATTATCGGTACGAGCGGGCAGACAAAGACCCTCGCGGACGAAATAAACAGATTTACGAAAAAGCTCAAAATGCCACGGAAATTTTTTGGTGTTTCGGTAAAATTTTTGAGCCCCGCAATTTTAATTTCCCTGACCCTTTGCGAAATCGTAAATATAATTCTGTTCGGCTTGGGCGCACCGCTCTGGGCGCAGATAGCTTTCGGGTGGTCGTTAAGCGCGGTTGTTATTTTGTCGGGATTTGCCGTAAATTTCAACTTCGGCAAAAGAAGTTATAAACCGACTTAAACCGACAAAATTCCGATGTATTTTAAAATTGACTTAAATTTGCCCGCCCGCTATACTTTTTGCAATTATGTCAATTAAAATTGCACTTTCCGTCTATTTAGCGGTCGCGCTTATTTCGCTGATTTTATATTTACCCAAGATCAGACAGTTCTTCTATATGAACGCCCGCACGGAACACAAAATCGCCAAAGAAAAGCGCAAGCTCTCGCTTGTAATTCCCGCAAGGGACGAGAGCAGGGTAATAGACGACCTCTTCAGATCCATACAAAAACAGACCTACCCCAAGGAGTTTTACGATATAACGGTAATCGTAAAGGACGGAGACGACCCCACCGTTAAAATGGCGGAGGGCTACGGAATAGGCGTGCTCGTCGTGCCCGAGCAAAAGTGCAAGGGCGACGCCCTGGACGGATATTTCAAGAGCCTTAATAAAGACAAGTTTGAAAAATACGACGCGTTCGTAATAGTGGACGCCGACGCGCTCCTGACCCCCGATTACCTCGAAGAGCTCAACAACGCCCTCGAATACGACTGTCAGATTTTCCTCTCGCGCAAGCTTATAAAGAACTTCCTCGGCGGGAGAAAACAGCGTTCGATATACACGAAGTGTTCGGCGCTAACTTACGCGCAGATAGACGACCTTGCCAATATCTACCGCACCAAAAAGGCTATTCCCGTAAATATGTGCGGGCAGGGTATGATGCTGCGGCGCGAGGCGGTAAAGCTTTTGGGCGGTTGGCCGTACAGAACGCTTACCGAGGATTACGAGCTTAAAATGGACTGCTTTTTAAAGGGCTTTACCTCTATGTACTACCCCTACGCCGTGCTGTACACCGAGGAGCCTCTATCCCGCGGGGACGACTACGCGCGTCGGGTGCGCTGGCTTACGGGCTTTTCGCAGTGCGACAGAAAATATAAAAAGCAGATAAAGAAAAAAGCCAAAGCCTACGGCGCAACGACGGAGGGGGAGAGGGAATACTTTTATTCGCTCGTGCCCCTAATAGCCTTTATAGTAAATACGATTATCGCAATGCTTGCGGGGGTGGGGCTTGCCGTCTTTTACGCCCTTGCAAAAAGCGGACTTTGGATAGAAAGTCTTCTGTATTTAACCGTCTTGCCTTTCGGGGTTATCTATACGCTTCTTTTAATATATTCGGTAATGTGTATGCGGGCTATGCGCGACGCGTTCAAGGTAATACCCCTTACGGAAAAAATTCCGACCGTGATGTTCGCGCCATTCTATCTGTTGGAATATTTTCCCATATTCATTAACAGCCGCAAAAGAGCAAAAAGCGAGCAGGTGTGGCAACCCGTTCAGCGCGTAAGCTACGAAAGCTTAGCCACACGAGAATAGAACAGCACAAGGGTTTGGGGCGTTAAATGTCTTGAATACGGCGTCAGCCCTCACTTGAAGTACGTTCCTGTACGTCTGCGCTCGGTTTCTTTGTCTCAAACCATTTTCCACTCCCAAAACTGCAAAGCATCCTAAGGTGCGCATTTTTTAGGTGTTTCAAGTGAAGTGAGTGCAGTTGTACAGTGACGTACTACAAACGAGCTGAACGCAGAAAGAACAAAAAAGGCGCATTGTGGACTTATGTTGTTCTATTCTCGTGTGGCTATCCACCCCGTAAAACGCCCATTTCAGGCACAGTGTGCCCGGCTCTCCCGTTGGGGGAGCCTTTTTTTGTTAATTTCATTAAAATTTCACAAAAATTGAAAAATAGTCACTTTTTATTTGACGAATCGAAAACAAATATGATAGAATACATTTTGTGTAAAAATGTACAATAGCCGTAGTGTATATACGGCTTGCGAACGGAAAAAAGCAAATAAATAAGGAGGCTTTAAATAAATGGAAAAAAGGCAAAGAAAATCGTTTTTGGCAGTCTTGCTTGCTTTATTTCTCGCTTTCAGTATAGCGGGCTTCGCAGAGCTGTTTGCCGGCTTTAATGTAGCGGCAGACGAAGAAAGCGCAAGCAAGTGGGACGGCGACCTTATTGCCGCAGGCTGGGGCGAAAGCGGCAAGGTAACGCCGAGCGAGGACGATTACAAGGTTACTTATGTCGAGGGTAACGAGGGTAAAGTCCAAACTGTCGAAATCGGCACGGCGGCAGCGTTCGCATATTTTGCGCACGAGGTTTACGTTGATACCGCCCATAATCTGGACGGCGCAACGGTCAAGCTTACAACCGATATCGACTTACAGAATCATATGTGGATACCTATCGGTCAGACAGACGAGCCCTCAGCGGTTCCCGCAATCAGATTTTCGGGTACTTTCGACGGACAGAAACACAAGATTACCGGCTTAAGCACGGGGGACATATTTGATAAAATCAAGAAAGAAGACAGTTCTTATTACGTTGAATATGGAGAGAATAAAATTCCGTTTGTTGGCAGTGGCACCGCATTTAACTACGGTTTGTTCGGCGTTACGTATAATTTAACTGTCAAAAATCTGACCGTTGATGACGTTGATATTAAAGTTATCGACAAAGAAAACGGGCTTTTGATGAAGAGCGTTGGCGCTATCGTCGGCTATAACGTCGGAAGCTTGACAATGGAAAACTGCGTTGCGGGTTCGTCCGAAACGGAAGATAAAATCTATGTAAAGGGATATGATACAGAGACCATTGAGTCGGTAGGCGGCTTGGTTGGCAGAAGCTGGGCTTATTCCGAAACTCAATCTATTGATAACGCTTGCGATATTAGTTTATCTAATTGCAAAAACTATGTAGATATAGATTTCGTTAACGCAGAAGGCGTTCCGGCATTTTCCAACTTTGCCAAGATAGGCGGTTTAATAGGTCACCAGACCTTTTTCATAAACAGTACTATCGACAGTTGCGATAACTACGGCAATATTAAAGGCGGTCAGCACGTCGGCGGCTTTACGAGCTTCTGGAGTAACACTTTTAAAACCGATATAAAATTTGACATTCTGAATTGTAACAACTACGGCAATATTTTTGCTGCAGGCGATAATGCCGGCGGATTTTTGGGAAACATGCAGAATGCTATCGGAGAAGGCGGTACTTTCACACTCAACATCAAAAATAGCAACAACTACGGCAATATAGCAGGTAAAACGCGCGTTGGTGGTATTATCGGTCAGCAGATACAGGCTTCCGAAAGAGTTACCGCTAATCTTATCAACAACTATAACTACGGCGGCATATACGGTCTTGGTACCAATTCGGCTGTAGGTGGTTACATAGGCACGCTCTCTGCTCCGTATATCAATAATAAAAATTCTTCTTCTGTAGCTCTTAACGCGACAATTAGCGGCGGCGGTTTAGGCACGGTGTATCGCACCGGAAGTACCTCCGGCAGCCTTTTCGGTTCGGTTGCTACTTGGTTTGCCGACAAAATAAACTGTGTCGATGTCGGTTCCGTTGTTGCCGCTACTGTTACACAAATTGACGACGTTCCTACAGAACACTCCCCTTACGTACGTCCTGTTTATAAAAACGCATCGCCCAGTAGCGACGGATTTATATATTCGGGTGCGGGAACCATTGTAGGTCTTAACGGCGATACGGCGGTGAAAGACGGAACGCTGACGATTCCCAGAACCGCTGAAACAATAGGTTTTGCAGCATTTGCGGGACATGATGAAATTAAAACAATTGCATTCCAAGGCAACAAGATTAAAAAAATCGAGGACTTCGCTTTTGCGGGTACGGGAATAACTTCAATTGAATTGCCCGAGGCCATTGAAACAATCGGCAATGCGGCGTTTGGCGGTATTGCAAGCTTGAACTACGTTACGCTTCCCGCAAACGCTACGGATATTTCGCTCGGCGAGCGTGCGTTCACCGGAACGAGAGAGAATAACGCTTCCGTTGCACAGGGCGCATATCTTATTGCTGCGGGCAATAATCAGTACAAACTGTTGGCGGCAAACAGCGGACTGGCGGCTTGCGGCGGCGTATTGACGTATAAGGTTACGATTAAGTATTTCGTAAACAACCAGCAAGAGGGTTTGCCCGAAGAAAGATTATACGGTCAGGATTATAAGGTAACGTTTAATGACGGAAAGTGGGCGTTGAATGATAACATATTGACTGTCGGTCCCGGAACGTACAACTGGTACAACAGTTCGTATGAAGGTGTAATTGCTCAAATCAGCGACATAACCAAACTGCTTTCATTGTTAGAAGACGAAACGATTGAATTGCATGCATACATACAGTCGGAAGGGGGCAGCAAAGTATTTGTTCCCCGCGTAGGAATCGTCTACGATGCAAACAAGACTTACACCGTAAACGAGCTCAATCCTTTACTGTACACCACCAGTGATTTCATTACGGGCAATATGACGGTAACTATCGAGAAGTACGTACCGTTCGTAACAGGTGGAGAAGAGGGAACTCCTACGGTCATTCACAATGCCGGCGTGTACACGATAAAAGTTGTAGACCACGGCGACAGTGATGCAACTTATGAGTTTGATATTACTATCGAACGCGCAACGCTTGATCTTTCAGACATTGCGAACCTTCAGTGGTACGTAACTCAAATAGGCGAAAACAGTGCAAATATCGAGCTTACCACCGAAACGCTGTATATCTATGAATACAGCAGCGGAAACGGCGTATATCCTTCGACCGAACCCCTTACCGCAACGCAGATTTCAAATCTCGGACTCAAAAACGGATATACCAGAGAAATAGTTCAATACTCGGTAGTGCGTAACCGTAACGCGGAAATCACTATTGAATTGGTAAGCGACGCTTACACGGCTACGTTTACGACCAATACCGGTACGACCGTTGGCAAGTATACTGCGCAAGCTACTCTTAAAACCGTCAACTATTCGTTTACGGTCGGCAACATAAGCAGCCTGCGCGGCATGACGATTACGCTTACGAACGACAATACGGCAACCGTCAAGAAAGACTGGTACATAGTCGACATCAGCAACTGGCTTACCAACGGAAGCGGCGAAGACTACGCTTTAACCGGTCTCACGTTCGGTAGCGTAAGCGTTTCTGCACCCGTGCCCTATTACGGCGGCACTTCCGCAGAGATGACCATGACCCTTTCCATTTATGATAATTCAAGCGCAAGCTATGTTAACGTAGGTCAGGCAAATACAAGCATAAGCAACTTCAGTCAGTATATCAACAGCGTAATGCCCGCCGGTAACTACCGTTTGGTTATTACGGTCGGAGGCGTTACGACTACCGAGACCGACGGTTCCGAAACTTATCACAACGGTTTCGTAGAAACGATAGATTTCACGGTAGAAAAGGCTATGCTTCCCGATCTTACCGAAATTCACAGCCTGCTTAAGGACGGAGAAGGCTTCTCGATTGAAATTGCAAGCGAAGGCGACAACACGCTTTACGATGAAACAACCGATGCGGCTATAAAGGCTTGGCTTTCCAGTCTCTCAATCGATTTAAGCGGCACGATTTGGCAGGATACCAATTATTACAGCACAAGCTACATAATAGAGTTCAACCTCTTGCGCGCTCAGTCGGACGAGTACAGTGAGACGGTTGACACTTCGAAACCCGACACCTACACCGTATATTACAGAATTTCCGCGCTCAACTACTACAGCAGTATAGAAAATCTTGAGGGCGAAACGCGTTTCGATTACAAGTTCACGCTCGTCAAGATTCAGCCTATGAATGCTCCCGAGTTCAATGCGTCAGACTTAAAATATACGGGCAGCAAGGTTCAGCCTGCAATCGCCGACAACGCATTATATGAAATCAACTGGAACGACAGCGAGTACGTATCTGGCGGAGAGCACACCGTTTCGTTTACGCTTTACGACTCCGTTCACTATCGTTGGATTGAAAGCGAAGGCGTAGAGGTCGACGGCGACACGGTAACGGTTACCTACACCGTGGCTAAGGCTACGAACGGCTTTACCGTTTCGCTCAACATGCTCGGCTGGAGCTATAAAAATTATGGCGAGGCAAACAATATCCGCGCAATACTTATTTTCGGCAAAGCTGCGGATATTCACTTCAGCGTTATTAAGGAAGGCGAAAGCACTGCGGTTAATAGACTTGGCAACTTTACCATCAACGAAAACGGCGCAGTAGATGAATCAATCGCGAGCCTTTTGAGAGGACTTGCCGCAGGCAGATACACTCTGCGCGCTTCGGTAGAAGGCACGGTTAACTATGAAGGATTTACCGACGAAGTAGGCTTTGAAATAAGCAAGGCAATAAACGCTTGGTCGGACGGCGATAAAGACCTCAAACTTCCCAACTGGGTCGTTGGCAAATATGACGCCAAAGAAAATCCCATTGTTGTCAATGCGGCACACGGCGACGTCAACATTATAATAACCGACATCGACGGCAAAGAATACTACAACTCGGTAACGGGCTTGAACAAGCTCAACGACTGCGAAGTCGGCAAATATCTGCTCAAAGCATGGGTTGACGAGACAGACAACTATGCGGCGCTTGCAGAAAGAACGTTCACAATCGAAGTATTCAAAGCGCCCGGACTTCCTTGGTGGGCAACGCTCCTTATCGCAGTAGGCGCGCTTATGCTTGCGGCACTCGTAATCTTCATCCTTTGGAAGAAGGGCGTGTTCCAGATTCTCACCGAGAAACTGTTCGTCGCAATCCACACCCGTGCAAGCGTAGAGGCTACGATAGCTTCCGTCCGCGCAGCAAAGATGATGGAAGAAGGCAGACAGTCCGTTGCAGAAGCTAAGCGCCGCGAGCGCATTGAAGAGATGCGCAGAAGGGCACAGGAAGAGCGCGAGCTCTCGCCCGAAGAGCGTGCGGCAAGATTAGAGGCTAAGGCTCAGGCAGACGCTGAAAAGGCAGAAAAACTCCGCAAGCGCAGTGAATCGGCTCAGAGAAGAGCAGACAGAATGCGCAGTCAAAGTGGCAACACCGAAGAAGGTGCAGACGAAACCCCCAACCCCGAAACTCCGACGGAAGAATAATCCGCGGCAATCATACAAAAAACAATAAAAGGAGATAACGAAAATGTCATTAAAGAAAGATTTGGCAAAGGAAATCGGGCTTCTTGAAAAAGAGATGAGCGCACTTGAAAGCAAGCGTTCGCGTTCAATGGCGGCGCTTATGGAAGCGCTCATAAGCAGAAGAGACCCCGACGAGTCGGAGATGCAGTTCTTCCGTCAGTACACCGCTGAAATAGAAATCAAGCGCCAAAAGCTTATCGACTTGACGGTACGCTTAAAGCACCTGATGTAATCGCACCCCAAGGGCAAGTTTCAGGTCGTAAAAGGCTGAAAAACTGCTCCGAAAAAAACAACAAAAACTCACGGCAAACGCCGTGAGTTTTTTTGTGTAAATGAAAAAATTTAATTTTTAGCCTTTTTTATAATAAAGTCTTTCCTAAAATGTAACCAACCCTAAAAGGTAATCAACGCTGACGTTGAAAAAGTCGGATATCTTTACTAAATTAGGCGCCGTGGGCTCACTGCGGTCTGTTTCCCAATAGCACACCACGGCGGGACTGACGTCCAACAGCTCTGCAAGCTTTCCCTGACTTATTCCCTTCTCCATTCGTAAGTCTTTTAACCTTTCCGCAAATATTTTCATAATTAAATTTTATTAAATATATTGAGCAAATGCTTGACTGCTCAATATATTGAGTGATAATATACTATTACAGTGTGCAAAAAGGAGATAAAATTATGAAAAAGAAAAAGATTTTTGCGGCGCTCGCATTGAGCGCATGCATGGCACTCGGCACGATGAGCGTTGCAGCTTGTTCGCCCA
>JAFLVP010000022.1 GCA_022508265.1 Clostridiales bacterium
TGGGCGAACAAGCTGCAACGCTCATCGTGCCGAGTGCCATGCATGCGCTCAATGCAAGCGCCGCAAAAATTTTTGATTTTTTCATTTTTTATAGCTCCTTAAATTTTTGATTACTTTATTAAAACAATAAGGGAAGTTACATATATTTATACTTATGTAACTTCTCTTTTGTTTATTATAAAATTACAAATACAACGCAATTGCGACATCCCGCATAAAGCGGGACGCCGCATTGGTAAGTTAAGTTTTTATTCGGCTTCAGTTTAGTTTAAAGCAACGTTTACGCTAAAGAATAAACCGTCGGCGCCGATATAAACGAACGTCAAAGTAACGCTTGCGCCGGTTGCCGTGAACGTACCGGTTGTCGAGCCAGCCGCAATTACTACCGTTTCGCCCATCATAACCGTCACGTCAGTAGCATAGTCGGGAAGCGTAACCTTGTACTCTTTGCCCTCTTCAAGCCCTTCGACAAAGTATGTTTTTACATTGTTCTCGCCGTCAAGATAAACGTATTTTTCAAAGCCTACTTCAATGATGCCGTTGGAAAGCTGAGTAGCGGTTACCGTGAAAACTGCCGACTCGGTTCCGTTATTGGTAAATCTTAACGCAACGGATTCGCCGTCATAATAAACAACGTATCTGCCGTCTGTGAGTTCCATTCCGTTAGCGGTAACTTCTACGTCTGCTCCGCCTACAAGGGTCACGTTATAAACGCCTTCGGCAAGGTTTTCAAGGTAATAAACCTCAGATTCGCCTGTAGCAAGCTCTATGCCCTTGACTTCGCCGAGTTCTATTACGGCATTGTTTGCAGGGGTAACTAAAGCTTCAAACTTAATCTCTTCGCCGCTATAGTTGTTGAACATAAGAGATACGGTTGCGGTTTCATCACCGTAAGCATATACGAAGAACGTACCGGAGGTCTGACCTGCGGAAATTACGGGGTATCCGAAGGTGCTTGCATCTACCTGAACCTGATCGGTACCCTTGAGTGCGATATCAAAGTAGCCTGCCGCAAGGTTGTCAATGTAATACGTAATCGAGCCGTATGCAGGAACCGTGATTTCCTCCCAAGTGTTGAGGTACATATACTTCTGCTCTACAATGGTATTGAGCGCCAAACCTGCGACAAAACCGCTTGCATAATCGGTTGTGAACCAGATAGAGGTTTCGCCGTTTATGGTAATCTCAGCGCTGCCGTATTCAAGCACTTGTGAATTTTCTCCCCAATGCGCCGTTATGGTATATTCGCCGTAGAGAATTTCAAAGGGAATATTGACAAGGTTAACGTCGTATTTTCCAGCTGCGACATCCATAGCGACTTTTTCAACGGACGCACCGGTTCCCGTTACAGGCACATAAATCAAGTCCTTATCGAGTTCAAGCGTGGGCGCCGTCCATCCGTTTACCGAGAACCAGGCTTTTGCCGTTGCGGGAGACTCTTCACCGTACTCCCAAGGAATGCCCATATAAGTTACGCTAACATAATACTGCGTATATTGCTGCAAGTAAACAGGATAGTTTTCGCCCTGAATCGTAATTCCCGTATAGTTGTTGGGGTCTGTTTTAACCATAAGCGAGAATTCAGCGTTTGCTACGGTAGAATTGAAGTCTATGGTGTAATAGCCGCTTTGACCGACGCTAAAGTAATAGAAATCCTTGGTCTCATAAATTTCAAACGTCGCCGCAGCTGCTTCCGTCGTAGGAAGAGGCGTAGTTACTCTTACATATTCTTTTAAGGAAAGATTAACGTTAATCTCTTTAGGGTTGGTTGTGCTTAACGTAAGAGTATCACCCGCAGTCAATTCAACCCTGCCGGTATATGCGTTAAACATATCGGGGTTCTTGACAAGCTTCGTGCCGTTAACTTCAATGACTTTTCCTTCCAATTTATCATATGTTTCCGCTATAACCACGTACACTCCGGTTGTGCCGGTAAACACGATATCTCTGGAAGTCTCTGAAGAAACGCGGACGTCGCTTAAATAATAATCGTTAAGTTGTCCGATTTCAAGAGGCTGAAGCCATACGTCAACCGTGAGCGTATAGCCTGACCATGTGCCCAAGTCAATCGTGGTTTCTTTTGTCAAGGTAACGTTTCCGACGAACGCATTCAAATATTCGTTTTGGCTGAAATATACATTTAAAGGGTTCCCCTCCTCATCGAGATCGTCGCTTACCGTTGCAAACAGGTCAAGCCAGTAGTCCTCTTCAGGCTGAGGATTCATAGCGGTTACTTTTGCAACCATTATGTACTGACCTGCATCCACAGCTTGTCCAAACGTAAGGGTTGCGGGAGCATTGGAAGAAACAGTTACCGTCGTTTTAAATTCTTTTCCGACGTTTTTAATTTCGCCCGTGCTGTTTTGCACATACTCAGATACCATATCGGTACTTGCATAAACCATTGTTGATTTAGTAAGAAGTTTTGCCAATCCCAAACCGCCAAATGTCATAACCGCTGCAGTCGCAAATGATGCGACTTTATTCAGTTTTTTAGTCATCTTATAATCTCCTTTTTAAGTTTTATTTTTTTATAAATGCTTGTCCAAACTATTAGGTGTTTTGGCTTATTCGAATTGCCCGCCTAAAATAGCAACTCTAAGCCAAGGTGTTACTTTGTCCATATACAAAACGTCTTCTGAATTCTTTTGATCATTTTTGTTTCCTCCTTGGTCTTTTATTATTTAATACGGACACGATGGACAATTTGTTTCACTATTTTAAAAAATTTTTTAAATTTTTTTTAAAAAAAGGATTCGACACAAATCGAACCCTTAAAAATTACTATTAAGTTTTAATTCACGGCAGCATTGATTCTATTATTTCAAGTATGCTGTCATCGGTTAATGGATAAACCAATTCAATATAATATCTGTAATTGCCGTATACAAAGTATCCCTTACTTACTATATTTTGATAATTCCAATGAATACTTATTCCGTTGATATTGTTGATATTATTACACTCAGCCCTAATACTGTTTAAAATATCAACATTGGTATATAAATCCGTGATTGATAAAATGACATTGCATCCCGTATCACCGTTAACCAACGCTTCCCTCATATAAATCAAATCATTATGGTCGTCTGCACTCACATATAGTATTGTTTGTAGTTCATCCGCAATATCATACCAATCTATATAGAGATACGACACATTATTACGTTCCGCATATTCCTTTAACGTATAATCAATTCTAATTTCTAAGCAGTCATTTGCATAACAGTAGCGCTCAACGGGAGTTTGAGTACCGTTATTCAGTATAACGGGAAGAATAATTGCAAGGCACACCGCCGCCAGCGCTGTGGATATTCCGGCAAAAAAACGATAAGTCTTATAGAAAGGCTTTCTGAAAGAAACCGCTGTTTTGCCGTTATTGGTCTCGTCGGAAATGTTTAATTGGTTTTTAATTCTATTGTCTAAAGCGGTTTTTCTTTCGGGATTCTTAGCCTCTATTAACTTATGTGCCTTGTATTTCATAATTCTCCTAACTGATATTGACAATGTAAGCTGATGTAAGATTGTGAGGATTTATTTTATAAAATGCTGTTTTTGATGAAGTTAAACCTGTTGCAACTATTAAATAAACATCGTTTCTGAATAAATTCCCCTTTGCGTCGTAATATTTAATGTTATAATAGCCGTAAGCAACCATTATATGCGACCCGTCTATATATAAAGTGGTAATGGTATCATTATTACTGTTTTCTGATATTGAATAAATATTACCTGCATGAGCTAACAATGCTACTACTTTATTATTATCAATAGCATTTTTATATGTACTGTAATCAAAGTTGCTTCCGCTGACTACATTTTGCATATTCACATTGAAACTGCGGTTTTCAATATAAGTTTTCAAGCCTTTTAAAAATTCTTGTTCGCTTACGCCTTCACCTGCTACATTTGTGTCCATGAGATAGTACAAGTCCCACATCATCGGTTCGATATGCGCAGAATCCTGAAGCCGATAGACACCGCTGGCGGGATAGTAAGAGTTCCAATCGGGAATCAAATCGGGATAGTATTTATCATAGTAAGAAATTATCCCCGCGCCCGCAACCGCACCGCAACCGTTAGTCATTCCGTTAACCTGATTAAATAAAGGAAATCCACCGGGCGTATAGTATGAATCGACTGAGCGGGAGGAAAAACTAATCGTTTCGCTTGCATATGTAGATAAAATCGGCGCATCGGCATACCTGTTTTCTGTAGCCCCCTGCTCCGTTGTCCAGCCTCCGAATAAAAGAACGCAAGCTAACGATAAAGGTATAATTAAAATCTTAAATAGCTTCTTCATAACAAAACTCCTTTTAATTGTTATATACAATTTATACGGAGTAATACTGCTAAAAGTTTCACTATTTCAGAAAATCTTTTAATTTTATCAGAATTTTGTCCATCCGCTTTTTAACGGTTGATTTTGCCAAATTCAATTCCTCGGCTATTTTTTGGTAGGTTTTATCAAAGAAATAATAACCGTAAACTATCTCTCTGTCAATAGAATCCAGCTTGTCTATCGCACTTGTTATGTCTAAATTTTCATCGTAAACCGCTTCATCTGTCTCCCGGTTGTACGAAGCAATTTGATTATCTAAGGCAACTTCAACTTTATATGTATCATTTATGTCGCGAGCAGTATTTTCCGCAATTTTACAAATCCAGTTAAATGCATCATGTCCTTCTTGATACGTATCGATATATTTGAATATCTTTTCAAAAACAATGCTTACAACATCTTCACAATACGAACGATCTTTCAAATAATACGCAGCTACTCCAAGTAAGTGGTTTGCAGTTAAGTCAAATAGCGGTTGATATTTAGTTTTATCGCCTTTTTTTATGGCAACAAGATATTTATTTACTTCTTTCGCATACCTTGACATTTAGCTCCCCCGTGCTTTTGTCATTCCAATGTAACGGTTTTCTCCGATAAGTCGGCCCTATAGGTCAATGCATAATTATTTTTAAATACTAATATAAATAAGACGTTTTACAATCGCAAAATGTTTCAAAATTTAAAAAAAATATAAACAGCTGTTTTATTAAAATCAGCTGTTTATATTTAACCGAGTATCGTTTTAAGAACCTACTTTGATATGTCCGTCGGATTTTTTGTGGAAAAGCACGACAAGCGTCTCGACGTGCACTCCTCTACGCACGAAAAACTATGAGGATTTCTTGCGTAAGCAGACGAGTGTCTCCACGTGGGGGGTTTGGGGGAACATATCGAACGGGGTTATTGACATAATTTCGTAAGGCGAGGCGGCGTTTTCGCACTTTATAAGCTCGCCGTTGCGCTCTTCGAGCGCGCCCGTTAAAATTCCCAAGTCCCTTGCAAGGGTTGCGGGGTTGCAGGAAATTAAAATTACCTTGTCCGCCTCCGCCTTTAGAATTTCCTTTACGACCGAGCGCTCCATACCCTTCCTCGGCGGGTCGCAGACTATAATCCTCTTTTTGCCCTGTGTTTTTTTGAATACTTCCTCTATATTCTCGCCCACGTCGCCGCAGATGTTTTGCATTTTATCTTCAAGGCTGTTTCTAACTTTAAGTTCGTCGGCACAGCGCGAAGCCTCTTCGACAATCTCTATGCCGTACGCCTTTTGGCACTTTTTTGCAAGCATTGCGGTCAGCATACCGCCGCCGCTGTACAAGTCGAGGGCGACCGCGTCGCAATCCGCCTCCTTTAAAACCCTTGAATAGAGCTTGGTGCGAATTTCGTCGTTGACCTGCAAAAAGGTGTTCGCGCCCGCACGGTAAACTATCCCCAAATCCTCCGCCTCGAAATAACCCTCGCCGTAGACGGTGTGCCACTCCTTGCCGAAAACCGAGTTGCCCAGGGACGGGTTTATATTCAATAAAAGCGTGAAATTTTCAAACCTTTCTTTAAGTAGATTTGCAAATACTGACAAGTTTATATTTTTGACTGTAACGAGCGCAATTACGAACTTTCCCTTAATCTCGCGCACGACAATTCTGCGCAGAACGCCCTCTCTTTTTTCCTCGTCGTAGCCACGATTTCCGCTAACTTCGGAAAAGGTTTTGACGGCTGAAATTATATCCTTAACCCATTCCGCCTCGATAAAACAGTCCTCTATGGGCACAATTCTATGGCTGTGCGGAGCGTAAAAGCCGAGAATAGTTTCGCCCTGCAAGACGCCGATAGGCAAAACCAACTTATTGCGGTATCTGTACTCCTTATCGCAGGTTACGGTGTCTGCAACTTCGGCGGAAATTCCGCCGATTTTTTGAAGAGAACGTGCAACAGTCTGCTTTTTGAAGTCTGCCTGCGCCGTATAATTCATATGCTGCAGAGAGCACCCGCCGCACTTTTTAAAGACAGGGCACGGGGGCGCAACCCGGTCATTTGAGGGTATTAAAACCTTTTCAAGCTTGCCGTACGCAATATTTCCCTTTACCTTTAAGACCTTGAAAGAAACTTCCTCTTGGACAAGACAAAAAGGCACAAAAACAGTTGTGCCTTCCGTATTTATTATTCCCTCGCCTTCGGTGCCGAGGCTTATTACTTTGCCCGTATGTAATTCGTTCTTTTCCATAAAGTTATTTTTTGATTTTACGCACTATTATATTTACCGCTATCTGACACTTTAAAATCAGATAATCGTACAAGACGAAAAACACCGTGCCGAGCGTGAAGATAAAAAGATATATGTAGTCGTTTATTACCCTGTACACTTCATCGGGCAGAAACGACCCGCCCAATATTCCGCCGAAAACGATAAAATACGAGGCGATAAGCGTGCAGTCGAACCAAACGGCTTTGACGGCGAGCGCAAGCCACTTATTTATATTGAACTTCTTTTGCAGGGCGTTAATAAGGGGGTGAAGACCGAAAAACATAATAAACGGAATAAGGTCCCAAAAGCCCGCCGCCGCACCGAATATAAGGGCTAAAATGCAGGTGCCGATATACGCCAAGAAATCGCCGAGATAAAAGTTTTTTGCAAGCGGCACCATGAGCGCAAGTATTCCGAACATATAGCCCGTAGCCACGAATATCCCGCTTATTATGCCGAGCGACAGAAATATTACCGCCACCGCGCAGGAAATTCCCGAGAGGGCTATCTGAAACGAACGGTTTCCTCTTTTCATACTTTAACGGCAGCAGGAGTTGCAGAACAAATTTATGCACATATTTATGCAGGCGCACTCTATGCACCAGGCGCAGAAATTTCCGCCCATCTGCGCATCGTCCCCGTATTCGTCCATGGTTTGTCCGCGGTAGACGCCCTCATTGGGGTTGCCGTTTGCGTTCTGACCCATTTCGTTTTTATCCCGCTCGAGCTTTTCGTTGAGCTTGCGGTAGGACTCTTTATATTTTGAATTTTGGGGGTCGAGCTGAATGGCAATTTCAAGCTGTTTTTTGCTCTCGTTCATCCAATTTTTACGGTAGAAAACGACGCTTTGAAGATAGTGCCACTGTGCGCTGCGCTCGTTGAAATTATCCAAAACGCGCTGCGCCTCGGAAATATTTCCGTCCTTTAACAGCCTTTCAACTTCCTTGTAGGCGTCTCCGCTGTCGCCCTTTGCGTACGCGCTTTCGTTTATCTCCCTTGTAAGCTCCTCGTAAGCCACCTGAATTTTAGTGAGCATTCTGGCGGCGTTGTTGCCTACATCGCCGTCCATAAATCTCTCTTCGAGATATTTGGCGCGCAGCGCCTCGTAGGCGCTCTTTATATCGTCAAGAGTCGCGCCCTCGGAGAGTCCCAAAATTTCAAGATTCTTTTTGTCCATTTAATCCTCCTTCCGCCACTGCGGAAATTCCTTCGCTTCTCTTGCTTTTTCCGCAATCGCCGTAGAATATGGCGCGGGTTTTTACGGGTATGCCGCGAAGAATTATATTGTCGGTTAAATCGTGATTAAAATAAAATTTAATATTCGAAACGCTTCGGCGCATTTCGGCAAATATCATATCAAAGACGAATTTAAGCTCCTGCTCCCCCTTCTTTACCGCCTCCGCGCGGGTGGGAACCTTGTAAGCGTTGTACAAAACGTTGTACCTGCCCTTTTTTACGTCCTTGTCGTAGTCGTCGAGAGCGTCTATCAAATACACCCACTTGCCGATATGGTAGAAGAGGTTATCGGTGTACTCGGTGGAAATGTTCCCCAAAATATACCTGCCCGCCTCCTTCATCATTGTCGCCGTGGGCTCGCAAGCCATATCTATGCTGTCGCAGTTCTGCCTTTCGAGCGCAGACTGCTCTTCCATAAAACGCGAAATAATTTCTCCGATTTTGGGATGCCTTTTTATCGCCCTCTTATAGCCAGATTTATACAGGTGCCTTAAAACGCCTCGCGCCTCGCCGTCCCGCTTGTCGTCGAGCAGTTTATAGTAGGTTAATACGGTGTTCACACAGCCAAGCGCAATAGTCGTTTCATCGGGCAACGCCATAGGGCGGCGTTTGAACCAATGCATAACGCAACGCTGTTTCTTTATTTGTACGTCCTCGCCCTTGATATTATGAATAAGGGCCGAGGTAAACGCCATATCGTAAGTGAGCGCCGTGCGCGCCGTCTGCCCGCAGCCTTTCCCTATACTTTTGCAAAGTCCGCAATAGAGCGCCTTGTAAAGCGTTTCGTCCTTTTTGAAAAGATAGGGTGCGTCGGGACTGATATAACCGAACAAATCAACCTCCTCTATGGTAGTGCTGTGCAAAGCGTGGTTTTGCTTGCACCGTTAATTATCTTATAATTGATAAAAGCCGATTTTTTTATAGACCTTTGAAAGGGTTTTATTTGCAGAGTACGAAGCGCGTTCGGCTCCGCTTTTTAAGATATTGTTTAGATATTCTTTATCGGCAAGAATTTTTGCCTGTCTCTCCTGTATGGGTTTGAGCCTGTCGGCAACCACCTCGCCGACGGCAAGCTTGAAGTCGCCGTAGCCCTTGCCTGCAAAGTCCCTTTGCGCCTCGTCCATACTCTTGCCCGAAAATACCGAATAGATTGAAAGTAAATTCGAAACGCCCGGCTTGTTTTCGGGGTCGTATAAAATTTCCGAGCCGCTGTCCGTCACCGCGCGCTTGAATTTGCGGATAACAGTGTCCCTGTCGTCGGATAAAAATACCGAGCCGTTGGGGTTTTCGGCAGATTTCGACATTTTTTTCGCGGGTTCCAATAAATCGCAGATTTTTGCGCCTACCTTTAAATATAACCCCTCAGGCACCTTAAAAGTAGGCGTGTATGCGTTGTTGAACCGAATTGCAATATCGCGGGCAATTTCAAGGTGCTGTCTTTGGTCCAAGCCCACGGGAACTACGTCCGTCTGATACAATAAAATATCCGCAGCCATAAGCACGGGGTAGTCCATAAGCCCCATATTTATATTGTCTGCGTGTCGCGCGCTTTTATCCTTAAATTGCGTCATCCTCTGCATTTCGCCGACGTACGTGAATGTGTTCAGCGCCCAGCACAGCTCCGCGTGCGCAGACACGTTGGACTGAATATACAAAACGCACTTTTCGGGGTCTATTCCGCAAGCGATATATAGCGCTACGAGATTTAACGTTCTTTGCCGAAGTTCCGCGGGAATTTGCCTGACCGTAATTGCGTGCATATCCGCTATAGAAAAGAAACAGTTATAGCCGCTTTGAAGCTCTACCCAATTCTGTATAGCTCCTATATAGTTGCCGATTGTAAGATTGTTGGTAGGCTGAACCGCCGAATATAATACCTTTTTGCTCTCTTCCATATTTTACCTCTATTGTAATTATAGCACAAAATAATAGAAAATGCAAAGTTTTTTTGTTCCTCTTGAAATTACACTCAATTTACACCGTTTAAACACAAAACGCCGCGCACGGTGTCAGTGCGCGGCTTCAAATCTATAATAAATTATTTACTTATGAAATTCAAGACTTCGTTAAATATCTTGTCCACGGATACGGTGGTTGTAAAGCGGGGGGCCTTGTCCTTTAAGTCTTTTATACACTTGGGCACGGCCATTGCCGTTGCGGCGTGAAGCCTTTTAATGCCCTTAAAGCTGTCCTTTACGTCGTTGCCCGTCACGGCGTATAAAACGTCCTGCGGGAACTTGTAGGGGTTGGCAGTGGATACGATAATCATATCCGTTTCGTCCTTCTTGTTCTTTTCGAACCAGTCGTAGGCAACCTTCATGGCACAGCCCGTGTTGGTGTCCATAGTGTAGCCCGTCTCTTCGAAAATGTTGTACATAGCCTCCACGCAGGTGTCCTCGTTGGCAAAGCCTCCGTCGAAAATTTCGGAGATATCCTTCAATTCCTCGGGCGTAATCTCGTACCTGCCATTAACTTTAAGCTCCGCCATTCTCTTTGCCGTGAGCTTTGAGTTCCTGCCCGAAATTTCAAATATCAGCCTTTCGAGGTTGGAGGATAAAAGGATATCCATCGAGGGCGAAGTCGTCTTTACAAGCTCGCGGTTCATATCGTAAACGCCCGTCTTGAAGAAATCGCATAAAACGCTATTCAGATTGGAGGCGCAGTGCAGTCTTCTTATAGGCAGACCCATTTTAAGCGCATAATACCCTGCAAGGATATTGCCGAAATTGCCCGTGGGAACGGCAAAGTCAATTTTTTCGCCCATTTCAAGCTGTCCGGAGGACACCAAATCGAGGTATGCCGAGAAATAGTAGGCAATCTGCGGGGCGAGCTGACCGAAGTTGAGAGAGTTTGCCGAGGCAGGCACTACTCCCTTTTCTTTGAGCTTTCCGACGTGCTCCGCACTTGCAAAAATTTCCTTGACCGCCGTCTGACAGTCGTCGAAATTGCCCTTGACTCCAACTACGTTTATATTGTTCCCGTCCTGCGTGCACATATGCAGCTTCTGAATTTTGGAGACGCCGTCTAAGGGATAAAACACCATCACGCGAACGCCCTCTGCGTCCTTGAACCCTTCGAGCGCCGCCTTGCCCGTATCGCCCGAGGTTGCGACAAGCACCAAAATATCTTCCTTGATGCCCGCTATGTCGCACCCCTTCTTCAAAAGATAGGGAAGTACGGTAAGCGCAATATCCTTGAACGCGCAGGTGGGTCCGTGCCAGAGCTCGAGCATATACACGCCGTCGTCCAGTTTAACGAGGGGCGCGGGGTCGCCTTCGAATTTTTCGTACGCGTTCTCCAAGGCGGATAAAAGTTCCTTGCTATCGTACTCGGTAAAATATTTGGAAAGCACCTTGTGGGCGCGCTCGGGATAGCTCATTTCAAGCATCTCTTCAAGCTCCGCCACGGATATTGCGGGGAATTTTTCGGGCACGAAAAGCCCGCCGTTTGCGGCAAGCCCCTGAACGACCGCCTGTGCGCCGTTTACCTTTTCTCCCCCTCTCGTGCTTACGAATTTCATAAATTTAGCCTCTTTTTTACTAAAAGCGGCGGCATATAATAGACGCCGCCGCTTTATTTACTTGAAATTAAAGATATTTCTTGACAAAATCGGGAAGGTCCTCTTCCGCGCAGCTACACGTTACGGTTATGGTTATATCGTTTTCGGTTGAAATTTTATCCAACAGATAGAATATACCCGCAAGCTCCGAAACGCTCTTTCCCGTGATGCGGGAAATTCCGTCTATGTAAATATATTCGTGGTCGCTGTTGCACGCCGCAACACCCTTTACGAATCCGCAGAGCGCGTCCTCGCCCGCAACCGCCCAATCGGTGATGTCGATAAAGCGAACGCTTCTTGCAACGTCATACATACATCTTTTATTGTCGGTAATGAACACGCTTAAACCTTTTGCGTCCTGTGCGTTTGCGTTCGCAGCCTCTATGAGCAGCTTGGTCTTACCCGTTCCTTTTGAGCCGTAAATAATTTTAATCATTAAAAATCCTCCTAATAAGCATAATACTTATCATACTATTATTCTATCAGCAATTAGCCTAAATTTCAACACTTTTAAAAATATTTTCCAAAAGATTTTATTTGCACTCTTTTACGAAGTCCGAAATTTTGTCAAGACCCTTCTCGATATCCTCTTTGGAGAGAGCGTAGGAAAGGCGGACGGTGGTGTCGTCGCCGAAGCAAACGCCGGGAGTTAAAGCAACCTTTTTATGCTCCAATAAGAGGTTGGCAACGTCTAAACTGCCGTTAATTTTAACACCGTTATAGGTTTTTCCGTAGAGACCTTCGCAAAGTAGCATTACGTAGAACGCGCCGTCGGGCTTTACGAAGTCAAGACCCAGAGGCTTCATTTTTTCGAGCTTTTCAAGCATGAAATTCCTTCTCTCTTTGAACACCTCTACCATCTTTTGCATGGCGGTGACGTCGCCTTCGAGGGCGGCTATCGTCGCGTACTGCGTCATAGTGTTTACGTTGGAGGTTGCGTGACTTTGGAAGGACGAGATAGCCTTTGCGACGTTTTGCGGGCAGGCAAGATATCCGAGTCTCCAACCCGTCATAGCGTAGCTCTTGGAAACGCCGTTTACGACGATTGTCAGCTCCTTCATTTTGGGAGATGCGCTTGCAATCGAAAAGTGCTTTTGATTGCCGTATATGAGTTTTTCGTAAATTTCGTCCGAAAGAACGCAGATATTGTACTTTTCGCAGACCTTGGCAAGTTCACGGATTTCGCTTTCCGAATACACCGCACCCGTGGGGTTGCAGGGGCTGTTGAAGATGAGCATCTTCGTGCGGGGGGTTATTGCGCTTTCAAGCTGTGCCGCCGAAAGCTTATAGCCGCTTTCGGGGGTCGTGGGTATGTACTTGGGCTCGCCTCCGCAGCTCTTAACCACCTCGGGATAGGTCAGCCAATAGGGCTTAGGTATGAGAACCTCGTCGCCGGGGTTTATAACTGCAAATACAGCGTTGAAAATAGAGTGCTTTGCGCCGTTTGAGACGATTATCTGCGAGGGGTCGTATTCAAGATTATTGTCCTCTTTGAATTTTTTGGCGATGGCCTTTTTGAGCGCGGGCAGACCTGCCGCCGCAACGTACTTCGTGTAGCCCTTGTCAAGTGCGTCCTTAGCCGCCTGAATTATGTGGTCGGGGGTGTTGAAATCGGGTTCGCCGACGCCGAAATTTATAACTTTTTCTCCCGCCGCCTTAAGCTCGTTCGCCTTTGCGGAAATCGCAAGGGTCATCGAGGGGGATATTGCCGATACTTTTTCAGATACTTCTATCATAATTAACCTCTCTCTTTTCTTATTTTAATTATAACTTTCTTCGGCTGATTTGGCAACTGAATTTCTGCAAATAATCAAATACGGAGTAAAAGGAAATTTCTTTTACTCCGTATTCGTATTAAAAACAGAAGTATGGATTATTTGTTTTTAGTGCAGTGCGGGCAATTTGAACAGCTTTGACAGTCACAGCAGCCCCCCTTATGCTTGACTTTTCTGTATATGAGATAGGCGATTACGCCCGCCATCGCTGCGCAAACCGCGCACAATACTACGATATCGACAGCCCCCATAAATTACTCCTTTTTGCTATTTTTACGCTTGAAAATGCCGAGTATGTCGAATTTTCCAAGATTTCTTAAAACTATGAAAGCGGTTACAACGGCTGCGGCAGCGAGCCAGATAAAGAGCGTCCACCACCACTGACCGACAGTATAGACAGCCGCCGAGATAATATAGCTTGCAACCAACCAAAAAAGCAGCGTCCACTTGAACTTGCCTTTAGGCAATTCGGCTTTTGCCGTAGCGCAGGCGGCAAAGCAGGGAATTGTAGTCATATTGAACGCGATAAACGCAATTATTGCCGCGCCCGTCATACCCGTTGCCGAAACCATAGCCGCCGCGTCCGCAACGCCGTCAAATCCCGCAAGCGTATCTCCTACTATAATTCCGTCCACGCTCGCGCCGAGCGCCGCTATACAGCCCGCAAGAGTTGCAAAGGTTGCAATTACGTTTTCCTTTGCCACAAGTCCCGTGATTGCCGCAACCGCGAACACCCAACCGAACTCGCCGAGCTGTGCCCCGAAGCCCAACGGCGTAAACAGGGGCTGAACAAGCATACCCAAGGACGCCAAAACAGATTGATTCATTTCCCCGTCGGAAAGATACCGCCAATTCCAGCTCAAATGTGAGAACAGCCAGATTATTACTGTTGACGCAAAAATTATTGTAAACGCCTTTTTGACGAAGTGCTTTGCTTTATCCCACAAGTGAAGCATAAGGTTTTTGAACCCCGGCAGGTGGTATGCGGGAAGCTCCATAATAAACGGAGGCGTCTCGCCCTTTAAGGTGGTATTTCTCATCAGAAGTACGCAAACGACAGCCGACACAATGCCGAGTAGATACATACTGTAAGTTATCACGTCCACGTTGCCGAGCCCCGCCATTGCGCAGAGCGCGCCGCCGCACGCAGTAAGTATGGGAAGTTTAGCCCCGCACGAGAAGAAGGGAATTACCCTTATGGTCGCCGTGCGCTCTTTGTCGTCGGCAAGTGTTCGGGTGTTGACTGCCGCGGGCACGGAACAGCCGAAGCCCATAACCATAGGCATAAACGCCCTGCCCGAGAGCCCGAAACGACGGAAAATTCTATCGAGCACGAACGCAATTCTCGCCATATAGCCCGTGTCCTCCAAAATCGAGAAAAACATAAACAGCACGAGTATTTGAGGCAAAAACCCGAGCACGGCGAAAATTCCGCCGAGCACACCGTCGCCGATAAGCCCAGTTGCCCACTCTGCCGCACCGCCGTTTTCCATGAGGGTTATTACGCCGTCCGAGATGTGGTCCAAAAAGAGGTTTAATAAATTAGTGAGTATCACGCCCGGAGAATAGACCGCGCCGTCGTAGAACACGGCAAGCAGCTCCACCCAGAAATTATTGTACTCTATCTCGCCGTTTTCAAGTTCGGTCGCAAGCCCGCAGTCTACGAGCGAGGGCATCCACGCCTGATTTTCGGTAAAGCCGTTGAGATAGAAAAGGTTTTCCGAGAAAGTGAAATGGAAAATAAAGAAAAGTACTACTATGAATATGGGAATAGCCCACACTCTGTGCGTTAAAACCTTGTCTATTTTGTCCGATTTCGTCAGCGCCTGCTTATTTTTCTTTACTTTGACCGCCGAAAGATTTGCCGATATGTACTTGTATCTCTCGTCGGCAATTACGGCTTCCAAGTCCTCGCCTGCCGCCGCCTTTTCGCCTACTGCCTTTGCGCCCGAGCGTTTGAGCTCGAGTTCGTCGTTTTCAAGTAGCTTTACCGCGTGGAAAAGGGGCGAGGAAACTTCCTCGGCTTTATAATACGCAACCGCCGTTTCGAGCTGTCTTTCGAGCACGCTTTTGAGTACGGAAGTTCCCTTTCTCTTTTCGGGCATTGAAATTGCTCTTTCCATAAGCTCCTTTACGCCCGTTCCCTTTAAAGCCGAAATTGCAACTACAGGCACACCGAGCTTTTGTTCGAGAGCTTTGGCGTCAACCTTGTCGCCGACTTTTTCAACCTCGTCCATCATATTGAGTGCAATAATGACGGGAACGTCCATTTCAAGCAGTTGCGTCGTCAGATACAGGTTGCGCTCCAAATTGGTTGCGTCTACTATATTGATTATTGCCGCGGGGTGTTCGTCCAAAATGTAGTTGCGCGAGATTACCTCTTCGGGGGTGTAGGGCGAAAGCGAATAGATACCGGGCAAGTCGATAATTGATACCTGCTCCTTTCCTCCCTTGTAAATTCCCTCGCGCTTATCAACCGTTACGCCAGGCCAGTTGCCTACGTGCGCCGTTGAGCCCGTAAGCGCGTTGAAAAGCGTGGTCTTTCCGCAGTTGGGGTTGCCCGCTAATGCAAAATTCTTCATTGCACTTCCACCTCCACGCACGCCGCCTCCGTCTTACGAAGAGTAAGCTCGTAACCTCTTAAAGTAATTTCAATGGGGTCGCCGAGCGGCGCTTTTTTACGCATTGTAAGCTCTGCACCGGGTGTTACACCCATATCGAAGAGCCTGCGTCTTACGCGTCCCTCTCCGTTTACCGCTCTTATTTTTCCGCTCTCTCCTATGGAAAAATCACTCAAAAGTTTAATCATATCTTCTCCTTTTATTAACTATGGTTAATTTTTTAAACTTGTTTTAAGGCGGCAATTTCCGCCGCCCGAACAATTATGCAACGAGTTAAGCAACGAGAATTTTGCTTGCCAAAGCCCTGTCAAGACAGAGCCTGCCCTCTTTAACCACCACGATGACATTGCCGCCCGCGGAGGATAACAGCTTTATTTTTCCGCCGACGGTAATACCCAACTCCTGCAAATGCCGTCTTACCTTATCATCGGCACCTACTCTCTTTATTTCCATTTCCTTCCCCTCGGGGGCAAACGCTATGGGCATATAAACTCCTTTACCAAAAATGAACTATGGTTAATTTAATTATATTATCACAAAATGCATTTGTCAACAAAAAATTAACCAAAGTTTAATTTTTTATAAAAATTTTTTTATGAAATCGGCGCGGGCTATCAAGCACGCGCCGATTAATTTATATTTTAATAAATTTCCAAGTCGGGATTTTCAAATATAGGGTCATTAAAAAATTCAGCAACCGTCATATCAAGTCCTTTTACTATCTGCATAACGGTTTTTAAATTTACGCTGTTATTCCTCTCCCCCATTAAAGATTTCATTGTATTATGCGGCATAGCAATATTCTTTTCAAGCCTATACTGTGACATATTTCGTTCACGCAAAATATTGCTTATTCTCAATGCCACAGCTGTGCTTAATTTCATACTGTCCTCTACGGTTGTTTTTACAACTCTATTTTATCAAAAAATATTTTTGACATAAGGACATAATTGCAACCCTAAATGCTTGCAAAAAATTTATTATTCCACTATACTATGGTTGTAATCACAACCATAGAGTGAGCAAAAATGTCGTCTTGCGCTTTTTTCGGACACAGGTCGTTCGGCTACAATAAATACAGAGATAAAATTGAAGAAATAATTGTTGATTTGATTGAAATTTACGGCGTAACGGAATTTTACAACGGTTTTCGCGGAGAATTTGACTGCCTGTGCGCAACTATCGTAAGCGAGCTTAAATATCAATACCCGAATATAAGAAATATTATGGTACTTTCGTACTATCCCTCTGCGAGCTTTACTATACCTAAATATTTTGACGATTGCGTATATTTGCTTGAAAAGTCCGTACCGCCCAAGTCTGCTATTCCACGCACTAATGAAAAGATTGTTGAAAGAGCTGATTATATTATATCGGGTGTTAAAAACCAAAACGGCGGAGCTTGGACGGCGTGCCAATACGCAATACTGCGCCATAAATTGATATTGAATATTTTTAATTTGCAGTAAATAAGGATATATAAGTTATGAAAAAGATTAAAGAATTTTTTCAAAATCTTTGGAATCATATTTGTTTCCCGTTTTGTTTGATTATTGACAGATACTACGACAAAAAATTTATAGAGGAACTTATAACCCAAAAGGACGTTGACTTTTTGAAAAGCGTAGGCGTTGATATTGATTTAAATATGTTGAAAAAAATCTCAAAAAAATATTATTAACACACAAAATTAAAAGTGGCGCGGACTGAAAAGTCCGCGCCGCTTATTTTTAAACTATTTCAACAACTTTGTAGCCCTCTTTTTCGACTGCCTGCTTTAAAACTTCGTCCGAAACGGGATTTGCAAGAGTAACTACTGCCGTGCCGCTCTTGTGGCTGACTTCGGCAAGGCTTACGCCCTCCACCGCCTCCAAAGCGTTTTTGGTGTGCATTTCGCAGTGTGCGCACATCATACCTTCGATTTTTAAAGTTTTTTGCATATTGTCCTCCTTTTTTTGAATTTCTTTATTTTTGACCTTGCGGTCTTTTTTTGCTTTATGGGGGTTGAAAAGGTTGAGTCTTAAAGCGTTCATAACCACGCAGAAGCTTGAAAGGCTCATTGCCGCCGCGCCGAACATGGGGTTGAGCTCCCAGCCGAACAGCGGTATGAACACGCCCGCCGCAAGGGGTATTCCCAAGGTATTGTAGATAAACGCCCAGAATAAATTTTCGTAAATATTCGTAAGGGTAGCGCGGCTCAACCTGATTGCCGCGGGCACGTCAAGAAGCTGATTTTTCATTAAAACCACGTCGGCGGCGTCTATGGCAATATCCGTTCCCGCACCTATTGCTATGCCTATGTCCGCACTCGTTAAGGCGGGGGCGTCGTTAATTCCGTCGCCGACCATTATGACCTTGCCCTTTGCTTTCAAATCGCGGACAACGCTCTCCTTGCCGTCGGGCAGAACGCCCGCAATTACCTCGTCTACGCCCACTTTTTGCGCTATTGCCTTTGCTGTGCGCTCGTTGTCGCCCGTGAGCATAATTACCTTAATGCCCATATTCTGCAATTCGTGTATTGCCTGCGGGCTGTCCTCTTTTATTACGTCGGCAACGGCGATAATACCGCAAAGCTTTCCACCGCGCGCAAAGAACAACGGGGTTTTTCCCTCTTCTGAAAGCCGCTCGGCTGTCGCCTTGATTTCTTCCGAAATTGTTACCTGTGACGAAATATACGCAAGATTTCCGCCGCATAGAACCTCTTTTTTAACGGTTGCCGTCAAGCCGTTGCCGGGCAGAGCCTTGAAGTCCTCTACCTCTTCATAGTTTATATCTTCGTCCTCAGCCCTTGTAATGATAGCGCGGGCAAGGGGATGTTCGCTCCTGCGTTCGAGCGAGTACGCAAGGCTTAAAAGCTCGCCCTCCGTTATGCCCGCGGGGATTATATCCGTAACCTGCGGAGCGCCCTTTGTGATTGTGCCCGTCTTGTCGAGAACGACGTACTGCGCCCTGCCCGTAATTTCAAGCGAGGCGGCGGTCTTGAATAAAATTCCGTTCCTTGCGCCCTTGCCGTTGCCGACCATAACCGCAACGGGGGTTGCAAGACCCAACGCGCACGGACAGCTTATTACGAGTACGGAAATTGCGCGCGCAAGCGCAAAACCTACGACAAACTTGCCTACAAACAGCCAGACTATAAAGGTTAAAAGGGCAATTCCCATTACCGAGGGCACGAACACGCCCGAAACCTTGTCGGCAACCTTTGCTATCGGCGCTTTGGACGAGGCGGCGCCCTCCACCATCTGAATTATCTGCGAAAGCGTAGTATCTTCGCCTACACGAGTTGCCTCACAGCGTATAAAACCAGACTGATTTAACGTGCCCGCCGAAACGGCGCTTCCCACCGTCTTATCTACGGGGATACTTTCGCCCGTAAGCGTGGATTCGTCCACCGCACTGTTGCCCTCTGTAATTACGCCGTCCACGGGGATACTCTCGCCCGGACGAACTACGAATATATCCCCCTTTTTGACCTGCTCGACGGGAACGGTAATTTCCTGCCCGTCCCGCACTACTGTCGCAGTCTTGGGCGCAAGCTTCATAAGCCCTTTTAAGGCGTCCGTCGTTCTGCCCTTGGAGCGGGCTTCCAACGTTTTTCCGAGGGTTATGAGCGTTAAAATGGTTGCGGCGGATTCGAAATAAAATTCGTCCATATACTTCATAACCGCCGCGTGGTTGCCGTGAACTTGCGCGTCCGTCATCAAAAAGAGCGCCACAACGCTGTAAATGAAGGCTGCGGACGAGCCGAGCGCCACGAGTGCGTCCATATTGGGTGCGCGCCGCCAAAGACTTTTAAATCCGCTTATAAAGAATTTTTGGTTTATAACCATTATAATTACGCAGAGAATTAGCTCCGCAATTCCCATGGCTACGTGATTGCCGTTAAAAAACGGAGGCAGCGGCCACTCCCACAGCATATGACCCATCAGATACATAAACGGCAACCAGAATACGAGCGAAATTATAAACCGAGCCAAAAGCTTGGGTGTTTCCCTGTCCTTAAAATTATCGTCCGATTTAACGCTCTCTTTCTTTGCGCCCTTGAGTTTTGCTCCGTAGCCCGCCGCTTTTACTGCGGCAACAATTGCCTCGGGGGAGGCGGTTCCCTCCACGCTCATTGAATTTGTGAGCAGGCTTACCGAGCAGGAAGTAACACCCGAGACCTTTTTTACAGCTTTTTCCACGTGCGCACTGCACGCCGCACAGCTCATTCCCGTAACAGAATATTGTTCCATATTTACCTCTATTTCATTAATTTTTGCAGGGTTTCAACGAGCTCGGATATAACTTCATCGTTGCCCTCGCGCACGTCGCGCACTACGCAGTGGCGGATATGGCTTGCAATCAAATCTTTATTGAAGGAATTTATCGCAGCGTTTACAGCCGCGGACTGCACCAAAATATCGGGGCAGTATGCGTCCTTTTCGACCATTGCGCGAATACCGCGTATCTGCCCCTCTATGCGACTCAATCTGTTTATAAGCTTTTTACGCTCCTCTTCGCCCCTCTCGGTGTGCTTACAGCAACAATTTTTTTCTTCCATAGCCCCTCCACAGAATATTATATGTATTTTTAACTATTGTATACCCCCGTGGGGTATATGTCAAGCGTATTTAAAAAATATATGGATAATACTCATTCTTGACAAGTCGGAAAAAATAATTTAAAATATTTAAAAAATATAATAACATAAAGGAGTTTTTTATGAGAAGTTTTACCACTATAGATTTGCAGTACGCACACAGATTTTACGGATTTAAGGGCGAGGCACAGTACCTGCACGGACACACCGGCGTTCTGACTATCGAAGTCGAAGACACGGTTGTCGGCGGCGTAAATATGGTGTTCCCCTGCAACGAAATAAAAAAGACTGCCTGGGCAGTTTTGCAGAACTTTGACCACGCACTCGTTTTAAGAGAGGATGACCCACTCCTCCCTGCAATTTTAAGCGTTTACGAGGCTCAGGGCATAAGAAACGGCGCACCCACCAACAAGCAGAAGGGTCCTGCTTTCAAAACCGAGCTTGCCACCGCTTATCCCGAGTGCAGACTTGTGGTTACCAAAGAAACCATGACCGTTGAGGGAATGATTAAAATTGTTTACGATTTGTTGAAAGACAAACTCAACATCGTAAAGCTCACTTTCACGAGCGGCGTAAACGGTGCTTCGCAGGAATACGAACCCAAAAACGACATAGACCGCTGCACCCTCTGCGGAATCGCGCTCAACGAGAACGGCGTTTGCCCCAAGTGCGGCTACAAGAAATAAACTGAACTACATATTAAAAGGCTCTGCGGTTGCAGGGCCTTTTTTACAAAGATTAATTATTTTTTAATGGGGAAAAGCATCCGCGTTGACGCCTTGTATTCCTCAAAGCCCTCTTTGCGGGCTTGGTGCCTGTCCGCAAGCGGAATACTTATAAACAGGAATAAAAGCGTGTTTGCAAGTGCCCCGCCCAAAAGGTACCAATGCTCGGGCATTATGCAAACGAAGGCGAGCCCAACTCCCCACCACATTAAAATTTCGCCGAGGTAGTTGGGGTGACGGGAATACTTCCAAAGTCCGTTCCTGATAAACCCGCCCGTTCTTTTTTTGCGGAAGGCGTGCATCTCAATATCCGCCGTACCCTGCAGAACTACCGCAAGAATAGAAAGTATGAAAAATACTATGCTTCCCGCGTTGAATTCGGGCGAATATACGAGGGTAAAGACCGCGGGCAGGGTACATAAGTAGACAATCAGCGTGGGTACAAGGTGTATTCCGAGGAAGTTGACTAAAGGATAAGCCTTGCCGGTATTCTGTTTAAGCATTGTGTAGCGCCAATCCTGATGCTCGAGCCCGTGGAAGGTGTACGCCCAATTTGCGGTGAGGCGCACGCCCCAAATAAAGATAGCTATCATGGGCAAAAGCTGTGCCACTCCCAAAACGGGCGCCTTTATTGCAAAAGCTATTACTATTACTATCGGCTGAACGCTCCAATAGGGGTCGTAGACGGACGCATTGCCGAATATTAAGCTGAATATAAAAGTCACTGCAGTTGCGATAACGTCGGCAAGAAGCAAATTAAGCCAAAAATCAAACGGCAGAAATATATAGCTTACCACTCCGCTTGCCGCGGCGATTGCATACACCAAAAATATTATTATAAAGCTTGCTACTCTGTTTTTTAAAATTTTCATCTGTGTCATCGTTAAATAATTATACCCGCTTATTATTTAGCCGTCAAGCATAATTCCACCCCTTCAACGGCCTTGACATTTATGAAGGTATTTAATATAATGTAAAGTGGAGGTGTTTATGAAACTAACCAAAAAATTAAGTATTATGATTTTAGCTTTTATTGCATTTTTTGCAACCCTTGCTTTCGGGCTGCAGTTTGCAGTAAAGCAGACGACTGCGGCAGCACAAACGACGGACGTCAAGCACTATTTCTATAATCAGCTGACAGAATCCGGCAAACCGCAGGAAACCAAGCTGAGACAGAGCTTTTATAAAGCTATGGAACAGATGTACACCGAAGGCATCTTTAAGGACAGCGGAGACCTTGATCTTACGGAGGCCGGCTATTTAACGCAGACACAGCTTGAAACCTTCAGCGAGACGGACCTTATAGACGCTATGGGTGCGGCGCGTGACGCGTTCTACACCGACTACAACGATATCTTTTACGTTGACTTCGGATACATTTCCCTGCGCGTAACGCAGACGGTTGACGGAACTTATCACATATATCTCGGCAACGGCAGAGCCGACTCATACTATGTAACAGGCTTTGACAGCAGAGCGAGCGTTGAAGCTGCAATAGAGAAGTACAATAAGGCGCTTGACGCTGTTGTATCGGATGCCAAAGCAGCTAAACCTACGCAAGAACAGATCGATGCGTACGGCAAAACCACCGCAACCACGGTTGCACAAATTCAGTATGCACACAGCTGGATAGCAGAGCACGCCATTTACAAGCTTGAATCCACCTGTACCCCCGGCAACGAAGGTCACGTAAGAACGCCCTACGGCGTATTCGTGGCAAAACACGACGACGGTA
>JAFLVP010000023.1 GCA_022508265.1 Clostridiales bacterium
TTTGGCAGGGGAGACACGATTCGAACATGCAACCGACGGTTTTGGAGACCGCGACTCTACCGTTGAGCTACTCCCCTAAAATAAATAACGCAATAATTATATTATAACCTTATATTTTAGTCAACTGTTTTTGGAGAATATTATGAAAAAACGTTATAAATTAGGTATTATCGGTTGCGGATTTATGGCAACGACCATTCTGCGCGGTGCAATTGAATCGGATTTTCTGCGGGGTAAAAAAATCATTGTAAGTGATATCTCCGAAGAACAGCTCGATAAAGTCGATTACCTCGGCGTAATTTCTACCAACAGTAATTTATACGTGGCGCAAAACAGCGAATTCGTTGTTTTGGCAGTCAAAAGCGTTGATCTCCCTACAGTTATAAATAGCATAAAAAAGGCTTTTCCCGATAAAATTATCTCGGTAATTCCCGATATTAAGAAGAGCGAAATTAAAAATTCGCTTGGAATAGGGCTTATAAGGGTTGCCCGCTGTGTTCCCAATTATCCATGCACGATAGGCGAGGGCGCAATCGGAATCGATATGTCGGATTTTAACCGTCTTCCCGACGATACCGAGTTTATAAGCAATCTTTTCAATAATTTAGGAACGGTTATCAGTGTTGACGAAGGCAAGCTTGATGCCGTTTCGGCTATCGGCGCCTGTGGACCGACTTATGCATTTTCCTTTCTCGATAGCCTCATCTCCGCCGGCGTAAAATCAGGTCTGACAAAGTCAGAAGCGCAAACTTTAGCGGCTCAAACCCTATACGGTTGCGCGGAAATTGCCTTGAACGGAGATAATAAAGTTGAGGAGCTTCTAATTAAGTCATGTCCGGCTGGCAGTAAAAATTTACAGGTTATCAAAACGCTTGAAGAAAAGAAATTCCGCGAAATAATTTGCGAAGCTGTGGACGCTTGCACGGTTAAGACGGACGATAAGTGAGATGAAAAAAGTGACATTGTATTCCGACGGTGCTTGTTCGGGAAATCCCGGCGTCGGAGGGTGGGGCGCAGTTCTAATATATAACTGCGTCGAAAAAAGAATTTCGGGCGCAGACGGTTGCACAACCAACAATCGTATGGAGATGACCGCAGTAATCGAGGGGCTGAAATGCCTTAAAGAGCCCTGCGAGGTGGAAGTGTACAGCGACTCGGCGTATACCGTAAATGCATTTACGCAAGGCTGGGTATTCGGCTGGGCAAATAACGGCTTTAAAAAGGCAGATAAAAAACCTGTTCTAAATGAAGATTTGTGGCGCAGTCTGCTTGAATTAAGCAATGTTCACAAGCTCAAGTTCATAAAAGTGAAGGGACATTCCGATAACGAATACAACAACATTTGCGACAAGCTTGCGACCGACGCAGTTAAGAATTACAAGAGCTAATTATAAAAAACCCGATAAAACCATATAATAATAAAAGATTATATCGGGGATTTTATATGAAACGCACGGAAATATTAAAATATTTTGTAAACATTTTGGCGGTGGTGCTTACGGGCGCCATTGCCTATCTTTTTATTGCGTACGGTTTACACTACAAAAATTTGAGTTTCATCGCCGTACATTTCAATCTTTTGCTGTCGGTTTCGGCAGTTATAATAGGAATAATAACACTTGCCGGCGTACTCTTTTTCGTATTCGGCAAGCAGTCGATATACAGATTGATTATATGCTTTCTCATTTTCGTAGATATATGCGCCTCGGTCTTTTACGTGCTCTGTGCAACGGGGCTTATAGGAAAAATAAACAGCGTTGAGGCGCTCCGCTCTTATATAAGCGCTACGGGAGGCTGGACGGCTGTAATATTTATTCTCTTTTGTTTTTTGCAGGTTGTGCTCTTACCCGTACCCGGTTCAGTTGCCGTGGCTGTAGGAGTTGCAATGTTCGGACCGTTGAAGTGCGCCCTGTTTTCGTTTATAGGCATATTTGTCGGCTCAATCGTTGCGTTTGCCGTCGGGCGCTGGATAGGCTATAAGGCCGTTTGCTGGATTGTCGGGAAGGACAGTCTTGATAAATGGCTGAATAAAATTAAGGGGAAGGATTATCTTATTCTATCTCTGATGTTTTTGCTCCCAATGTTTCCTGACGACGTTCTCTGTTTTGTGGCGGGGCTGTCGTCTATGGGCTGGATTTATTTTTTAATAATGATTACCGTAACCCGAGCAATTTCGGTGTTCTCTACGGCGTATTCCTTCGAACTGATTCCCTTTACGACCTGGTGGGGGATACTCATATGGGTGGTGCTTGCGGCACTAGTAGCACTATCATTTTGGCTCGTATGCAAATACTCGGACAGGATAGATGCGTTCATAAAATCCAAATTCAAGATAAGTAAAAGAAAGAGATGACGAAAGTCATCTTTTTTATTAAATAATTATATTTAATTTTGCTTGCTTTTATAAATATTTGTGATACAATGTTAATTGAAGAAATTTGGCATTGTGGAGATTCTTATGGATAAAATCGGCTTATTGCAAAAGCGTAAGCAAGCAATTTCTGACGCAGGCAAAGAAGTCAGAAAAGTAGTCAATTCACTTATAGATGAGGATAGCTTTGTCGAGTTTTCCTGTTTCAGCTTTTCCAAAAACGAGTTTTACGGCGAAGACGCCGAAGGCGAGGGAGTTATAACGGGATTTGCTACGATAAACGACTATCCTTATTATATTGTTGCCCAGAACCCTGCAGTTCTATCGGGTGGCGTAAGTAAAGCAAATTGCGAAAAAATAGAAAAGTGCTTAAATCAGGCAGAAAAGGCATCGGCTCCCGTAATTTATATTTTGTCGTCGCTCGGCGTGCAGATTGGCGAGGGTGTGAACGTACTTGAAGGTCTTGCGGCTCTTATTTTGAAGGCATCGCAGCTTAAAGGCACCGTTCCGCAATATCTTATAGTAAACGGCGAAGTTTACGGTCAGCTTTCAGTGCTTGCGGGAATTTGCGATTTCAACTTCTTTATCGATAAAAAGAGTGCGCTTGCGGCAAACAGCCCCTTGGTTATCTCGGCTGCGGACGGCAAGAACCTTACAAAATTCGAAGTCGGCGGTGCAGATGCATTGAAAAACGCAAACATCGCAACCTTTATTGAAAAGGACGTAGAAGAAGTTAAGTCAAAAATTTCCGAAATTAACGAGATGCTCGGCTCGGTTGCAATCGATTGCGGCGATCTGAACGGAAGTATTCCCGAACTCGACAATAAAGCCGACCTCAAAAATATATTGAAAGTGTTCGATAATGATTATCTTGTCGAACTCGGTGCGAGCTATTCAAAGGAAGTTAAATGTTATCTTACGAGAATAGGCGGAATTGCGTGCGCAGCGGTCGTATTTGACGGCGACAACGGAGTTTATCTTAACGCGCACAACATAAGAAAGTTGAAAGATTTTGCCGAGCTTGCAAGCTGCTACGGTCTGCCCTATATAACTTTTGTCAATACTCTCGGGATTGAGGCAAACCTTGTGGCCAACGACAGCCTTGTCTTAAAGGAAATAGGCGAGTATGTCAGTATTCTTGACTGCATCGACAGCGCAAAGATTTCCGTCGTGTACGGAAAAGCAATAGGACTTGGTTACACGCTCTTTGCGGCTAAATCTATGGGATACGATATGACGTACGCCTTTGCAACTTCCAAGATTGCACTCTTTGACAGTGTTCAAGGTGCGGAAATTGAATTTTCTTCGGACAAAAAGGCAGATAAATCAAAAATCGCTCAAAAATATGCCGATGAAAATTCCGACCCCGTAAATGCGGCAAAGGGCGGGTATATCGACAATATAATTCAACCTTCTTTTGTTAAACAGTATATAACTGCGGCTCTGCAGATGCTGTTAAAGTGAGGCGCGCATGATAAATAATTTTTTGTCACTGCTTAATCAAGAGGGTAGCCTTGAATTGGGCGAAGCCTGTCTGTATGCGCTGATAGGGTTTGCCGTGGTATTCGCGGGAATTGTCATAATTATTCTTATAATTTGGCTGATAGGGCTATTGATGCGCAAAACCGACAATCTTGCATTTTTAAATAAAATAGGCAAAAAACGCAAAAAGGTCAAAGAGCAGGTTATTGAAGATAGGATTCCCGAGGAGGAAATCTCTCCCGAGGTACGCGCGGCAATAGTAGCGGCAATTATGGCTTATTATACAGCCGAAAAACCCAAGTGTGAATTTAAAGTTAAGAGAATTAAGAAAATTTAAGGAGATGTTTATGCGTAATTTTATAGTGACGATAGACGGTAAAAGTTATTCCGTAGGTGTAGAAGAAGTGGGGGAAGCTCCTTCAGTTAGTAATATAGTCCCCGTTGCTGCGGCGCCCGCACCCAAGGCGAGCGCTCCCGTCAGCGGAGAAAAGGTTTTAGCTCCCTTCAACGGACTTATTAAAAATATTCTTGTTCAGGACGGCGCAACGGTTAAAAAGGATCAGCCCATTATAGTGCTTGAAGCAATGAAGATGGACAACGACATTACCGCACCGTGCGACGGTAAAATAACTGTAAGCGTAGCAAAGGGTGCAAACGTAGAAACAAACGCTCTCCTCGCAACTATTTCATAAATCGGGGGAAATTATGGGGCTAAATTTACTTGCAGTAGATTTTGGCAAAATATTTTCAGACCTTTTCCAGTCGATGGGCTTTATGAAGGGCAATGGGCTCAACTATATAATGCTCCTCATATCGTTTGTTCTGTTTTATCTTGCCATAGTCAAAAAATTCGAACCGATGCTACTTTTGCCTATCGCGTTCGGTATGTTCCTTATAAATATCCCCGGAGCGGAAAAGGTGCTTTGGGGTGTTCATCCCGAAGGGGACAGCTCTTATGAGGCGGTGGAGGAAACTTCAAGGGGCCTCTTGTGGTACCTCTATTTCGGCGTAGAAAAGGTTATTTATCCGCCACTCATTTTCTTAGGGATAGGTGCGATGACAGACTTTGGTCCTTTAATCGCAAATCCCAAGAGTATGATTATAGGCGCGGGCGCACAGCTTGGCATATTCGTTGCCTTTATATTGGCGTCATGGCTTGGTTTCTCTGCCACGGCTGCGGCTTCTATAGCAATTATCGGCGGTGCAGACGGTCCTACGGCAATAATGGTAACGACAAAGCTGGCAAGAGATTATCTTCCGGCAATAGCTATTGCGGCATACTCGTATATGGCGCTTATACCACTTATACAAAAGCCTTTAATGAGATTGCTTACGACCAAAAAAGAACGCACAATAAAAATGAAACCCCTGCGTCAGGTCAGCAAGCTTGAAAAAATTCTTTTTCCCATAATCGTAACTTTGGTAGTGGGGCTGCTTCTGCCCGATGCAATACCTCTTTTGGGAATGCTTATGCTCGGTAACCTATTTAAAGAGACGGGAGTTGTAGATAGGCTTTCAACGCAGGCTCAGAACGGGCTTATGAACACGATAACCATCTTTTTAGGTGTATCGGTAGGTTGCAAGGCAAAGGCAGAGATGTTTTTAAGCCCCGAGACGCTCGGGATTATAGTAATCGGTTTCTTTGCATTTGGGATAGGAACTATCGGCGGACTTTTGGTTGCAAAGCTAATGAGCAAGCTCACAAAGGGTCAAATCAATCCGTTAATCGGTTCTGCGGGCGTTTCGGCGGTACCTATGGCGGCGCGAATATCCGAGGACGTCGGAAGGGAGTACGACCCGCAAAATCATTTACTTATGCATGCAATGGGCCCCAACGTCGCAGGTGTTATCGGTTCGGCGATAGCTGCGGGCGTACTGCTTGCATGCTTTGGATAATTGTTCACTAATTTTTCTTGCTTTTCTGCTTAAGAAAAATTTCGTGATTTGTAGAAACTAAGTTTCTCTGCCTGCAATCAATAAGGGCAAACAATGCTAAATTGCGGGCATTCACTTCCACTCAGGCGAAAGCATTCGCAAATTGTGAGCACGGGTGCAGAAGCGTGGTTCTGCTTGTGCCAAAAAAGTTTAAAACAGTTCACAAAAATTAAAAACAATTTTGCAGTTTTTATTATAAGGTAAGGAAATGGAAAATAAAAAAGTTTTAATTACGGATACAATATTACGCGACGCCCATCAGTCGCATGCGGCAACGCGTATGAAATTTGAGGAAATGGAGCCTGTATTATCTATTCTCGATGAAATGGGCTATTATTCCTTGGAAGCGTGGGGCGGCGCGACCTTTGACAGCTGTTTAAGGTTTTTAAACGAAGACCCTTGGGACAGATTGAGAAATTTAAAGAAATATCTCAAAAAGACGCCTATTCAAATGTTACTTCGCGGTCAGAACCTTCTCGGCTACCGTCATTATGCAGACGACGTCGTAGAAAAATTCGTAGAGAAATCTATAGAAAACGGCGTAGGGGTTATCAGGCTGTTCGATGCTTTAAACGACCCGAGAAACCTCGAGGCGTCGGTAAATGCAATCAAAAAGTACGGCAAGGGCGGTAAATGCGTGTGCGAGTGCGCAATTTCCTATACTACAAGCCCCGTCCATACCACCGAATATTTTGTAAAACTTGCAAAGCAGTTCGAGGATATGGGGGCCGACAATATTTGTATTAAGGATATGGCAAATTTATTGTTGCCCTATACAGCATACGACCTTGTAAAAGAGCTCAAATCAAAACTTCGTCCCGAGACCAAGGTTCACTTGCATACCCACAACACTACGGGCACGGGCGATATGGTCTATCTTATGGCAATAGAGGCGGGTGTAGACATCGTAGACTGTGCGCTTTCGCCACTCGGCAACGGCACCTCAAACCCCGCAACCGAGCCTTTGGTTGCAACCTTAAAGGGAACGGTGCACGACACGGGTATTGAAATAGAAAAGCTACTTCCCGCAGTAAACCACTTCAAGGGTGTTGCCGCTCGTCTTGAAAAAGACGGATTCCTCAACCCCAAAGTAAGAAATATAGATATCAACACACTTTTATATCAGGTTCCCGGCGGTATGCTTTCAAATCTTATGAACCAGCTCAAACAAGCGGGCAAAGAGGAGAAGCTGCAGGAGTGTCTTGCGGAAGTTCCGATAGTCAGGAAAGACTGCGGCTATCCTCCTTTGGTAACGCCTTCAAGCCAAATTGTTGGTACGCAAGCTGTTTGGAACGTACTTTTCGGTAGATATAAGACGCTGACAGCGCAATTCAAAGATTTAATTCTCGGAAAATACGGTGCAGTTCTCGGCGAAAAAAACCCCGAAGTTGTCAAAGCATGCAAGGCAGGGGGTGAGGAAGTAATTACCTGCCGCCCTGCAGATAAACTCGGAAACGAAATGCAGGAGCTTACCGAAAAAGTTAAGCAAGACGGATTTTACAAGCAAGAAGAGGATGTTCTTTCCTATGCACTGTTCCCCGAAGTTTCAACAAACTTTTTCAAATGGAGAAAAGCAAAGGATACGGGCGTTGATAGTGATATGGCCTCCAATCCCAACAAGGTCTATCCCGTTTAATATCAAATTTATGCGGCATGAACTAACCCGTTCCTGCCGCAAGGTTTTATTATGAGCAAAGTTGCAGTAATAGGCGCAGGTGCAGCAGGGTTGATGGCGGCGTATGCCGCCGCGGCAAACGGACACAATGTAACTCTTTTCGAGAAGAACGAAAAGAGTGGGAAAAAGATTTATATTACAGGCAAGGGCAGGTGCAACGTAACACACGATTGTACGCCTTCGGAATTTCTGCAAAACGTTGTAAATAATGCCAAATTTTTGACAAGCTCTATACACAATTTCTCACCCGAAAAGTGTGTGGAATTCTTTGAAGATGGCGGTGTACGCTTAAAATTGGAGCGTGGGGGCAGATATTTTCCCTTATCCGACAAGGCAAGCGATATTACCAAATGTCTTGAGAATTATTGTAAATACGCGGGAGTAACCTTTAAATTCAATGAAAATGTACTTAAATTAAATATTTTAAATAGTACTATGTCAGGCATAACAACAGAAAACGGTGTCTATGACTTTGACAGAGTAATAGTTTGTACTGGTGGAATTTCGTATCCGTCGACAGGCTCTAACGGCGAAGGCTTTAAATTTGCTACAGAGGCAGGGCACAGCGTAACTCCTTTGGTTCAGGGGCTCTGCGGTTTAAATTTAAAGGGCAATTATTATAGAGAAATGCAGGGATTGACCCTTAAAAACGTTAATCTTTCAGTAAAATACGACGGAAAGATTATTAAAGAGTTTTTCGGAGAAATGCTGTTTACGCATTTTGGTATTTCGGGACCTATAGTTTTGTCTGCGTCAAGCCTGATAAACAGATTTGATTTAAATAAAGTAATCCTGTCAATCGATTTTAAGCCCGCACTTTCCGAAGAACAGCTTGACAGGCGCATTTTGCGCGATTTCGAGGAATACAAGAATAAGACTATTTCGAACTGCTTAAAAGAATTGCTGCCTTCGGCGGTTATTTCAGAAGTTTTGAGAAGATGCAAAATTCCTGCCGAGCAGAAGGTAAACGGCGTTACAAAGGCACAAAGAATAACTTTATTGACAATAGTCAAAAATTTTGATATGCTTGTTGCGTCTTTGCGCGATTTCAATGAGGCAATTATAACCTCGGGAGGGGTCAACGTTAAGGAAATTGACCCCAAAACAATGGAAAGTAAGCTTATAAAAGGTTTGTATTTTTGCGGTGAAGTGCTTGACGTGGATGCCTTTACGGGCGGCTATAATTTACAAATTGCGTTTTCGACCGGCTATGCCGCAGGAAATAGCATACGATAGGATTAAACAGGAAATAACCTAAGATAGGAGCTAATATGAAGGCAGTACGCGGAGCAACTACAGTAGATATTGATAGCGCAAAGCAGATTAAAGAGCGCGTTAAGGAGCTGCTTGAAAGCATTTGTACACAAAATTCAATAGATAAAGAGGAAATAATTTGTATAATGTTTTCCAATACATTGGATATCCGTTCGTATTATCCTGCAAAGGCGGCGCGTGAGTGCGGATTTTCGGGCAATGCGCTGTACTCCTCGCTCGAACCCGAAATCGAAGGCTCGCTTGCACGCTGCATAAGAGTAATGCTGTTTGTGGATAAGGATATCGAAATAAAGCACGTATATTTGCACAGTGCGGAAAATTTGAGGAAAGATTTGACTAAAAAATACAATATTGCGCTTGACGGACCTGCAGGTAGCGGCAAGAGTACCGTTTCAAAGTTAATTGCAAAAAAACTGAATATTCTCTGCCTTGATACCGGCGCCATGTACAGAGCGTGTGGCTTAAAATGCCATTTAAGCGGCGTTTCGGTCAACGATGAAAAGGCGGTTGAAGCTATATTAAAGGACACCCAAATTACCGTAGGCTACGAAAACGGCGTTCAGATTACCTATCTCGACGGTAAGGACGTATCTTCGGATATAAGAAAACCCGAAATTTCAATGCTTGCTTCGGCGGTTGCGGCGTGGCCTTATGTGCGCACGAAGATGGTAGAGGCTCAACGTGAAATAGCAAAAAATACCTCCTGCGTGCTTGATGGCAGGGATATCGGCTCCAATGTGCTTCCCAACGCCGAATATAAATTTTTCCTTACGGCAAAGCCTGAAATACGTGCAAAACGCAGGGCTGAAGAGAACGCGGCAAAAGGTTTTTCCCAGCCTTTTGACGAAATTCTTGCGGATATAATTCGGCGGGACGAGCAGGACATAAACCGTGAGGTTGCCCCCCTTGTTAAAGCAAAGGACGCCGTTGAAGTAGATTCCTCTTATATGAGCATAGATGAAGTTGTAAATTTCATTTTAAATAAAATACAGGAAAAAGTCTGATGGAAGTAAACGAAAATCAGGTTGATAAAGAGCAGGAACCTGAAAGTACAAATAAAAAGAAGGAAAAGAAGGTTAAGCCCACTAAATTTGAAAAGTGGTTTAAAAAAATGCGCCGAATTCATCGCTTTTTTATCAAACCCTTTTATCCGTATAAAAAACACGGACACGTTGAAAATTTCAACGACCGTTCGTATATAATAGTCGGAAATCATTTAAGCGTTTTAGACGTTATTCCCGCGGCAATGTCAACCGATAAACCTATACATTATATGGCTAAAAAAGAGCTGTTTGAAAAGGGCATTATGAAGTGGTTTACCGCAAAGTGCGAGTGTATTCCCGTTAACCGTGACGGCAATGACGTCCGTGCGATTATGCTGTCTATGAAATATCTGAAAAACGGCGGAATAGTTTGCATTTTCCCGGAGGGTACGAGAAATAAGACAGATCAACTCTTTCTGCCATTTAAAAGCGGTGCAACAGCACTTTCGATTAAGACGCGTACACCCATTATTCCAATGGTACAGGTAACTAAAATCAAGGCGTTCAAAAAACAGCATATTTTATACGGCGAGCCATTTGAATTTACAGAATATTACGATAAAAAGCTCACCCCCGAAGATATTGCAGCCTGCGACGAAATTTTAAGACAAAAGCTCGAAGATATGTATTACGAGTTTAAAGCGACGTTGGAAAGTAAGAAGAAAAAAAATAAAAAATGAGAGTAATTACGGCAAAAAACAGCGGGTTCTGTGTGGGCGTTAAGCACGCGGTAGATACAGCGCTTTCATTAGACAGTGAAAACACCTATGTTTTGGGCGAAATCGTCCACAATCCGCAGGTAGTTGAAGAAATAAAAAATAATGGCATAAAATGCGTGGAAACGCTTGAAGAATTGCCCGATAACTGCACGGTACTTTTTCGCTCTCACGGCGTTCCCGAGAGCTATTACGATGAGTGCGAAAAGCGTGGAATTAAGATTGTCGACTGCACCTGCAGTTACGTTAAACGCACGCAGAGAATAATTAAAGAGCAATATGAGCTCGGCAGACAGATTGTAATAATTGGAAAACCCAATCATCCCGAGGTCTGTGGGCTTGTCGGTTGGTGTGCAAATTCTGCCTGTGTTTTAAACGAAAACGACCCGATTCCCGATTGGCTTTCTCAAAAAGATCTGTCGGTAGTGTGCCAAACTACTTTTTCGGTAGAAAAATTTGAAAAAATAATAAAAAATATTAAAAAAGTCTGTGAAAAAACAGTTGCTGTTTTTAAGACTATTTGTTATACTACTATAGAACGGCAAAGGGAAGTCGAAGAGCTTTCAAAAGTATGTGATGCGGTTATCGTACTTGGCGGGCTGAACAGCAGCAACACCAATAAGCTGTACGAAATTGCAAAAGCTAACTGCGCAAACGTTTTTAGGCTTTCAAGCGTCGGACAATTCGATTTTAACGAGTTGAAAAAATTTAAAAGTATAGGTATTGTTTCGGGGGCGTCAACCCCGAACGCGCAAACCCGGGAGGTTCTCTTAAAAATGGCAGAAAACACAGAAGTTAAGGCAACGAATACTATGGAGGACGTCGTTGCTAAAATCGACAGCGAGTCGAAATTCAAGAAGGGTCAGACCGTAACCGCCACCATTTCGCAGGCGACGGAAGATGGACTGCAGATTCTTCTTCCTTACTCCAAAAAGGAAGTCGCTTTGAGCAAAGACGAGCTTGACTGCGAAGTTTATAACGCATCGGATTACGTCGGCAAGATAGGCGAAACCATTGAATTGCTTGTTGTTGAACTTAAGCCCAGCCTTAAACTTTCACAGAAAATGATCAAGGTCCTTGAGCAGGAAGAATCGTTAGGCGAGGAATTAAAGGGCGGAAAGGAATTCTCCGTTGTTTGCACAGGTTTTAATAAAGGCGGACTCGTAGGCAGGTTTGGTACATATTCTGTATTCGTTCCTGCCAAGGAAATTCGTCCCGGATTCGTAAAAGACTTATCAAAGTATGAAGGTAAAACTCTCCGCCTTCGCGCAATCGACGTCAAGAAGAACGAGAAGAGAAAGGAAATTATAGCTTCACAGCGCGTAATCCTTCAGGAAGAGTACGACGCAAAAGCAGAGGCAAAAGCTGAAAAAGAGGAAGCATTTTTTGCAAGTATTGCCGTAGGCGACGTAGTTGAGGGCAAAGTTGAGCGCGTAACCGACTTCGGCGCTTTCGTTTCGGTAAACGGTTTCGACTGCCTTGCACACATCTCCGATTTGAGCTGGACAAGCGTTGAAAAAGTAACCGACGTTCTTGAAATCGGTAACACTTATTCTTTCAAAGTCCTTCGCGTAGACAGCACGAAGAAGAAAGTTTCAATAGGTTACAAACAGCTTCAGCCCCAGCCTTGGGACTTGGTTGAAGAAAAATATCACGTTGACGACGTAATTCACGGTAAGGTCGTAAGAATCGTTCCCTTCGGTGCATTTATCGAAGTTGAAAAGGGAATTGACGGACTTGTCCACGTTTCCCAGATCAGCCACGAGAGAATCGAAACACCTGCAACCTGCCTTAACGTAGGCGACGAGGTTGATGCAAAAATTATTGCAATCAATGCAGAAGCAAGAAAGATGAACCTTTCAATAAAGGCACTCTTACCCGAAGGCGAGAAGAAGAGACCTCAAAAGGTCGAAGAGGGCGAAGAAGGACACGCACCCAAGAGAACCCGCGCTCCTAAAAAGACGGAAGACGATGAAGTTTCATCTTGGAACGAGGGTAGCATTGCAGGAACCTCCATCGCAGATTTGCTTGCAAACGCTAAAAAGTAAAATAGATATTCATAACTCCGCTTACCGCGGAGTTTTTTTATGTAAAAATTTGCCGTTTACGCTTTAATCAATATAAAACGGTTTATATATTTAGTATATTAGGAGGCTAAAATGAAGAAAGAAGGTAATATTAAGATTTCAAGCGAAAATATGATGCCCATAATCAAAAAATGGCTCTATTCGGATAAGGACATTTTTTTAAGAGAAATTGTTGCAAACGGCATTGACGCTATTACTAAATATCAAAAACTTGTGACAATGGGCGAGGCTGAGGAAAGTACAGAGGAGTACTGCGTTAAAATTTCCGTAGATAAAAAAGCAAAGACCCTGACAGTCGAAGACAACGGCTTGGGTATGACACAGGACGAAGTTGAAAATTACATCACCCAAATTGCCTTTTCGGGCGCTTCCGATTTTCTTGAAAAATACGAAAAAGCGGGCGGTGACGGAATAATAGGACACTTCGGACTTGGTTTTTATTCGGCCTATATGGTTTCGGAGAACGTTGAAATCTTTACGAAATCGTATAAAAACGAGCCCGCCGTGCATTGGGAGTCGGACGGCAATTCTACCTATTCTATAGATGACTGCGACAGGCAAGAACGCGGAACGAAGATAGTTATGCATATTGCGGCGGAAGAAAAGGAATTTTTGGACGAAAATACGATAAAAAATCTCGTCAAAAAATACTGCTCGTTTATGCCTTACAACGTGTATGTTTCGTACAAAGGTGATGGTAAGGACGAACCATTGAACACAACTTTGCCACTCTATGCAAAGGCGCCCAAAGATTGCAGCGACGAAGATTACAAAAAATTCTATACCGATACTTTTTTAGACTTCAACGAGCCCATTTTCTGGGTTCATTTGAATATGGACTATCCGTTCAGACTGAAGGGAATACTCTATTTCCCCAAAGTAAAAAACAAGTTGGAGCTTGAACGGGGCAAAGTAAAACTTTATTGCAATCAAGTTTTTATTGCCGACAACATTAAGGAAGTTATTCCCGAATTTTTAATGCTTTTGAATGGCGTTATTGACTGTCCCGATATACCTTTAAACGTTTCGCGCAGTTTCCTGCAAAACGACAGACAGGTTCAGAAGATTAGCAAGCATATTACCAAAAAAGTTGCGGATAAACTCATTTCGCTTTTCAAAAATGACCGGACCAAGTTTGAAGAGTGCTGGGGCGACGTAGCAAATTTCGTCAAATTCGGCTGCATTAAGGACGAGGATTTTTACGATAAAGTCAAAGATATAATTATCTATAAGGATCTCGACGGCAAATTTGTAAATTTCAAAGAGCTGTTAAAAGAGGACGATTCTCAATCTGAAAAAGAAGAAAAGACGGAGGAGAATAAAAAGCCGACTACCGTCTATTATGTTTCCGACGAACAGCAGCAATCACAGTATATAAAACTATTCAAGAGCGAAGGGCTCAACGCCATTTTGTGCGATAACTTTATCGACCCGCATTTTTTAAGTTTTCTCGAATATAAAACACCGTCAAGGCTCAACTTCAAGCGCATAGATGCGGACGTGGACGGGGCGCTCAAAAACGCAGATTCTGCCGAGGACAGCGTCATTTGCGAAATTTTCAAAAATGCACTTAATAATGATAAATTAACGGTCAAAACAGAAAAGCTCAAAGATACTGCAACTCCGGCAATTATTGTAGTAGACGAGTATATGCGCCGCTACAGCGAGATGGGGCAATATTACGGGATGAGCGACGGAGAACTCGGAAAAACGATTATTGTCAATCTATCATGTCCAGTAATCACCAAGATTAAAGAGCTTGACGAGAAAAAGCAAAAATTCGTAGCAAATTACGTTTATCTGTTGGCGCTATCCTCATTTAAAAAGCTTTCGAGCGAGGAACTTGAAAAATTCCTTGCGGCAAATATGCAGCTACTCGAAGGTTATACAAAATAGAGAATAAATAATCATTAAAAAAAGCAAATATTGGAAAAATATTTGCTTTTTTTATATTACAGTCTTGAAAAAATAATCAAATTATGGTAAAATTGATTAGGTATGGTTAAAAGTGTGCACGATAATTGTTTGTTGAAAAATTTCCACAGTGGAAATTGCTTTGACGCTTACAATTTTTTCGGGTGCAACAAAGCGGAAAACGGCAGTTACGTTTTCAGAGTCTGGGCTCCGCACGCGAGGAAAGTCTATCTTTGCAAATCTGATTTAAAGCTTGAAATGAGCCTTTTAAGCGATGGCGAAAGCTATGAAGTTTATTGCAAAGCCGAAGCCGGTGAAAGGTACAATTTCCTTATCGAAACACATGACGGGCGTTCACTTTTAAAAGCAGATCCGTATGCTTTCCAATCGGATTATCCCAATTGCCTTGCTTCTATAGTATGCGATTTAGATAACGGCTCGGATTATCCTCCGCTTTTTGAAGAACAGACCAAGTCGCAGCCAATCAATATATACGAAGTCAATTTGCTGTCTTGGAAAAGACACTCGGACAACTCATATTATACCTATGAGGAGCTTGAAAAGGAGCTTGTGCCGTACGTAAAGGAAATGGGCTATACCCACGTTGAATTTATGCCGATTACGGAATTTCCGTTTGACGGATCGTGGGGGTATCAGGTCACCGGATACTTTTCGGTTACTTCGCGCTTGGGGTCTCCCGCCCAATTCAAGAGCCTTATCGATGCATTTCACGCAAATTCAATCAAGGTTATTTTAGATTGGGTTCCCGCACATTTTCCCAAAGACGAGTGGGGGCTGTACGAGTTTGACGGACAACCCCTATATGAAAGCCCGCTGTGGGATAAAATGGAGCACAGAAATTGGGGTACGCGCAAGTTTGATTTCGGCAGAGGGGAAGTTGACAGCTTTTTGCTTTCAAGCGCATACTTTTTCCTTGATAAATACCGTGTTGACGGGTTGAGGGTAGACGCCGTGGCTTCTATGCTCTATCTCGACTACGACAGACCCGCTGGAGATTATGCGCCTAATATCTACGGCGACAACAGAAATTTGGAAGCTATTGAATTTATAAAAAAGTTCAATACCGTAATTAAAGGCAACTTTAAAGGTGCAATTACGGTAGCCGAGGAATCAACCGCCTTTGACGGTGTGACGAGGGCCGTTGAAAACGGCGGACTCGGGTTTGATTATAAATGGAATATGGGCTGGATGAACGATACGCTGTTCTATTGCAGACAGGACCCGTATTTCAGATATTATCATCACGATAAAATTACGTTTTCGCTCGTCTACGCCTTTTCGGAGAACTATATTTTACCGCTCTCTCACGACGAAGTCGTGCACGTAAAGGGTTCCATAATAAATAAAATGCCGGGCGAATATGAAAATAAATTTGCAGGCGAGCGCGCACTTCTTGGCTATATGTACGCGCATCCCGGCAAGAAGCTCAACTTCATGGGCTATGAAGTGGCGCAGTTCAAGGAGTGGGACTACCGTTCCGAGATAGAGTATTTTTTAACGGAATTCGAGCTTCATGCCAAAATGCAGACCTTTGTAAAAGATTTGAACTTATTTTACAGAGACTGCAAGCCGCTATACGAGGTGGACGGCAGTTGGGACGGCTTCGAGTGGCTCGTTGTAGACGACAAAACTAATAATGTTGTTGCGTTTTCCCGCTACGGACTGGACGGTCAGAGTATAACGGCAATAATCAATTTTTCGGGCATAGCCCAACTCGGTTACACGATCGGCATAGAGAAGGGTAAATATCGTGTAGTTTTCAGCACCGACGATAAGAAATTCGGCGGAGAGGGAAAACTAAAAAATAAAGTTTTCAATACAAAAAACCAATCAAGTCACGGCAAGAAATATTCAATTACCGTTGATATTCCGAAACTGACTTGTATGTATTTAAAAAAAGTAAAATAATTTATGGGGGATTATAGCAAATGCTTAGAAAAAAAGAGTGCGTTGCGATGTTGCTTGCCGGCGGTCAGGGAAGCAGACTCTACGCTTTGACAAGCAATATAGCTAAACCTGCAGTTTCATTCGGCGCAAAGTACAGAATTATCGACTTTCCGCTTTCAAATTGCATAAACTCGGGAATTGATACCGTCGGTGTTCTTACGCAGTATCAGCCTTTGGTTCTCAACGAATACGTGGGCAACGGTCAGCCGTGGGATTTGGATAGAACATTTGGTGGCGTACACATACTTTCGCCTTACGAAGCAAAAACGGATACTTCCTGGTACAAAGGTACTGCTAACGCTATCTATCAGAACATTCGCTTTATGAAGATGTACGACCCCGAATATATTCTCATTCTTTCGGGTGACCACATTTATAAAATGGACTATGCAAAGATGATTGCCGCACATAAAGAGGCAAATGCAGATTGCACAATAGCTTGCATGAAAGTGCCCATGAAAGAGGCGTCGAGATTTGGTATTCTCAATACTAACCCCGACGGCACGATATACGAATTTGAAGAAAAACCCGCCCAACCCAAGAGTGATTTGGCATCTATGGGTATATACGTATTTACTGCGTCCAAGCTCTTTAAATATCTTGAATTGGACGATAAAGACCCTAACTCCGAGAAAGACTTCGGCAAAAACGTCCTGCCCGCTATGCTTAAAGCAGGGGAGAAGATGTTCTCTTACCGCTTCGAGGGATATTGGAAGGACGTCGGAACCATAAGCTCGCTCTGGGAAGCAAATATGGACCTTTTGGGCGTTGTTCCCAACTTCGAACTCTCCGACAGAGACAAAGTTATTCACTCAAGGAGCCCGCTTGCGCCTCCCGCATTTATTGAAGGCGAGGTTATCAACTCAATCGTTGCAACGGGCGGCGAAATAGACGGCAAGGTGGTCAATTCGGTTATCGGCACGAACTGCGTTATCGAAAAGGGTGCAGAGGTAGTAGACTGTGTGCTTATGGGCAATATCGTAGTAAAGGCGGGAGCTAAACTCAACTATGCCATTGTCGACGAGGAAGTAACAATCGGCGAAAAAGCGGTTATTGGCGCACCTGTCGAAGAAGCTCTTAAAACGGGCGGCACGACTGCCGGAATTGCCGTATTGGGCCGCGGAATCACCGTCTGCAAAAACGGCAAGGTTTGTGCAGGCGAAATAGTTGACAGCAATGTCACCGTAAAGAACGTTTAAGGGGGAAATTAAAATGACTTCAACTGTCGGCGTTATATATTCAAGTATTAATGAAGAAAACGTACCCGAGCTTACAAAGCGTAGGTCAATGGGTTCAATTCCTTTCGGCGGAAGATACCGCATAGTAGATTTTGCCCTTTCCAACATGGTCAACTCGGGAATCACTACCGTGGGTATGATAACCAAAAATAATTATCAGTCGCTTATGGACCACCTCGGTTCGGGCAAGTTCTGGGATTTGGCAAGAAAGGAGGGCGGACTTATTCTGTTGCCCCCTTACAGCGATGAAACGGAGCATCTCTACAAAAACCGTCTGGAAGCTTTAAAAGGCGCAAGCGCATTTCTTAAAAAAACCAAACAAGACTTCGTTGTCCTTGCGGACAGCGATGCTGTATATAAACTCGATTACAGCAAGGTAATTGATTATCATATCAGCAAAAATGCAGATATCACAATGGTTTATCACGAGCATGAACCTGAAAAATCCCATTATTATATGACTTTCGAAACGCAGGATGACGGAAAGATTTCCGATATAGAAATCAATCCCACTTCAAGCGGCGTTAAGAAAAACTATATCAACGTAATGGTTGCAAGAACGTCTTTCCTTTTAAGACTTATTCAGGACGCAATTCAGCACGGATACAAGAGCTTCGGCAGAGATATTCTCAGCCCCGGTGTTAAAACGTACAATCTGTACGGCTACAAATTTGAAGGATATTACGCAACTTTGAGCTCGCTCAAGGCTTATTTTAACGCCAATTTAGACCTACTCAACAAGCAGGTCAGAACGGAAATTTTCGGGGAAAGAGACATCTATACAAAGGTAAACGACAGTCAGCCCGCAAAATTTACCGATACGGCAAAGGTTAAAAATTCGCTTATCTCCGACGGTTGTCTCATTGAGGGCACGGTTGAAAACTGCGTTCTTTTCCGCGGTGTAAAGATAGGTAAGGGCACGGTTGTAAAGAACTGTATTCTTATGACGGACAACATAATCGGAGAAAACTGTAATCTTTCGTACGTTGTAAGTGACAAAAACTCTGTCGTACGCGACAACAGAGTGCTTGCCGGTTGCGACGTTCAGCCCTATTTTATAAATAAAGGCTCGCTTATATAATAAATTTCGGGGGAGCATATGGCAACAAAAACCACCAACACAGCTACGGCTAAAAAGACTACCAAATCTACGGCAGCTAAAAAACCTGCGGCAAAGCCCGAGGAAATTAAGTCAGCAGTCGTAAGCACAGAAAAGAAAAAAATTCTGTTCGTTGCGTCCGAAGCTCAACCCTTTATAGTGACGGGGGGGCTTGCCGAGGTTATCGGGTCGCTTTCCAAATCGCTTGCCGCAACGGGAAACTTCGACGTCAGAGTCGTTCTTCCGCTCTATTCCGATATAAAGAGTGCGTACCGGGATAAATTCACTTATCTCGGCAACATATATGTGCATCTTGCTTGGAGAAATCAGTACTGCGGAATTTTCCAATACGAAAAGGACGGCGTAATTTTCTACTTTATCGACAATGAGTTTTACTTTAAAAGGCCGGGTTGCTACGGATATTACGATGACGGCGAAAGATTTGCTTTCTTTTCGAGAAGCGTTCTTGAAATTATGCCTTTTATCAATTTCTATCCCGAAGTTATGCATTGCCACGACTGGCAGTCAGCGCTTGCGGCAATCTACCTTAAAACAAATTATTGTTTCAGGGAAGAGTACCAGTATATACGCGCACTTTTCACTATTCATAACATAGAATATCAGGGACAGTATTCTCTCGATTTACTCGGAGATTTGTTCGACATCTTCGGTTCGTATCAGTATCTTGTAGAGTATAACAACTCAATCAACCTTATGAAGGGTGCTATTGAATGTTGCGAGAAGTTCTCAACAGTAAGTCCCAAGTACGCAGAGGAAATTAAAGACCCTTATTATGCGCACGGACTCGATCCCATAATAAGGAAAAACGAATTTAAGCTTACGGGAATATTGAACGGTATCGACGATATCGGCTATAACTGTGCGCTTGACAGGAACATTTCCGCAAATTACACTCCCGAAGATTTTAAAAATAAGGCAATATGCAAAGAGGAGCTTCAAAAAGAGCTTAATTTGCCCGTTAGAGCGGACGTTCCCGTAATTTCAATGGTTTCTCGCCTTGTGTCCCATAAGGGACTCGACCTTGTGACTGCAATTATCGAAGATTTATTGCAGGACGATATTCAATTTGTAATCTTGGGAACGGGTGATTCGCATTTTGAAGGGTTTTTCAGCGATATAGCAAGAAGGTATCCCGATAAGTTCAGTGCAAACATCGTGTTCAACGGCGTATTGTCAAGAAAAATTTATTCAGGTTCGGACATATTCTTGATGCCTTCAAAATCGGAACCCTGCGGACTTTCGCAAATGATTGCCTGCCGTTACGGCACGGTGCCGATTGTCAGAGAAACGGGTGGACTGTATGACAGCATTAAACCGCTTGAAAACGGTTATACCTTCTCTAATTATAACGCACACGATATGCTGTTCGTTATCCGTCAGGCAATCTGCGATTATAAAAACAAAAAAGAGTGGAAAAAACTTATGTACAGAGCGGCCACGACCGATTTCAGTTGGAACAATTCCGCGCAGAAGTATTCACAGCTCTATTTGGATATGCTTAAATAATTTACTACAGTCAGGAGAACGAAATGAGCACAAACATTACCGAAAAGGAAGTAAAAGAACTAATAAAGGGCAAGCTATCTAGATATTTCGGCGTTGCCCCGGCGGAAGCTTCCAAGGAACAGGTGTATAAAGCCGTCGTAATGGTAGTAAGAGATATCTTACTTCAAAAAAGACAGCAATTTCAAAAGAAAGTCAAGGCAAAACGTGCGAAGAAAGTTTACTATCTTTGTATGGAATTCCTTATGGGGCGCTCGCTTAAAAACAGCTTGTACAATTTAAGCGCGACTTCTATTTTTGAAAAGGTAGTCAATTCATACGGAATTACCCTTGATGAGCTGTACGATGCAGAACCTGACGCAGGTTTGGGCAACGGCGGACTCGGAAGGCTTGCGGCTTGCTTTTTAGATGCGCTTGCAACGGGCGATTACCCCGCAATGGGATATTCGCTTCGTTACGAATACGGACTTTTCAAACAGAAGATTATTGACGGCTGGCAGATAGAGCTGCCAGACGCTTGGCTTCCCGGCGGTGAAGTTTGGCTCACTCAAAGAACCGATAAATCCTTTACCGTAAGATTTAACGGTCAAATCGAAGAAAAGTGGACGGAGAACGGGCTTGAAACTAATTACGTGAACTGTAAAGAAGTACAGGCTGTTGCCTACGATATGATGGTTTCGGGCAAGAATAGCGACGCCGTTTCCGTCTTAAGACTTTGGAAGGCAAAGCCCGTGCAGGACTTCAATATGAAGCTCTTCACGCAGGGCAATTATTATCAGGCGATGACTGAAGACAACGATGCCGATTTGCTTACAAA
>JAFLVP010000024.1 GCA_022508265.1 Clostridiales bacterium
ATCGCGGGGTAGAGCAGCCAGGTAGCTCGTCGGGCTCATAACCCGGAGGTCGCGAGGTTCGAATCCCGCCCCCGCAACCACTTCCTGCCCGCAAGGGCAATTTATGGCGACGTAGCTTAGTTGGTCTATAGCGGCCGGTTCATACCCGGCAGGTCGGCGGTTCGAATCCACCCGTCGCTACCACAACAATTCCGCTTTACGCGATTACATAAAAATTTAAGGCCCGTTGGTCAAGAGGTTAAGACATCACCCTTTCACGGTGGTATCGTGGGTTCGATTCCCGCACGGGTCACCAATAAAAGACTAAATCGAATTTTTTCGATTTAGTCTTTTTTGTTGCCTTATATGGTTGAGAGAAACTACGTGGTTCGTGCGAGCGTAGCGAAGCTCTGCCGAAAGCTCCCACTTGTGGGAAACGGCAGATTCCCGCACTTTCATATCAAGCACCCGCCAGAGTGCCAAGTTTATTTTAACTATGTAATATAGTTGAAATCCCATTTTGTCTTTGATATAATATTCTTATGGGCAAACATACTAAAAACAAACTAATTCATAATGGCTGTTTTGTTGAAATTCAAAACCATAAAATTCATTTATATGTAAGTGGAAACAAACATAGCCAAACGATTGTATTTATGTCGGGGTCGGCTACTGTTGCGCCTATATACGATTTTAAGAATTTATATGAAAAGTTAACAGACAAATACAATATCGTAGTAATTGAAAAATTCGGTTACGGATATTCTGATATTTATGAATCGTCGTGCGATATTGATACGCTTGTGTCGATAGATAGAACGGCATTAGAAAATGCGCAAATTAAAAAACCTTATATTTTACTTCCACACTCTATGTCAGGTTTAGAAGCAATAAGATGGAAACAGAAATTTCCCGATGAAATAAAAGCAATTATAGGCATCGATATGGCTACGCCATTTGCTTATGAAAAATGGACGGGAAAGAAAATACAAAAAACCGTTAAGTTGTTTTCTTTTGTCAAAAAATTGAAATTGCATTATATTCCGAAGGTTTATCCTTTAAGTATTCGCTCGTTGTTGCCGAATGAAATCAAGCAACAAAAACTGTTAATGAAAAGAAATGCTTTTAATGTTTGCTATATAAATGAAGCCAAGGCAGTATTGCAAAATGCAAGGACGGTTTCAAATTCGGATTATATTCGTTGTCCTATGATTTTATTTTCGTCAAATGGGAAGCAAATTGATAAATATTGGGTTGAAAATCAGCAAAAATTTGCAGAGATGATGAATGCCAAACTTATTCTCTACAATTGCGGTCATTATATTCACTACTATAAAAGCATTGAAATGGCAAACGAGATAAACAATTTCATTAATTCGTTTTAGATTAGGATAAATATCTATGGATATATATCAAATTCTTACATTAATAATATCTTTTTTAAGTATTATTATTTCATTTATTGCTGTTATTATTGCTTATTTACCTTATGCTAAGAAAATAGTTTTTAAAGTGTCATTAAACCCATTTACTAAATCAGATGATGGTATTGAAATTTGCTTTCTGATAGTCAATAAGACAAATAAAGATTTAATTGTTGAAAGCTTAAATGCTATTAAAATTTTAAGCGTTCAAATATTTGACAAAGAAGATTTTCCTCATTTAGTTAAGGCAAATGATAGTGAAATGTTTTCAATCAATAGTTCAAAATTGAAATTTAATTCTATTCAAGTATTTAATGAAGAGATAATAGAGGAAAAAGAAAAACATTTAAAGTATATTAAATTTTGCATTCTCAATTCAATAAGAGAATCAATAACTTATAAAATGAGAATAAAAGATTATATTAATGCTTGTAATATCTATGAATTGTATAAAAAAAATAGGGAAGGTGAGTGCGACTTAGAATCCGACATTAAATTGCACAATGAGATATTATATTTTGGTAAAAAAAACAAATCAAGACATTAATTGTATAAAAGTTTGATTTAGTTTTTCACCGCTCCAAAATACGGTGTTCGGTTAAGACTGAATACGGGTCACCAAAAACGGTCTGAATCGAAATATTCGATTCAGACCGTTTTTTTGTTGCTTCTCCGTGCAACGGCGCGAGGTAATGCGTAAACTTTGACTTTTGCCAAATGTTACGTTATAATATTCATATTAACATACATTAGAGGAATTAATGATGCGCAAAAGAGATATTGCACTCGATGTTTCAAGAAAAGTAATTGACGGTATAATTGCAGGTATTCTTATTTCTCTCGGCGGTGCCGTTTTCCTTGCTTGTTACAATGCAGAAATCCCGTACACGAAATACGTTGGGGCGTTCCTTTTCTCGTTGGCGCTTCTTTGTATATGTATGCGCGGATATGCTCTCTATACGGGAAAAATAGGTATTGTTATTAAAAAGCATACCAAAGATGACATATCATTGTTATTGCTGTGTCTTTTGGGTAATGCGATAGGTACGATTGCTTTCGGCTATCTGATAGGCTGGGTGTTCCCCGATATCAAGGCGACAGCACTTACTCTTTGCAGTTCCAAACTCAATCAAGGGTACGGGTTTGGGTTGCTTCGGGCATTTTTATGCGGAATACTCGTCTATCTTTCGGTGGATATTTACAATAACAATAAGTCGTCGCTCGGCATTTTACTTTGTATCCCCGCTTTTATACTCAGTGGATATGAGCACTCAATTGCCGATATTTTCTATTTTGCCGCGTCCGGAGTAGCGTCGGGAGAGGCGTTTTTATATCTTTTAATGATAATTATAGGTAACTCGCTCGGCGGGCTTTTGATACCCGTTTTACAGCTTGTCCGTCCGCGCAACGATGATGATAAATAGCGACCTCGCTATGTTATTTTTGAGGGAATAAAATTAAATCGGGCTTGCAAATGGAGTTTTTCGGGAGTATAATATTGTGGAAATAAATTAGATGAGGTGTTAAAATGGATAAATTAAAAGAACTTAGAATTGTAGATAACTTTTATCAGACTTCCGCGTTCTTTCCTATGCCTACCATTTTGGTCGGAACGGTAAGCGAGAACGGACAGACCAATCTCGGGGCATACTCTCTCTGCTTCCCCTACTATATTGCGGGCAAGGATTACTACGCTATGATTTTGGAGTGCAGAAACAGCTCCAACACCGCGCAGAATCTTCTGCGCAACAAAAAGTGTTCTTTAAACTTTATCACGGACGACAGAAAATACTTTAAAGAGGCCGTACGCCTCGGCTTCCCCGGCGACACCACCGAGGAGAAAATGAAAAGCTGCATCTTCACTCTTTCGGACAGCACGATAAGCGGTGACAGGCCTAAAATTGTAGAGGAGAGTTATCAGGTTTTCGAGTGCAGCTGGGACGATACGCTTGAGGACGCCTTTAACGACAAGGCGGGAAATTTAGAGGGTTACGACCCCCCTTACAGAAATTTCAACGGCATTACGAGCAAGTTCGGCGCGCACTTCATTTTAAAGATAGATAAAATTCTGATGAAGGAAAAATACCATAATTCTATCATTAACGGAGTAAATAAAAACAACTTCCCCAGCGTGCCCGTGGACTACGGCTACCGTGACAGCACAAACTTCTGGTACACTAAATTCAAGCGCCCCATATCAGAAAAAATTCAGGCCAAAGAGGGCGACGTGAAGTCGGTTATCTACGCGGCGTCGCGCATTGACCCCGACGTTAAATTCACGGACGGGGCGTGCGCAAAGCTGACTAAAATTCCGCGCATTTTCTTAAAAGCCGCTTTAACTCAAATGGTTAAAATTGCAAAGGAAGAAAATATTACTTTAATTGACGAAGCCGCGCTCGATATCATAAACGACAAGCGCAGACAGGAAAAAAAGAAGTAAAACACATAAAAATAAGTCGCCCGAAAGGGCGACTTTATTTTTTAATTTAATTAGTTAAGTTTATCGTTTAAAGCCTTGCTTACCTTGAAGCTGATTGCCTTGGAAGCGGCAACTTCGATTGTTTCGCCCGTCTTGGGGTTGCGGCAGGTTCTTGCAGCTCTCTCTGCTACCTTGAAGGTGCCGAAGCCGGGAATAGCAACTTCATTTCCTTCAACTAAGCCTTCGCATATTGCGTCGAGAACTGCGTTTACGCAATCTCCCGAAGCCGCCAAGGTTAAATCTGCCTTTTCTGCAACAACTCTTATCAATTCTGCTTTGTTCATTTTTTATCCATCCTTAAAGTAGTATTAAAGAACTTTTTGATTAAAAACCGTTCTTCCGTATGACATTATAACAGATAACTATGCAAATTTCAATCATTTGAGCAAAAAATTTGTAAATATAAGGAAATATGTGCATTTTCACACTTGTGCATTACTCCACCGTCACTTGTATGAACAAAAGGAAGAAATTTCTTTATTTCTATTATTGACTAATACTCTGCATACCTATATAATAAAATATGGTACGATATGCATTTAAATATATCGATAAAAATTTATCGAATAAATGTTTTAACGTATCCAAACGTGTTTATATATATAGTGTAAGAATAAATTTTGGAGGTGCTATATGGTTGAGTGGTACAATGGGTTATCGACATTTGAACAGATTTATTTCTGGATAGCGCTCGTGGCGTCCGTATTTCTCATCGTGCAGATAATTTTGCTGTGTTTTTCGTCTTTCGGCGGAGACGTCGACCTTGACGGCGACGGAGAAATTGACGTTTCTGTTGACTCGGGCGTGTCGCTGTTTACGACGAAAAGCCTTACCGCATTTCTGTCCATAGGCGGTTGGGCGGGACTTCTGACATGCTCTGCCGTTGAACCTGATTTGAAGTGGCTCTCTATAATAGTTGCACTCGTTGCGGGCGGAGCTGCCTGGGCGGGAGTTTACTTTGCTCTGCGCGGAATTGCCAAAATGCAGTGCAACGGAGCTTTGCAGACAGAAAAGCTGGTAGGTCAGCGTGCAACCGTCTATGTGAGCATACCGCAAAAGAGAAGCGGTCGCGGCAAGATAACTCTTGAAGCGCAGGGCAAATTTACCGAGCTTGACGCAGTTACCGACGGCGACAGAATTGCAGTTGACGAGGTTGTTGAAATTATTGCAACCCAAAACGAGTGTACGGTCGTAAAAAAGGTTGAGCTATCCGTTCAAACAGAAGAAAAAAATGAGGAAACTCAAAATAAATAAAATATAAGGAGAGAAAAAATGTTAAATTTACTTGCAGACACCGGCGCTATTGGGCTTACCCTTGTAATAGTTGCAGTGCTCATTGTAGTGATGATTCTTCTCGTCATTATGACGAGATACAAAAAGTGTCCTTCGGACAAAATAATGGTCATCTACGGTAAGATTTCCGCCAACAAGGACGGCACTTACCGCAGTGCGAAGTGTATTCACGGCGGTGCGGCACTCGTTTGGCCCTTCTTCCAGTCGTACACCTTCCTTGACTTAACCCCCCTCTCCATCTCGGTGGACCTTAAAAACGCGCTGTCAAAGCAGAACATCCGTATTGACGTTCCCTCCATTTTCACAGTCGGCGTATCTACCGACCCCGCAGTTATGCAGAACGCGGCGGAAAGACTTTTGGGACTTCAGTTAAAGCAGATTTCCGAGCTTGCAAAGGACGTAATTTTCGGTCAGCTCCGTTTGGTTATCGCAACGATGGACATCGAGGAAATCAACACCGACCGCGACAAGTTCCTTGAAGCTATTTCGAGAAACGTCGAGGGCGAGCTCAAAAAACTCGGTCTTAAGCTTATAAACGTTAACATGACGGATATTTCAGACGAAAGCGGATACATAGTTGCGCTCGGTAAAGAGGCTGCGGCAAAGGCTATAAACGACGCTAAAATTTCGGTTGCCGAAGAGAACAAAAAGGGTGCAATCGGCGAAGCGAACGCGCAGATGCAGCAGCGTATTCAGGTTGCCGAGGCAGAGAGCCGCGCAATAGAGGGCGAAAACAAGGCGAAAGCCGAAATTGCGAAGTCACGCGCAGTGCTCCGCGAGAAAGAAGCAGAGGCTATGAAGCTTGCCGTAACCGCAGAAAACGTTCAGGCGGCAAAGGCAAAAGAAGAGAGCTATGCGGCAGAGCAGGCGGCTGAAACGGCGCGTGCATCCCGCGAAAAAGCAACGAAAGAAGCCGATATAATCGTCGCATCCGAAATCGAAAAGAGAAAGATTGAGATTGAAGCAGACGCAGAGGCTGAAAATATCCGCCGCCGCGCCAAGGGTGAAGCGGACGCAATATTCGCTAAAATGGAAGCAGAAGCCCGCGGTGTTTACGAAACCCTTTCAAAGCAGGCAGAAGGTATGGATATGCTCGTTAAGGCTGCCGGCACGGCAGACGAGGCTGTACGCCTTATGGTTGCCGACAAGCTTGAAGAACTCGTTCGTACGCAGGTTGAGGCTATCAAGAATATCAAGATTGACAAGGTTACCGTCTGGGACAACGGTCAGAATGGCGAGGGCAAGACCGCAACTGCGAACTTCCTTTCGGGTATGCTTAAATCTATCCCTCCTCTCGACGATTTGTACTCGATGGCAGGACTTAAAATGCCCAAGTTGGTTGCCCCCGCAGAGGTTGAACCTGCGCAGGAGGTTAAACTGCCCGAGGCAACCGAGGTAATGCCCGAGGTTAAACCCGTAGAAAAGCCCAAAAAGAAGTAATTTCAACCTCGACTGAATAAAACTTAATACAAATATTGACCGCCCGCGGCATTCGCCGCGGGCGGTTTTAATTTGTAATTGAGATTTAACTTTTGTTTTTATCCGGTAATTTCCTTCCAAACTTTTAGCGGAGTATACTGATAGAAAACTACGCCGTCTATCGTATATTCGGGATAATAAACCGGATCGCCACCTATACCGCTCATGCACGAAGCGTTTATTACGACGACAACGCATCCGCTATACGTGCCGTAATATCCGCCTATACTTACGTCATCTACCACGGCTTCCGTTTTTTCACCGCCTACTTTAAAGTAATAGGCTTTCTTGATTTTCCGTACCGTCTCCTCGCTTAAGCTTTCGGGATTTTTGGGAATAGGAACAAAATCCGTCGCAGCTTCTTCACTGTTATAGTAATAAGCAATGCTTCTTAAATCATCTTTTGAAATAAATCCGCTTTCATACGCTTCCTCTAAACTGCAGACGGTTGATTGCACCCGTTCTTCTTCGTCTTCATTTTCTTTACAGGCAACAAATGCAAACAGTATTATACAGCTTAAAACTGTTGTAACAAGAGTAATAAAAATTCTTTTCATAACTGCCTCCTATTAATAAAACGATTAATATGTCGTGTTTGTCCCGCCTATTCAAAATTTTTTTGCTTATTATTTTACCAAATTACCGTTTAACTATTATCAACCCGCCCGCGGCGAATGCCGCGGGCGGGTTTAAATAATTTCAGAAAATTATTTTTCTTCTTCGGAGTTCTTTTCCTTACGGCGCTTTAAAAAGTGCCTGGTCAAGAATACTATATGGACGACGACAAGCGCAAAATTCATAATAGCCGTAGAATATGCCGGAAGCAATAAGCCGTATATGACGAAAGCAATGCACCCCGCCATATTTATTATACGGGTTTTAATTTGGTTGCTTGTTAAAAAGGAAATCAAAACTATTGCCGAGGCAACAAGCCCCAGCCACTCGTTTTGCAAGAACTCTAAAAAAGTCGTTCCCAAAAGCGAAGTAAGCATATCTTTCTCCCCCTAAAATCATCTAAAAACTTAACATATAATACATTTTAGCACATAATTAACAGAACAACAAGGGCAACGGAAATTTTCCCGCTGCCCTTGAAAAATTTAAAAAATCAGTCCTTTGCGGTGTGGACGACGATTTGATTGAAGGGTATGCCTATACCGTTTTCGTCGAACATATTTTTAAGGGCGGCGTTTAATTTTCTCTGTACCGAGTAGATATCCCCCTCGTAGCACTTCGTTGTAAACTGCAGGGTTACGCCCGACGCGCCGAGGGCGTTTACTCCGTCGTAAGATACAGGTTCTACCGCGCCCTCTATTGTGAGCTCGGGGAGCTTTGCTTTGATTATCTCCTCGACCTTGGGAATATTTTCGCCGTATTCGATATCAATGAGCGATTTAGCCGTAGACAGCTCTACCGTTTGGTTTAAAATTTCCCTTATATCGCTGTTGTTGAAAATTTTGATATTTCCGAGCGCCTTTAATTTCGTAGTGCGGATACCCATTTCGATAACTTCGCCGCGGAAATCGTTTACGGTGATGATGTCGCCGACGTTGAACTCGTTTTCAAACACGATGAAAAGTCCCGCAACGATATCGGCAATCAGGCTCTGCATGCCGAGACCTACGACGAGAGTTAAAACTCCCGCGCCCGTTATAAGCGCCGTAGTATCCACGTCCCAAGCTGCAAGCACACCTATTATTACGACTATTACCGCCACCCACCTTATTAAATTGCACACAAGGCGCGAAACGGTTATGCTTCTCTTTGACTTATTAAAGATATGTGAAATAACCAACGTCAAAAAGAAAGTAATAATGTACACGAACGAAATTATTTGAAGACAACTTATTATTTTAGGTACCGAATGCATCAAGCCGGTTAAAAAATCAGTGTCGTATTTCTGTCTAAAAATGCTACCCTCGCTGAAAAAGAAGTCGTAAAACACGTACGAGCACACCAAAATTGCGAGCAGCAATACAAGAACAGTGATTGCAACGGGTCCCAAGCCCTTTACTTTCTTTTTTACTTCCTCGGTATGCTCTTTCAAATCTTCTTTGATAGTTTTCATAAGTCACCTCTTAAAATTTTAATTGATGCGCGCCGCCCGGAAAATCCGACCTGTGCTTCAGCGCGACTACTTTTTTAACGCCGTTTATGCCCTTTATGGGTTTGCCCTTGAACACCCTGCTCTCTATGGGAACGTCCTCGGTGTTGATTTCGACAATAGTCTTGTCCTCCTGCCATACGGCAAGCGGATAGGGAATTGTTACGTAATCGGAGAATAGTATTTCGCCCTTGCCCTTGATATCGGCAATCATTATGCCCTTTGAGCCCCTGCCGTGGATTTCAAACAGGGAGGCGATTACGCGTTTGAACCCGCCCGCAGAAGTCACTACTATAATTTCGCCCTCGCCGTTTTGCTGGGTTGCGAATACGAGCTCGTCGTCTCCGCCGAGCGTTACTCCCTTTACGCCGCCCGCAACTCTGCCCTGCGTAGGTACGTCGTCCTTGGAAGCGTTCAGGCACATTGCGTTTTTGGTGACGAACAGCATCGTGGAATAGTCGTCCTCGTCGAAATTTTCAACGCAAAAGAGCTCGTCCCCAGGCTTTAATTTAAATGCCTGAAGTACCTTTTTGCCCCCTTCGAACTCGCTCCAAGCCGTGCGTTTTACAGCGCCCTGCTTGGTAAACATTAAGATATCGCCCGTGCCCACGCCCTTATACGTGAATATGCTTACGGGATATTCTCCCTTTTCGACCCCGTCAACGAGGCTTTCAAGCTTGAAGCCCGAAAAGCGCAAATCGCAGGGGTCTACGTCGCAGAGGTTGATTTTTACGCAGTTGCCCAAATTGGTAAACGCGAAAAGCGTTGCGTCCGAACCGCAGTTTTGGGTCTGCTTGTAGAGCGCAGAGAGTCCCACGTTGGGCAAGATTTTTCTCTTTTTGACCGATTCGAAGTCCTCGCGCTCCAAAAATTTAAGAGTATTGTTCGCAGTCAGACACACCGTCCAATCGGTAACCACCCTCCTCACGTCCGAACGGCGCACGGAAATTTTTGTTTCGTCCGCAACTATTTTGCTCTTTCGCTCGCACTTGTATTTGCGCTTAATCTCCTGCATTTCCGCCTTGACTATGTTGTTCTGCAAGTCCTTGCTGTCGATTATTCTTTTGAGCTCTTCGATGCGCTTTTTTAAGGTTGCAAGCTCGTTTTCAAGCTTGCTCACTTCTAATTTGGCAAGGCGGGCAAGCCTTAAATCGAGAATTGCCTGCGCCTGCTTTTCGGACAGAGAGAACCTGTCCATAAGCCTCTTGCGCGCTTCGGAAGTCGATTCGGAGGTCTTGATTATTTTAACGACTTCGTCGACGTTGTGAACGCCTATTATAAGTCCTTCGAGTATGTGACAGCGAGCAAGCGCCTCTTTCAATTCGAATTTGCATCTGCGCAAAACCACGGTGCGCTGATAGTTTGTGTAATAGCGGATAATATCCAAAAGTCCAAGCTGTCTGGGCTTTCCTCCCGCTATGGCAACCATATTTATGCCGAAGGAACACTCCAAGTCGGTATATTTGAAAAGAAGGTTTAAAATTGCGTCTACGTCGCCCTCGCGCTTTACGCTGATTACGGCGCGCATACCCTGCCTGTCCGACTCGTCCACGATGTCCGCAATTCCCGACAAAAGCTCCTTTTTCTCCTCACGGAGAAGCATAATTTTGCGAAGCAGGTCGGCTTTGTTGGTCTGATAGGGAAGCTCGGTTATTATTATGAGTTTCTTGCCGTGCTCGCCCTGCTCTACCGAATATTTCGCGCGCAGAATTATCTTGCCCTTGCCCGTTTCGTACGCCTGCTTGAGCTCCTTTGCAACGATATATCCCCCCGTAGAAAAATCGGGACCGGGGATTATTTTCATCATTTCATTCAAGGATATCCGGGGGTTATCTATATATTCGCAGCACCCGTCTATAACCTCCGCAAGATTGTGCGTGGGGATATTGGTTGCAAGTCCCACCGCAATTCCGTTTGCGCCGTTTACCAAGAGATTGGGAAATCTTCCGGGCAGAATATCGGGCTCCAACAGCGAGTCGTCGAAGTTGAACGAGAAGGGAACGGTCTCCTTGTCTAAATCGTTCAAAAGCTCCAAAGCAAGGGGCTCTAACCTCGCCTCGGTGTATCTCATAGCCGCCGCGGGGTCACCGTCCACCGAGCCGAAATTGCCGTGCCCGTTTACAAGGGTTTGACGCATATTGAAGGGCTGCGCCATTCTGACCATTGCGTCATAGACCGAACTGTCGCCGTGCGGGTGGTACTTACCCATGCAATCGCCGACTATTCTTGCCGACTTCTTGTGGGGTTTGTCGGGCGTCAAGCCCATCTCGTACATTGTGTAGAGTATTCGCCTTTGAACGGGCTTTAAGCCGTCCTCAACCCTCGGCAGAGCTCTGTCCAAAATAACGAATTCCGCATAAGGGAGCATTGAAGTAGGCATTACCTCTTCAATGGGCTTTATAAATATATTGCCCTGGGGAATAGAGGTTTGAAATCCGCTGTTCTTCTTTGCCATCAGTCGCTATCCCCCGTACTATCGTTCTTGAATTTGACGCGCTCGATAAAACCGTCCACCTTGTTGAAATTGGCGTTTTGGGCAAGGAATTCCTTTCTGCCCTCCACCTTATCGCCCATGAGCATTTCAATGACCTGTGAAGCCGCCGCCGCGTCGTCCACGGTAACTTGAATAAGGTTTCTTGTGTGCGGGTCCATAGTCGTCTCCCAAAGCTGGTCGGCGGACATTTCGCCCAGACCCTTGTACCTTTGAAGCTGATATCCCCTGCCCACAAGCTTTATCTTTTCGTCGAGCTCGGCGTCGTCGTAGGCGTATTCCACGACGTCCTTTTTATAGACCTTGTACAGAGGTGGCATACCTATATAGACGCAGCCCGCGTTCACGAGGTCACGCATATACTTGAAGAAAAAAGTTAAAAGTATGCAGCGGATGTGCATGCCGTCCTGGTCGGCATCCGATAAAATTATGACCTTTTTATACTTGGATTTTTCAATATCGAAAGAGCGGTTGAAACCCGCGCCGATTGCCGAGATAAGCGTTTTAATCTCCTCGTTCTGAAGAGCCTGCAAAGCCGTCTTTTTCTGAACGTTCAAGGGCTTACCGCGTAAGGGCAGAATTGACTGAAACTGCCTCACTCTCGCCTGCTTTGCCGTGCCGCCCGCGCTGTCGCCCTCGACTATAAACAGCTCATTTTGCTCCGGATTTCTGCCGCTGCAAGCCGCAAGCTTGCCGACGAGGTTCAACCCGTCGTTTTCCGAAGCCGCCTTTGCTACGTCGCGCTCGGCACGGTGCTTAATTCTGTCATCGGCGGCGAACTTTGCCTTTTGAGCAATCTTATCAAAGATGGGCTTTAATTTTCTGTCGCCTGCAAGCTTTGAAAGCCCTTCGATCACGGCTTGCTCTACGGGAAGTCTGACCTCGGGATTGCCGAGCTTGGTCTTGGTCTGACCTTCAAACTGTACGTTTGCCATTTTGACGGTGAGTACCGCGCTCAAGCCCTCCTTTATGTCGTCCGCTATAAAGGGCGCGTCCTTGGCCTTTAAAACGCCGCTCGTCCGCGCGTAGTCGTTGACCGTTTTAAGAAGTCCCGAGTGGAAGCCCGTCTCGTGATAGCCTCCCTCGATAGTGGAGATATTGTTTACAAAAGAGTAAAGGCTCTCCGTATCGTTTTTGGTGTGCGCAAGGGCGTATTCGATTTTGATTTTAGCCGGAGGAAAGCCCTTTAGCTGAATATCCTTGATTACGCTGTAATATAAGGGGTCTGAATAGAGCGGAGTGTCGTCCGCGGAAAGATATTTGACGAAATCGACAAGTCCGCCGTCATATTTGTAGGAAACGGGCTCTCTGGGTGGAATTTTAACCCTCGTCTGACCCTCGCCGTACTCGTTTTCTACGTATTCGTACAGATCGCGCTCGTCAATGAGGTTAATTTTTACACCCTTGTTCAAAAATGCAAGCTCTTTAAGCCGCTTTGAAACGACGTCGTAATTCCACTCAACGGTGTCGAAAACCGCCTTGTCGGGCATAAACCGCACGAAAGTTCCCTTTTCTTTGGTTTTAACCCCCGTATTGTTTAGGGGCGCGGCGGGTATACCGCATTGCCACTTCTTTTTTACCTTGTCGTAAGTGCTCGTAAAGCGCATTTTATAGACACTGCCGCGGTAAACTTCGACTTCGAGCCACTCGGAAAGGGCGTTGGTAACCGAGGCGCCCACCCCGTGCAAGCCGCCCGAAAAGGCGTAATTTTCGTTGTCGAATTTGCCGCCCGCGTGAAGCTTTGTAAATATAATTTCAACGCCGCTCATCTTGACCTTGGTGTTCACGTCTGTGGGCATACCCCTGCCGTTGTCGCGCACGGAAGCCGAGCCGTCCTTCCACAGCTTAACCGTAATTTCGTCGGCATAGTCGTTTGCCGCCTCGTCAATAGCGTTGTCAACGATCTCCCAAAGAATATGATGAAGTCCGCGCGTACCCGTAGAACCGATATACATACCCGGTCTTATACGCACGGCTTCAAGCCCCTCTAAAATTTTTAAATCGTCGGCGTTATAACTCTTTTCAGCCATATACTCCTCTTTTAACTGTTTTTAGCACATATAGTAACAGCACATTAATGTATTATACCATATATTGTTAAAAAAGTAAAGCGGGCAAACGTATTTTTTGCCCGCTTTATGTCATATTTGACCGTAAATTTTTAATTTTTTATGCTTTTTTTGAATTATTATAAAAAAGACTCAAATTTGCAATTACCCCGCACATATGCCAAAGTTATTGCATATTTATCATATCTTTAAAGGCGCTTTCGTCGATTATCTTAATTCCCAGCTTTTTTGCCTTTTCAAGCTTGGAGCCTGCCGCCTCTCCCGCAATTACGAGGGTGGTTTTAGATGTTACCGAGCTTTGGCACTCGCCGCCGTTTTCCTCTATTATTTTCTGCGCCTCCGAACGCTTGAACTCCTGCAAAGTTCCGGTCAAAACAACGAATTGCCCCCCGAATATGCCCGAAATAACGCCCTTTTCCTTAAACGAAGGCTCAATTCCGTAGCTCAAAAGACTGTCCAACTCTTTTAAATTGTTTTCGTCTTTAAACCAGTCGCAAATTGCGTCTGCGGTTATCTCGCCGATATTGTCAAGCTCTATAAGCTGTTCGCGCGTGGCATTTTTTAATCCGTCCACACTGCCGAAGTTATTTGCAAGGTCCTTTGCCGCAACTTTTCCGACACCGTCAATACCGAGCGCAAAAAGAAATCTGTCAAGGGTAATTTGCTTACTTTTTTGAATTGCCCCCGTAATATTGCTTATTTTCTTGTCTTTAAAGCCTTCAAGCTTTTCAAAATCCTCACCCGTATATCCGTAAATTTGTGAACACTCACGAAGTCCCAGCGCATCGTACATCTGCTCCGCAGTCTTTTCGGAGAGCCCCTCTATATCCATGGCGTCCTTGCTTGCAAAATGCGCAAGCTTGCCCACCACTCTCGGCTTGCAGTACTTATTCGGGCAGAAAATATTCGCGCCCGTCTTTACCACTTCGCTGCCGCAGAACGGACAGCTTTCGGGTTCGGCAATATCGACGCTTCCCTCGGTATGCTCCACCGCACCGAGAATTTCCGGGATAACCTCGTTTGAACGCCTTATAAGAACCTTACTGCCCACCTTCACGTCTTTACGCTTTAAGTCGCCGTAGTTGTTAAGGGTGGCCTTTCTTACCGTTGCGCCTGCAAGCTCTACGGGGCTGACTATGGCAAGGGGTGTAAGCTTTCCCGTTCTACCCACCTGCCACTCGACCTTTTCGACGGTAGTAACGCTCTCCTCCGCCTCGAATTTATAGGCGATAGCCCAGCGGGGGAATTTATCGGTATAGCCGAGAGTCTCCCTCTCATCCCCCTGATTGAGCTTGATAACCGCACCGTCCGTCAGAACGTCAAGGTTCTTTCTTTCAACTTCAATCTCTTCGATAGCCGCTTTAACCTCGTCGCTGTCATTGCAAACCCTCAAAAAGGGAAAGACCTTGAAGCCCTGCTTTTTTAAAAATTCAAAATGAGCTTCCTGCGATTTAAGTTCGCCGTCCGCCATATAATTGACGTTGTAAAAGAGAATTTCCGGCTTTCTCTCCGCCGTAACCTTGGGGTCGAGATTTCTTATTGCCCCCGCCACCGCGTTGCGCGCATTTTTGAGTGGCTCCTTGGCAGTCTTGTTGTACTCTTCGAGAACGCTCAATCTTATTACCGCCTCGCCCTGAATTTCAATTAGTCCATCGTGCGGTATGGTAAGAGGAAAACTCTTTATAGTCAAGCACTGCGCCGTTACGTCCTCGCCGTCTACGCCGTTTCCGCGGGTGGTTGCCCGAACAAACTTGCCCTTATTGTAGGTTAAGCACATTGTAAGTCCGTCGAACTTGTATTCGACGGTATATTGAGGAGAGGCGACCGATTTTTTAATGCGGTTAAAGAAGGCGTCGAGCGCCTCGTAGCTGACCGCCTTATCGAGCGAATACAGTCTTGATAAGTGCGTGTGTTTGTTGAACTCTTTTATAGGCTCGCCGCCGACTCTCTTGGTGGGGCTGTCGAATTCTACTCTGCCCTCGCTCTTTTCAAGCGCAAGCAGCTCGTCGTAGAGTCTGTCGTACTCTCTGTCCTCCACCGAGGGATTGTCCAGAACGTAGTACTCGTATGCCCATTTATTGAGTATATCTATAAGCTCTCTCATTCTATCCATAAAATCTCGAAACCTCGTTAGTTAAAGCATATATAGGGGGCAATTGCGGTTTTAACACCCGTTTAATTTATAATCGTAAGGGGGGCAAGCGAGGCGGAAAGCTCTTTAATTCCCTGCCCGTCAAACGCCACGTTGATAACTTGTCCGCCGTTCTTTACGGCAATAATCATGCCGTTGCCGAATTTAGGGTGCTTAACCTTCATACCGACTGAATATTTGACGTCGCTATTTTTTGCAGTATTCAGCACGCCGAAAGTCGGTTTGAAAGATATATTTGTTTGCAGTTTTATATCGTCCTCGCCGTATTCTGAATAGAGCGCCCGACCCGTACTTTTCTCGTGGTCGCCGTATCCGAAGCTACGGTTATAACTGTATCTGTTGCCGTTATTTGCGTAATAGTTGGGGGCCTTTTGAGTTTGTGCTATGCCAAGCTCATCAGATAACTCGTTTATAAACTTCGAAGGAAGGGCCGGCTCTCTTCGTCCGTACAGATAGCGTGATTTGGAACGGGTCAAATACAGCTTATTCTTCGCGCGGGTTATTGCAACGTACATCAGCCTGCGCTCCTCCTCGCCGTCGCGACCGTCCTCGCCTGCACGTGACGATGGCATTATACCGTCCTCAAGCCCGCAGATGAACACCGTGGGGAATTCAAGTCCCTTTGCAGAATGTATGGTTGCAAGCGTGACGTAGTTTCCTTCGTCCATTTCGTCGGTGTCGGAATAGAGGGTTATCTCATTGAGATAATCGTTTAAATTTGACGTGGGATTGAGGCGGGAATAGTCGTCAACCGCGGCAATATATTCCTCTATGTTGGCAAGCTTACTGTCGCCGTCGTCCGTGCCGTCGTCGTAGGCGGAACGGATATCGAAAAGCGTAATTACCTCTTTGACAAGCACGTTTACGGGGGTTACCATAGACGCTTTGACAAAGTCCTTAATCTGATTGAAGAAATCTTTGAGTTTCGCCGCCGTAGCTTTGGGAAGGGGAAGCTCCTCGGCTTTGAGTCCGCAGTAGTAAAAGGACAAGCCCTCCGCCTGCGCATAGCTATTCACAACCTCTATAGTCTTTGCGCCTATGCCCCTTCTCGGAACATTGATAATGCGCTCCGCAGCCTCGTCGTCGAAGGGATTTGCAATCAGCCTTAAATAGGCGAGAATATCCTTGATTTCCTTTCTTTCATAGAATTTAAAACCGCCGAAAACCTTGTACGGTATGCCGTCCTTGGTAAATTCCTGCTCGTACGAGCGGGTAATCGCGTTTATTCTCATCAAAACGGCGAAGTCGGAATAGCTTGCCCCGCAGGCAACCGCGTTGGCTATTACGTTGGCGGTATAGAGCGCCTCGCCCGCCTCCTCAACGGCTTGGAAATACACGGGTTTGTCGCCGTCTGTCGCCTCCGTCCAAAGCTCCTTGCCCCTGCGGTTTGAATTGTTCTTAATTATGCTGTTGGCAAGCTTTAAAATGGACTTGGTCGACCTGTAATTGCGCTCCAATTTGTAAATTTTGGCGTCCGGAAAGTCCCTGTCAAAGCTTAAAATATTCTCGATTTCCGCGCCTCGCCAGCCATAGATGGACTGGTCGTCGTCGCCGACGGCAAAGAGGTTTCCGTGCTTTGAGGCGAGCAATTTTATAATTTCGTACTGAACGGCGTTGGTGTCCTGAAATTCGTCCACGAGAATATATTTGAACTTGTCCGCAAAGTATTCGCGTGCCTCGTCGTTATATTTTAAAAGCCTGCGCGCCTCTATAAGCAAATCGTCGAAATCGAGTGCATTGTTGGAGCGGAGATGCTCGTCGTACTTTTCGTAGATACACACGATGTCGTCCATGCCGCGCTCGCGGCTGTATTTTCTGCCGTACGCCGCGGGGTCGAGTCCGAGCATTTTTGCGTTGCCAATGTGGTATTTTGCACTCTTTAAAAGCTTTTCGTCGTCAAAATCAAGCTCGTTAAACACCTTTTTGATTACGTTGGCGCGCTCGGTTTCGCTGTAAATCGAAAAATTGGGCTGAATGCCCGCACTCTCTGCGAATTGGCGCAAAATTTTGACGCACATCGAGTGAATAGTGCATATCCATTTGCCGTCGCCCTCGATTCCGCCGAGCATTTTATCAAGACGCTCTTTCATTTCGCCTGCCGCCTTGTTCGTAAAGGTTATGGCAAGAATTTGCGAAAGCGTTGCCTTGCCCTCGCGCAAAATATAGGCTATGCGCGAAGTAAGCACGCGCGTTTTGCCGCTTCCCGCGCCCGCAAGAACGAGCACCGCGCCCTCCGTATCGCGAACGGGTTTAATCTGTTCCTCGTTGAGTCCCTCAAGCAATTTATCCATATATTTATTATATCATTTTTACTTTCGGCGGGCAAGTGTTTAACCGTAATATAATAAGCGTTTAGCCGCATTATAATAAATCAGAACGCGGCTGACAGATATTTATAAGTTGAGACAAATTTCCTTTTCTTCCTTATATCTCTTTAAAGCTTCAAGGTATTTGGTCGAAAGCTCGAGATTGTAGCGCTGTTTTTCTTCATACGACAGTTTATCGTATACACTTTTGTCGGTAAGTCTGCCTATGGCGTCCGAAACTTCGCCCTCGCTGTCCAAAATCAACTTAACTTTCAGATAGAACTCGTCTTTAACGGCACCTTTAATTTCATCCTTTACAAGGCTTGCCATTCCCGTTCTGACCTTACTTTCGCTCACACCGCGAATTTTTGCTTCATTGGCGTTTTCGTTAATATTCTTCTTGCAGTCGTCCCAAAAATTACTTTTAAGCCTTTGTTTTGCAGCCCGTGCCATATTTTTTATATTGTCCATAAAAACACCTCGAAAACCTAAATTTTGCAACATTATTCTACAAATTACGACTTTCCCAAAAATAAAAGCGGTCCGCCCGACTTTGTCGGACAGACCGTATCTTTTAGTTCTTGTTTCTTTTTCTTGCAGCTTCAGCCTTCTTGCGCCGCTTTACGGAAGGGGATTCGTAAAATTCTTTCTTACGAAGATCACCTATTATGCCGTCGCGCGAGCACTTTCTTTTGAAACGGCGCAATGCGCTTTCAACCGATTCGTTTTCGCCCACTTTGATAGTTGACACTCTTTTTCACCTTCCTTTGCCCAATGCGAGAAGTTCGTTATCAAACGACTTTTAAAGTATAACAGACAAGGAAAATATTGTCAAACGATTTTACAAAAACGACAAAATTTTTTCTCTGTAATCAATTGCTCGATTTCAAAATTTCAATTGACCTTAAAATGCGTTAGTTGAGGCATATTTGGGGGGTAATTTAAATCAGAGATTTTAATATAAAATTGCCGAAAACGCGTTATTTAAGGCATATATGGGGGTCAATTTAATAATTCGCACGGTTTGAGCTCAATTGTATCGGTTGTTTCCGGAACGGGAAGCTTGAGCTGATTATATACGTGAAGCTTAAGACATCGGTCTAAAGTATTTAACTCGGTTTGGGATAATCCGCCCACGAATATGGGATAGTATACGCCCTGCGTTACCAAAACATACAAAAAATTCGAGCGTTTTTTGGTAAGTACAATCTGGAGATAGTTTATGCGGATTACGCTTATTTGTTCGTCGCCTTTGAATGACCTGAAAATTATGCAGTCCGAAAAGAACTCGCTGTTGGTTATCAAACCGTCGGTCTTTAAATCATCCTTTTTCTGTATGCGGGTTGCAAGAGTGAATATCAATCCCAAAGCAAACGGAACGGCGGCGAAGATAAATGCGTCTGCCCATTTAAAATCATCGGGGTATATCTCCTGTAAAACCGTTCCCACAATATAAACCGCAACTCCGATTGAGCCTATAATCAGAAGAACAATCCACAGCCACAACAAATTCTTCGTTCGTGCCTTGCGCGCCTCGCCCACAGTGGTTTTTTCGGTAAGGATAGAGCCGTATTCGGTAATCATTGTTCCTCGCTATCTCCCGCACTTTCATAAGTTTTCTTGTTGGGAGAAATGATTATTTCCCTTAAATTCTCATCGTCGGAGAGCATAACTGCGCCCTTACCGCTTCCGACGGGTACCTCTCCGTCGTCGTTTTGTTCAAGGTTTAAAAGTTTTCTTACGGTGTTTATTTCTTCCTTTGTAAGGTCTGCTTTGAAAATGGGATGAGCGATAATTTTATTGATATACGCGAGGAAATATTCCTTTGTTTCAACGCTTTTTAAAAGTGAATTATAATAGACCCTCTCTTCCGAAACTTTCTCGTCGCCCGAGTACTCCGAAACATGCATATATTCAAGGAACATATCCGCCTGCGCGCGTTTATTTAAGCCTACTCCTTTTTTTATCGAAACCAAAACTACGGTCAAAAGAAACACGCTCAACGCCGTAATTATTGCGCAACCGCCGATTATGAACCCGTCCCACTCGCCGGAAATTGCGCCGAAAACAATCGAGGCAATAAGGCCGCCGACGCCTATCAAAAGACATACAGACGAGGAAATGATATTTTTTAAGTTTATTCTGACATACATTTTTTTGTCGTACGGCGAATTGACCCGTATCGCGCCTTTATCTGTAAGCATTTATCTCTCCTTTGCAGTATAATAAAAGTAATTAATATTATAGCAAACTTATCAAATTAAGTCAATGCGGTGACCCGCCCGATCGAAGGGCGGATTTAGTTAAAAAATCACAATTTGCATTACAAATTGTGATTTTTTATGGTGCTGATGACAGGACTTGAACCTGCACGGTTGCCCACAGGATTCTAAGTCCTGCGCGTCTGCC
>JAFLVP010000025.1 GCA_022508265.1 Clostridiales bacterium
TTGTTTTGGGCTTTTCCTGCGTTAAACTCGCTCGTAGTAGGGTTCACTACAACTTGGCTCGTTTGCCTTGTAAAATCACACAAAACGAGCCGTTTCAGGCGCAAAGCGTTTTTACGGAGCAAAATAGCGAGGATAGACGCACGAAACGACGCGAAAGCGTATTGGACACACGCCGAGCGACGGTTTGAGTGGATAGACCTGTAGATTGCCCGTAAAAATTTATTTGTTGAGTCGAATATCCGTAACATTTTTGCGGGCTTTTAAATATTATTTAATATACGGAAACCGTACAAAAAACCTTGTGCGGTACTGCATTGGCACACAAAAAAATATTACATACCGCCATGCAGGAAAAGAGGAGGATTTTATGAATATCTTTTCAAGTTGCGGCAATAACACCTGCCTTTGGATACTGATTCTTTTACTTCTTACGGCCGGTTTTACCGGAAGCAGTCTTGAGGACGTACTTTCGGGAAGCTGCACTCCCATATTGCTTGCCTTGATTTACAGCATGTGGAAAAACGGAACGCTTTCCCGTATGTTATGCGGCAGCTGCGGCAACAACAACTGATGCGGTTGTAACTAATCAATAAGGGGGTTGCCTCGCGCAACCCCCTTTTACTTTAATTTTAATTATTGCTTAAGTACTTATATACGGCGGCTATCGTCTTGGCATCGCAAATTTCGCCGCATTTTATCATTTTACATACCTTTTCAATCTCTATAAATTCACATTCAACGAATTCGTCCTCGTCCAAATTTGTGCGGCTTTTAAAGCAATTTTCGGCAAGATAGACGTAAATTATTTCATCGGAATATCCCGGTGTGGGATAGAGTTTGAAGAGCTCTTTCAAGTCCTTTGCTATATAACCCGTTTCCTCCTCAAGCTCACGTCTTGCCGTAATTTCGGGGTCTTCCCCCTTTTCGTGTTTGCCTGCGGGTATTTCGTATATTTCCTTGCCGTAAGCATATCTGAACTGTTTTACAAGCAAAACTTTATTATCTTCAACGTATAAAACCGCCGCGCCGCCGCTGTGGTTGATATATTCACGTTCAGCAGTCTTACCATCGGGAAGCAATACGCTGTCAACATTGAGCTTTAATACTTTTCCGTCGTAGATAAGTTTACCCTCAAGTTTCTTTTCGCAAAAACTCATATAGATTTTTCAAACTCCACTATAAAGGCAAAAAGCTGTGTAACGCTTGGAGATATGCACCTATTATACAAAATAAAATAGTTATATCCACAGGCAAGCGCCTCGACAAGATTTTTATCCCCACTCTTTACGGCAACGAGAAGCTGACGGAGTATTTTCAGCCCGCCCTCCTTATCTTCGTCGGGTACAGGACAATTTGTCACATAGTCAATCTCTCCGGAAATAAGCACTTCCGCCACAGAAATAAGCTGCGCCCTTTGCGCATCGGGCTGTTCAGGCTCGATATAATCGGGAGTATTGAGCTCGTCTTCGTATACCTGCGCAACGGCGTCCTGCAAGCTCTTAATTATAACGGCGCAGAACGCGCGGTAGCTTGCTACATAGCTTCCGTCTTCGGGAAAATATCTGCGAAGAAATTCGTTGAAGTTGAGAGTGTTATTTTCAAACTCCATCAAAAGACAAAAAACAAAAGCAATTACCTGTCCCGTCGTCTGGGGCAAGTTGACGTAGCATCTTTCATAAGTTGAATTACTTATCGTTACAAGACAGTTGCTCTTTACCGCAGGATAATCGAAATCGGTAGTGACAGCATCAATAAGTCCGTAGAGCTCGCGGCTGTTGACGATACATTTCAACAAATCGGAAATTTTAGAAGGTGCGACGATAAATTTGCAATATTTCATTTCTTCACATTTAGAAAGAAATTTTTCCACCTGTTCTTTTGTGCTTTGCATAAATTTCTCCATTTTGTATAACTTTTTTATATTATATCACAGTTTATTTTAAAATTGCATTATTTTGAAGCAAATATCTTGATTTTCATCGAAATATTATGTATAATATTAAGCAATTATTCTATTTTTGGGGAAAATCACTTCATTATGTTGAAAACAGGCGAAACGTCAACCCACAAATTAATAATACTTTTCGTCTTTGACAAGATGGAAAGCGCCCTGTCCGAGCGTACTATTGTGGATATGTGCTCCACCTCCAACAACTGGATTTCGTACATGGATTGCGTAGACGTGCTGCATAGATTGAAAGATGATAATTTTATCTGCATAATAAGCCAAGATGACGATACCCTCTACACCATTACACCCGACGGTCGCGAATCACTTGCAAACTTCTACATAAATATTCCAAAGAGCGTCAGGGAAGAAATATCGCAATTCGTTAAAAAGAACAGTGCAAGATATCGCAACAAGCAGGAGTGCCGTTCAGACTATTTCCAGAACGTAGACGGAACCTTTACTGTAGCTTTAAAGATACTTTCCCCCGTTCAGCCCATTCTTGAACTGAAATTTGTCGTCCCCGACAAGAAAACCGCAAAGGCAATTTATAAGAAATGGGAAGAAAAAGCGGCGGATTTATACTCGCTTGTATACGAGCATCTTTGTGATTAGGAGATTTCAATGTTCACTTATTTTACCTCAGGCACCTGTTCAAGGCAAATAATTTTTGACGTTGACGAGGACAACAAAATACACAACGTAAAATTTATAGGCGGCTGCGGCGGAAACACGCAGGGAGTTGCCCGCCTTGCGGAAGGCAAGGATATAAATGAAGTCGAGGAGCTTTTAAAAGGTGTTAAATGCAAAAACAACACCTCATGCCCCGACCAACTTTCAAGAGCTATTACGGCATACAAGCAAAGCATTGAGAATAAATAATAAAACGGGCTACACGCCCGCTTTTTTATGCAAATTTTTCATCCAAACAAGCGATTATGCGTCGCATAGTACTTCGTTAAACTGCCAAATTGACTATTTTTGCCCAAAATCAGCCAAATAATCGCTCAATTTGCTCATATCGTTGTCTACAAGATTAAAATAAAAACATCTCCCACTGTAACCGTTTTCGGAGTTGTAACGGATAAGATTAAAACCTTTAAAACCGCTCTCAATCTGAATAAGCAGTTTTTCAAACGTCATACCGTTATATACTTTCTTTTCGTTAAATACGAATTCAATCCACTTACCGCTCTTCATCGCCTCAAGCGTTTCGGCGTGTAAGCTAACACCGAATGCGGGCATATCATAGGCACCTTCAATCATTTCATACCAACACGAAATTATGCCTTTAAACTCATCTGTCCCGCTTTTATAAGTTTTCACATCTCCCGCCGTGTACACGTTTATACAGTCGGATTTTTCAAAGACGTTAGAAATTTCTCTCATATAATTTGCCGCTATTACCATATTTTGTATTTTGGGCTTAACTGCAATTTTTATTCGCCTTTTATTACCCTTCTTATACGCTTTGTAAGATGCAGGGGGTAAGGCGTATGTTCTTCGTCACATAAACTCATATGCCGAACGACGCCAGTCTGTACGTTGTTGTGCCTACCAAGCGGTGCAATAACCTTATCTCCCACTTTTACATTATAATCGTCACATATATACCAGTAGCACCACCCCACCACGTTGGGGTCGTCGGGAAATTCAACTGCAACGTAACATAATAAATCTTCCATAACTTAATTATACTTCAAATTTCCCAAAATGCAATACTCGGCACGCAATTTCTGCGAGCCGAGCTGTTTTTATTATTCATACTCCACAACGTTAATCCAGCTGTGTAGAAGTTTCCTTTCCTCTTCTTTGCACTTGCACAGCCTTGACGCCGCAACGATGGGTATCCACCTTTGAACGTACTGAATTGCCGTGTCACTCTTCTTGCAATAAAGTTTAAGGTATTTATCTCCGAGTTCCCTCTTCCCCGCGATACAGAAAAGAAGATAGCTCCTTGCGACGTCCGCCGACGCGTTGCCCTGCGTTGCGTGCGCCCAGTCGATGATATACGGCGTGCCGTCTGCGTTAATTATAATATTCGTAGGGTTAAAATCGCCGTGGCACAAATGCGTGTGCCTACGCATTGAGTCAAGTCTGGTATGCAAATCGTATCTTGTCGTGGCGTCAAGGTCGGCAAGAGATATTTTTGCCTGCATTTTATCGTTAAGTTTGTTGAGCATAGGCACCCTTTTAGAAAGAACTGTCACCTGCAAATCAACAAATAAGTTTAAATATTCGTCCTCATTTTCGGGATGAGCGTCCATGAGTGATTGCAGTGTTTGCCCCTCGATAAAATCGAGAATTATTGCCCACTTCCCGTCCACAACTTCGATTGAGCGAATTTTCGGTATGTTTAAGTCGGTTTCCTCCACTCTTGCATGATTGAGTGCCTCGTTTAAAATATTGGCTTTGGAATAATTCGCGTCAAACACTTTAACAAGACTGTCGCCGTCTTTATAAATATTTTTGTCACTTCTTGAAAAAATCAATTCGCCTTTCATAATGTTTTCTCCTTATTTACCGTAGTAAGCGTTGAGGTACATCTCTTTAATTTCGCTCATAAGCGGATATCTCGGATTTGCGCCCGTACATTGGTCGTCAAACGCTTGTTCAACCATATCGTCAAGACGGTCAATGAAGTTCTTTTCATTGATACCGTAGTCCTTAATCGTCTTTTTTATACCTATCTTTTGCTTAAGGTCGTCAAGAGCCTTGATTAAATTATTTACCTTTTCATCGTTGTTTTTACCGCCAAACGAAAGTGCCTCAGCAACCTCAGCGTACCTTCTCAAAGTTTTCGGGTATGCATATTGACTGAAAGTGCCCATTTTTGTAGGAACTTCAGCAGAGTTGAATTTTATTACCTCGTCAATCATAAGCGCGTTCGCAACGCCGTGTGACAAATGATGAAAAGAGCCGAGCTTGTGCGCCATAGAGTGACAAACTCCCAAAAATGCATTTGCAAAAGCCATACCCGCCATTGTTGCGGCGTTTGCCATTTTTTCTCTTGCTTCGATATTGCTACCGTCCTCGTAAGCTATGGGCAGATATTTGAAAATAATCTTGAGCGCCTGCAACGCCAATCCGTCGGTGTAGTCGGTAGCCATAACCGAGACGTACGCCTCCAAAGCGTGACTGACCGCATCGAACCCGGACGCCGCCGTCAGCCCCTTTGGCGCAGACATGTGTAAATCCGTGTCTACAATAGCCATTTTCGGCAACAGCTCGTAGTCTGCAAGGGGATATTTAACGCCCGTCTTTTCGTCGGTAATCACGGCAAAAGGCGTAACTTCAGAGCCTGTACCTGCAGAAGTCGGAATTGCGATAAAGTATGCTCTTTTGCCCATTTTAGGGAAGGTGTACACCCTCTTTCTGATATCGACGAACCGCATTGCCATATCCATAAAATCGGCTTCGGGGTGTTCGTACATAACCCACATAATTTTTGCCGCATCCATTGCGCTGCCGCCGCCGAGCGCAATTATAACGTCGGGTTCGAACGCACGCATAATTTTTGTGCCTTCAACCGCACAAGCCAAAGTCGGGTCGGGTTCAACGTCAAAGAAAGTTTCGTGCTCAATGCCCATTTCGTTCAGCTTGTTCGTAACACACTTCGTAAAGCCGTTTTTGTACAGAAAACTGTCCGTAACGATAAAGGCTTTCTTCTTACCCATAACCGTTTTGAGCTCCTCCAACGCCACGGGCAGACAGCCTTTTTTTATATACACCTTTTCGGGCGTCCTGAACCACAGCATATTTTCTCTCCTTTCTGCTACCGCCTTAATATTCAGAAGATGTCTTATCCCCACGTTGTCCGAAACCGAGTTCCCGCCCCACGAACCGCAACCAAGCGTCAGCGAAGGCGCAAGCTTGAAGTTATACAAATCGCCGATACCGCCGTGCGAGGAGGGCGTATTTATGAGAATTCGGCAGGTTTTCATTCTTTCGGAAAACTCCGCAATTTTTTCTTTGGACGAGGAAACATCGATATACAGCGATGAAGTGTGCCCGTAACCGCCGTCCTCAATGAGCCTATCCGCCTTATTTAAAGCGTCGTCAAAGCTGCTTGCTCGATACATTGCGAGCACGGGAGAGAGCTTTTCGTGCGCAAATTCTTCCGAAACGTCAACAGACTCAACCTCGCCGATTAAAATTTTAGTGTTTTCGGGAACATCTACTCCCGCCAAAGCCGCAATTTTATGAGCCGTCTGCCCGACTATCTTCGCATTTAGCGAGCCGTTGATTATAATGGTCTTTCTGACCTTGTCAAGCTCGTCGCTATCAAGGAAATGGCAGCCGCGCGCCGCAAATTCTTTTTTAACTTTGTTATATATTTTGTCTGCAACGATTACGGACTGCTCGGATGCGCAAATCATACCGTTATCGAAAGTCTTTGAGTGAATTACAGAGCTTACGGCAACGAGAATATCCGCGCTTTCGTCAATAATTGCGGGGGTGTTTCCCGCACCCACACCGATTGCGGGTTTGCCGCTCGAATATGCCGACCGTACCATTCCCGGTCCGCCCGTTGCAAGAATCAAGTCAACCTCTTTCATTAAAAGGTTTGTCATATCGAGGTTGGGTACGTCTATCCAGCTTATAATACCCTCGGGAGCGCCCGCCTCAACGGCAGCCTCATACACCATCTTTGCCGCCGCAATCGTGGAATTCTTTGCGCGGGGATGAGGGCTCAAGATGCAGCCGTTGCGCGTTTTCAGACATAAAAGCGTCTTGAAAATTGCAGTTGACGTCGGGTTCGTCGTAGGAATAACCGCACCTATTATACCGATAGGCTCGGCGACCTTCGTCAAACCGTACGCAAAATCTTCTTCAATTACTCCGCAGGTTTTTTCATTTTTATATTTGTTGTAAATGTATTCGGATGCATAGTGATTTTTAATTACTTTATCTTCCACAACTCCCATGCCCGTTTCCTGAACAGTCAGCTTGGCAAGAGGTATTCTCGCTTTATTTGCGGCAGTCGCGCAGGCAAGAAAAATTTTATCAACCTGCTCCTGCGTGTAGGTCGAATAAATTTTCTGCGCCTTTCTCACGCGGGCAATTTCTCTCTGTAACGACTCAATACTGTCGCAAATTCCGTAGTTCAATTTTAAGTCCATACTCGCTCCTTACCACTATAATATGTGAAATTGCCACAATTTAAATTCCGACAAGCAATCAGACAAATTATGATATATTTTAATTTTAAAATGATGCCGACTATGCTTGACAATCGAGCGTATTTCATATATAATTGCATTGTTTTTGCGGACGTGGCGAAATTGGCAGACGCGCAGGTTTCAGGTTCCTGTGGGCAACCATGGGGGTTCAAGTCCCTTCGTCCGCACCAAAAAACAGAGGTTCCTTGTGGGACCTCTGTTTGTTTTATACGAACACTCGAAGGGACTTCAGGGGAGCAAGGTAAATTTATTTGCCGTAGGTCAAAAATCTTCAAATAACGTATTTACATATCTTAAAAAATATGGTAAAGTGGATATATGAAGAAGTTTGTAAACGTAAGACTGCCCGTTATACTTGCCTGCGCGCTTGCCGCAGGCATTGGCTTATCTTACGTTTTTAATTTTTTCGTAATCGAAACAATATGGTGTCTTGCGGTTGCAATTTTTGCATGCGTTCTTATAGTTATACTCGGTTTGACTTTAAAGAGGTTTAAACCGATTATTTTTATTTTGCTTGCACTCCTCTGCTTCTTTATAGGATTTTTCAACAGCAACGCAAAAATGGACGAATTCCAAAAAACTCAAATTACAGACGGCAAAGGCTACTTTATCTCTGCCGAGATAGAAGATATGAGCTTATACGGCAATTCAACCTACGCTGTTTTGAAAAACTTAAAGATTGACAACAGTGATGTCGACGGCAAAATGGGCGCATGGATACCCTATCAAGACGCTCAAAATTTAGACATCGGCTATAAAATAGAATTTGTCGCAATTCTTCGTACGGATAACACCCTGTTTGAATACGGCGAGCTGAACAGAAACGCCGAGAAGAATATCCGATACAGATGCTCTATAAGCGAAGGAATTATAATCACTGACAATAACCCCACTTTATTTGCTGCTATCAGGGCAAAAATCAGAAATACTCTCTTTGACAACCTTGACGAAAACACTGCCGCCATATGCTACGGTATGATGATTGGCGACACGGGTTACATAGATTCCGACACTATGCAGAGCTTCCGTTTCGGCGGAGTTGCGCATATTTTCGCGGTTTCGGGTCTTCACATCGGTTTAATCTACGCAATAGCGTACTTCTTATTGAGAAAAATAGTTATAAATGACCAAGCATCTTTAATAATCAGCGTTTTGCTTGTGTTTTTCTATGCGGGAATTTGCGGTTTTACGCTTTCATCCGTGCGTGCGGCGATTATGTGCGCCGTCAACGCTCTCACGAGATTAACGCGCTTAAAATACGACGGTCTGAACTCACTTGCCTTTTCGGTAATAATAGTTCTGTGCGTTACCCCGTTGAGCTTGTTCTCAATCGGCTATCAGCTGTCCGTCTGCGCCGTCGGCGGCATTTTAATACTGTCAAAAAACATTGAAACGGCTATGAACAGAGCGAAAATCCCGAGTAAAATTTCCGCGGCGGCGGGAATTACCTTCGGGGCACAGCTCGGGACAATGCCCGTTATGCTTTCGGGGTTCGGGTATTTGAGCGGAGCGGGTATGGCTATGAATATCTTTGTCGTGCCTATCATATCCACCCTTTTTTATTTCTTGTTTTTGGGAACGATAATAAGCACGATTATACCCATCTTTGCATCGGCTTTAATACCGGTTGCCGCGCTGCCGTTAGAGGGCGTTCTGTCCTTTATCCTGATATTGGGTTTTGAAAATTCGCTTATAACGGGCTTCGGCTCGCAACTGTTTATTCCTCTGTATTACTTGGGCATTTTAACCGTGTCGGACAAGCTCAATTTTAAACCGTTTGCCCGTATGTACGGAATAAGTATTGCCTTGCTCGTTCTGACTTTCTACGTAATTTTAAAAACTTATTCTCCCGTGAGCGGGTTTGAAATTACTGTTTCGGCAAAAAATTCAAACTGCGTTTTGATTAAATCTTCTTCGGGCAAGGTGTTGATTATCGACCAAACCTGCAATTCCCGTGTGGACGATACTTTAAGCGAATATTATTCGACCGACATCGACGGGGTAATAATACTCGGCGGCGAAGATTGCGTTATGACCTACGAAAACACACAGCTGAAATGCAAGGACGTCTATATTTTCAATTTGTATCTCAACATCAACCCTTACGATTACGCCACCGTTCATTACGTCAAAGAGTTTTCAATTGCGGGTATAGACTTTAACTTCTGTGACGGGTACTCCCTTCTTGCGGACGTGGGCAATATAAACGTAGGAATTTGCTCGGACAAAATTCCGTTTACCGAGTGCGACCTTTTGATTTCCAAAAATAAAAACAGCGTCTGCAACGCTGCACGTACGGTTTATTTCAATCTGACCGACTATGAACTTAACACTTATGACTACGGAGATATCAGCTTTACCGTCAAAGACAATACTTTGAAATTAAAAACTCTGCTCCGACAATTAACACCTTTAAATATCTGAAACAATTTTATAAAAAAGCGCAGGCTTAACTGCGCTTTTAATTATTTTGAATACTTTTTTTCGATTGCCGTTATTTTATCAACCCTCCGGGCATGTCTGCCCCCCTCGAACTCGGTTTTTAAAAATATATCGACCACTTCAAAGGCGCGGTCTGCGTCAACGACTTTTTCGCCGAGAGCAAGCATATTGGAATTATTGTGCAGCCTCGTCAACTGTGCACAGAAGGTGTCGGTGCAATAGGCACAGCGCACGCCCGGCACTTTGTTTGCAACGATACAGACGCCTATACCCGTAGTGCAAATAACTATTCCCTTTTCACACTTGCCCGAGGCTACTGCCTCGGCGGCAGAAAGCGCAAAGTCGGGATAGTCGCAACTGTCGTAGGAATCCGTTCCGAAATTTACAACTTCATATCCATTTGAATTGAGATGCTTGACTATTTCTTTTTTAAGATTAAGTCCGCCGTGGTCGCAGGCAACTGCAATTTTCATCTTAATCTTCCTTATAAGTAGTAATATAATTTTTAATTATTATGTCGCAAGCCCTCGAAAGTGCGTCGCGCGTCGCCCTATAAGTATCAAGTCCGCAGCCGTACGGGTCGGGAATATCGTAACCGCACATATCCTTTATGCAATAGACGTTGCCACAGGTTTCAAGCATCTGTCTTTGCGACTGCGTCATGCAAATAACGATATTACTCTTTTCAATAAGCTTCTGTGTAAGCTGTTTGGGCGTAAATTCGTCCACGTTTATACCAATCTCGGCAAGTGCGGTTTTACTGCCAAGGCTGATAGTCCCGCCGACTTCGGCGTGGATACCGCAGGAAGAAACGTCCCACCAGCGTATTTTATTTCTCTTTATTTTGTTTTTGAGCAAAAATTCCGCCATAGGACTGCGGCAGGTGTTGCCCGTGCAAACAAAGAGAATTTTTTTTCTCTTTTTTTTAACTTTTTCGCTCATAATTTACTTCCGCAGGCCTTTGAAAGCCTGTTTATTACGCTCTTCATTATTCCATCGCGCCCCTCGGGTGCTATGGCAATTATAAGCTCGGCAATCTTCTCTCCCTCTCTTAAAAGGTAATACAGATTGGCAGCAAACTCGCTTTGAGTTTCTCCAAGCTTTAAAACGACTCTCTCGCCCGCAAGCTCCGCTGTATTATTGTCGCATAAAAGTGCAACCTTTATACCGTTTGCCCGCTCTTTGTCGTAAGCTTCAAGTGCGGATTTTATTTCCGAGCTATCAAAAAGGCAGGTGCGGCAGTTGGGAGAATAATGCTTATATTTAAGCCCCGGGGATAGAGCCTTGTCGCCGTCTTTATAGGCGTATTCCCCGCATTTGCCCACGCAAGATTCAATCATCTCGCGGGTTATAAGTCCGCTCCTTAAAACTACGGGAATATCGCCTGTACAGTCCAAAACGGTGCTTTCAAGCCCCCCATCGCACCTTCCTCCCTCCAAAATTAGGGGAATTTTACCCTGTAAATCGCTGTAAACATGCTCTGAAGCCGTGGGGCTTACGTGCTTTGAAAGATTGGCTGAAGGCGCGGCAATCGGCAAATTAACGTACTTTAAAAACTGCTGTGCGCCGCTGTGAGAGGGAATTCTTATAGCAAGCGTATCGAGCCCGCACGAAACTGCGCTGCTGACCGTACCCTTGCTCTTATAGACCATTGTCAATGGCCCGGGCAAAAATTCTTTTGCAAGCTTTTTCGCATATTCAGGGATGTGCGAAACGAGAGACAAAATATCGTAATCCTTGTGAACGTGAACGATTAAAGGGTTATCGTTGGGTCTGCCCTTAATGCGGAAAATATTTTCAACGGCTTTGCCGTTAAAGGCATTTGCCCCGAGTCCGTAGACAGTTTCCGTGGGAAAAGCGACCGCTCCCCCCTCCAAAATTATATTTTTAGCCTCTTTTAAGGACTTTTCGTCAATTTCCAAAACGCGGGTTTGCATTATTAAAAGGGGATTCCCTCGTCGGGAGGGATATCGTCATCATCATAGGGTATGTAATCGGGTTGGGGAGCCGGAGGAGTTTGACCACCTGCACGCGCCTCCATATCCTCGTTAAATTCGGGGTTGACAAACTTTGTGAGTTCGCCCTTGAAGCGGAGCCTGATTCTCTCAAGTCCGCCGTGTCTGTTTTTGGCAACGTTAAGGAAGGCTTCCCCTTTAACGACCTTGTTTTTAAGAATATCTTCCTCCGAAGCGTTCACGTCCGGACGGTTGATAAACATTACCATATCGGCGTCCTGCTCAATAGCACCCGACTCACGAAGATCGGAGAGCTGCGGCTCGCCCGACTGAATACGGCGAAGCTGGGAAAGCGCAATTACGGGCACCTCCAGCTCTTTAGCCATAATTTTTAAATCGCGGGTAATGGAAGCGACCTCCAAAACCCTGTTTTCCTCGTTCTTTCTTCCGCTTGACATAAGCTGAATATAGTCAATCATTATGAGATCGAGCTTGTCGTTGTTGCGCGCCTTTATTCTGCGACACTTTGACAAAATTTCGGCAGGGGTAACGCGTGAACTGTCGTCTATAAATATTCTGCTCTTGCGCAATTTCTCGCTTGCTTTTGCCAAACGCTTCCAATCGTTGTCGGTAAGCTTTCCCGCCATACCGTTCGACATACTTACTCCGGCAGTGCTGAATAAAAGCCTTTGCAAAATTTCTGTTTCCGACATTTCGAGTGAAAATACGGCGCACACCTTGCCTTCTCCTACCGCAGCGTGTTCAACTATGTTCATAGCGAGCGAGGTTTTACCCATACCGGGACGGGCGGCAATCACTATAAGGTTTGATTTTTGCAAGCCGTTAGTGAGCTTGTCCAGCCTTATAAAGCCCGTTGAAAGCCCGCGATAAGCGTCCTTATCTTTGGCTAAATTGTTGAATTTTTCAATAACGACATCGAGCCCGTCGCTTACTCTTATATCCCTTACGGAAGAAGTATCTTTCGAGCGGGAAACGTCGTAAATTTTTTCTTCTGCAAACTGAATACTTCTGACGCTGTCGTCACTACTTTTTGAAAAATCAACAATCTCGCGCGCTGCACGGATAAGGGCGCGGTTGGTGCTGTCCCTCTTTACTATATCGAGATAATATTTATAGTTTGCAGCCGAAGGAGTTATCTGCGCAAGCTCTGTAATATAAGAAATACCGCCCGCTTTCTCTAAATTGCCGTCGTTTTCCAGCCTGTCCGAAAGAGTAATGATATCAAGAGGCTTTCTATCGGCAAATACCATCTTAATTGCCGAAATTATGTGCTGATGAGACTCCTGATAAAAGTCATTAACTTCAAGTCCGTCTAAAACGTCCGCAAGTATTTCGTTGTCGATAATCATGCACCCGAGAAGCGACTGTTCAGCCTCTAAATTGTTGGGTAAAACGTTAGTTTTGTCAGACATAGTACTCTGTAAACCTATTAAATATTCATTAGATGCTCAAATTTGGTCAATGTTTCGTCAAATTCCTTCATAGCTACCTCGAAAGGCTCCGTTTTGGAAAGGTCCACTCCCGCAAGCTTTAACAGGCTCACCGGGTCGGTTGAAGCTCCGCCGGAGAGGAATTTGAAGTAATCTTTTACAGCGGCATCTCCCTCCGTTAAAATGCGCTTTGCAATATTGATTGCGGCGGTTATTCCCGTTGCGTATTTGTAGACGTAGAACGCACTGTAAAAGTGAGGTATTCTCGCCCACTCGCAGGAAATATTGTAATCGTGTTCTATACCGTCGCCGTAGTACTTTTTACCGATATCGGCGTACAGTGCGCAAAGCGCGTCCTTTGTGAGGGGCTCTCCCCTTTCCGCCATTGCGTGCGCGCCGTATTCAAATTCGGCAAACATAGTTTGACGGTGCAGAGTTGCACGAATCGTATCGAGATAGTAATTTAAAAGATATTTTTGAAGCTCAACGTCGTTACCGTGCTTTTTGAGCATATAATTCAAAAGCAGAACCTCATTGACAGTGCTTGCCACTTCTGCAACGAAAATTTTGTATTCACTCTTTGCAAAGGGCTGATTCTTGCTTGAAAAATAGGTATGCAGCGAATGCCCCATCTCGTGCGCAATCGTAAAAATATCGTTGAGCTTGGGTTTATAATTCAAAAGCACGAAAGGATGAAGTCCCGCACAGCGTATACTGTAAGCGCCGTTGCGCTTGCCATCCGTCTCTTCAACGTCTATCCATCTCTCATCGTGCGCCTTTCTCAAAAGCGACTGATACTCTTTTCCGAGGCACGCAAGTCCTTCGATTACGTAGTCGTAAGCCTCGTCATAGGGCATTTTAATCTCAACTCCGTCAACGAGCGGAGTATTTATATCGTAAAAGTACAGTTTATCGTAGCCGAGTATCTTCCTTCTGTCGTCTATATAGCGGTGCAAGGATGCAAGATTGTCGTCAACCGCCTTCAAAAGATTGTTATATACGCTGATATCAACGTCCTCGGAGAAAAGCGCGTGTTCGAGACAGGAGTCGTATTTGTACACTTTAGTAAGGTACACGTCCTTTTTCACGTTTCCGTAATAGGTTGAAGTGATAGTATTTATAAGGCTCTTATATGCGTCGTAATATTTTTCGTACGCCTCTTTTCTCTTCTCCCTGTTCGTAGAACTTACTATAACGCCGTAAAGCCCGTGACTTAATTTAACTTTCTTACCTTCCCACTCGATTTCGGGTAGAGGAAGGTCGGCATTGTCAATCATGCCGAACGTAGTTGAAAAGGTTTCGAATAATTCCCCCGCCATACCTATGAGTCTTTCGCACTCTTCGGAAATTACGTGAGGCTTGCGGGCAATAATTCTCTTAATCTGATAATCGTAGTCCGCAAAATCTTTATCCTTTATAAGGCTTTGCAAATATTTATCGTCCTGTGAAGCCATTTCGGGTTCAAAGAATGCAAATTGAGTGGCATACACCGAAAAAAGACCGTAAATCTTTTCAAGATATGCACCGTATTTTGAAAGAGTTGCATCCTCGTCGTGCCTCATCTGTGCATAGACGGCAAGCCTTTCAAGCTCCATATCCAAATCGTTGGATTTCTTTAAAAGCTCCAAAAGGACCTTTTTGTCGCCAAGCTTGCCCGAATATTCGGAGAAATTCAAATTCTTTGAAACCTCTTCAAACTTCTCCTCCCATTTTTCATCGGTAGCAAAAATTTCAGCTATATTCCATTTATATTTATCTTTAACCTGCTCTCTCTTCATAGCAACCTCCTTTATTTAATTACCGAATAATGTGAAATGAAAAAACGTATAAAATGCTGTTGATGAGCTCTTCGAGCGCAACGACCAATCGGGCACAACCCCGACAAGGTTCTTTAGCGGAATGTCCCCGTACTTTTGAGCTCGGCTGTCAACGCTGTCGTTCCTGTTGTCGCCGAGCAAAAACATACAGCCTTCGGCAACTTGGTGTCTGGCAAACGTATTATAAGGTTCTGTAGGCCGATTTTTTTCTGCGGAGATATAGCTTTCTTTAACTTCTTCGTCGTTGACGTATAGCACACCTGCTTTAAGCTCAACCCACTCTCCGCCGAAAGCCACTACTCGTTTAATCAGCTTATCGGTATAACTGTTTGTGGTGTTAGGGCTGTAAACGACGACGATATCCCCGCGTTCGGGCTTTGCGTGCGTATTTATATAGATGTAATCGCCACCCTTTTTATAGGGGCTGTTCGCCCCAGTCAAAGTCGGGGTCATAGATCCGTCGATAATGTAAATTCCCGTATAGAGAGTTACAAAGACCGCTTCCGAAAACAAAACAACTATAACGCACAGTCCGATTATCAAAGTGCGGATAAACAAAAATTTTTTCTTCCTGCGTTCCGCACCGTAAATGGTCTCACCCACGTCAACCATAGTGATTAAATTGTCATTTTCGACAATATCAGTCATATTTTTACAGCCAGATAAAATTATTGATAGCAAACGGTGACAAGCTGTTTATGGTAAATTTAAGCTCTCTTTCAAACGTATCCAAAGAAACGCCGTTCGCATTTTTAAATACTTTGCTTTCGGCAATAATTTTCTGCCATACTCCGCCGACAACGTTGAATACGGCACTAAATTCTTCGCCCGTTTCCCAATCGATAAACGCAATGTTGACGTTCTCGGTTAAATCGCAGAAAACGTCAACGGATAAAATGTTCCCTGCGCTCGGGGCATAGACGGGATTGTTAATTCTGAAACTCGAAAGTCCGCAGGGCGAATATAATCCGCTTATTCCCTTTGATTTTTCTACAAGTTTAGGCAACGCGTCCTCATCGGCAATTAAAAGTCCGCCGACGGTATTTAATTTGGGGTCTGCCAAGGAAAAACCTGCCGTGCCGTACGTGTTTGAATACAGCACTTTGTTCTTTTTCTGCATATTGCGGAATTTACCGTTGAGTTTCCGAACGATAATTTTTGACCATACGGTAAATCCGTTCTTATATTTAACGTGGCAGATTACGAAGATTGTAGAAGGTTTTTCGTAAATATCGAGATAAAAAAGTCTCTCCGTATCTGAAACGACTTCCTTTACGGGGCACTTATTCCATTCTCTCAAAGCGGAATCAAGGCAATCCTCCGAAAGGTAGGTAACGCACTCTTCAATCTCGCCCAAATCGTCAATAACGACTTTTGCAACAAGGTTTTGCTGCTCGTCGGCTTCAACCGAAACCTCTGCGGGATTGGGTATATTTATTTCCCGTTTCCCGAGATTTTTATCAAGGAATAAGAACATATTGTTACAGCTATCCCCATCGATGCACGGACCCGTAAACACGGAATAGCTGATAAGGCTCTCCTTGACAAATTCGGGATTTATACGCGAAAAGGTGTCATAGGCACGGTCGTAGTCGAAACGTTTGTCGTTTGTCGAGCAAAGCAAGAGCACGGGGCATTTTACGTAGGGAGCATACGCCTGCGAGTCAATGCCCGCAATAAAGCGATACCTCTCATCGTCCATTGTAGGGTCTTGCGTAACATATTTGCTGATGCCGCTATAAGCGCTCCAACCCGCCGCGCATACGGGAACTATGCACGAGAATTTTTCAGCCACACCGAGCTTCCATGCAATTTCACCGCCGTCTCTGAAACCTACGACTGCGATATTGTCGCTACCTGTGCGCTCTTTTATATATTTACGCGCATAGAGCCCTACGATAACCCACTCGTACCAACTTGTTTTGTCGGCGCTGTCGTCTACGAAATCCTTGTATCTTCCGCACTTTGAAACGTTTGCATACTCGATATCCTCGGGATAGTGCGTATAAAATTCGCAGTCATCCCATACCCCTCTGTAGTCTACCATAAGTGCAGAATAGCCCTTTGAAACAAAATATTCAAGCACCTTTTCATCTATGGTATCACTGCTGTCGGGCAATACGAGCACCGTTTCCGTAGAAGGCGACTGCGTATTCCAAGCAAATGCGGCAGCAATACGCACCCTGCCATTGCCCGTTTCCCTGCCGGAAAACACTATAGTCTCTACAGCCATTAAGCCGGATTCTTTTTTAGAGACAACTTCCGCATTTATATCAAGCAAATTTTCACAATCGTTCCACAAAGAAAGCGGGGTTAAAATGTTTGCCAAAACATCCTCCTCAAAGCAAATGACCCTATTTTACGGTAAATTTTAAAAAACACGACAAAATTCTGGATTTGATGTTGATTTTTTTCAGCTTTTCCTATATAATATAGGTCACTTGCAGATTATCGGTTATTACATTATATCCCTTTTTCAGTAAGAAATCAAGCGTTAAATAAGGAGTTTGGAAAAATGCCGTTTATTTCGGCTGCGGACGAATTTGTAAAAAAATCTTTTACCGATGTAGAGAACAAATTTATAACCAAATATCTGCCCATCCTTGACCCTCTTTCCGTCAAGGTCTATCTGTATGCCCTTTATCTCTGCCAAAGCGGCAACGACGCGTATACTTTGAGCGACCTTGCGACAAGCCTTGATATTTCCGAAGAAAAAGCCGAGGAATACTTTAAGTATCTGGAAGAATTCGAGCTTGTTTCGATAGTTTCCACCTCGCCTTTCGAGGTTAAAATATTAGAAGCCGAAAACGTGTACGGAAGGCCAAAGAAGTATAAGCCGGAAAAGTACGCCGATTTCACAAAGAACGCACAGAATATTTTAAGCGGCAGGATGATTTCGGTTGACGAATACCGCGAATACTTCTATTTTATGGAGGACGGCGGCTTTGACGAAGACGCGCTTATAATGATAATAAACTATTGCGTAAGTATGAAAGACAACGCGATAGGCTTTAATTATATAAAGAAAGTTATAAAGAGCTTTGCGCAGGACAAAATTACAACTGCCAAAAAGGTTGATGAAAGACTGTCGGACTACACCTCTACTACACCCGCCCTTTTAAAGCTTTTTACCGAGCTGTCCATACATAAAAAACCCGATATAACCGACGATAAACACTATAAAAAATGGACCGCGGAGCTTGGTTTTGAGGACGAAGCCATAATCTGTGCCGCCAAAAACTTCAAAGTTAAAAGCTGTGATAAAATCGATTTGGTGCTTGAAGAGCTGTACAAAAACAAAAAGTTCGACGTCAAAGAAATTCAGGACTACTGCAAAAACAAGAACTCACTCTACTCCCTTGCGCTCAATATTGCAAAAAATCTCGGGGTATATATGCAAAATTCCGCGCCATACGTACAAAACTACATCAGCGTATGGTGCAACTACGGCTATTCCTTCTACTGCCTTGAAAAAATTTCTTCTTACTGCTTTAAAAACGGTAAAAACTCCTTTGAGGATATGAACGGATTTATTACCTCACTCTACGACGAGGGCATAATTACCGATGAGAGCGTAAACGAATATATTGAAACTCAGATTGCTCAAGACAAGCTTTTAAAGAAGATTTTGGAAACCTGCGGGCTTTCGAGAAAGGTCGTCACTTGGGACAGAGAGTGCCTTACTCGCTGGAAAAGCTGGAATTTTTCCGACAAAATGCTCTTGGAAGCGGCTAAACTTTCCTCTGGTAAGTCCAACCCTTTGGCATATATGAATGCAATACTCTCCGCTTGGAAGTCTGAAAACGTGTACACGGTTGACAAAATTTCGGCACCTGCGCACGTACAGAGCGACAAAAACGATTTGGGCATAACCAAAGCCAAAATCGAACAACATTTTTACGAGCTACGCAATAAGGCTGAAGACGCTGCCGAAACTGCACTTGCAAAGGCAACTTCGGACAGCGAATACGGCAACATCAGGCGTGAACTCAACGAGCTTTCAATAGAACTCGCCTTTGCGGAAATCAAGGGCGACCCCAAGGCTACAAGCATATCCAAAAAAATTGCCGAACTCGAAAAGAAAGGCGACAAGAGACTTGCCGAGCTTCATATTGACAAATCTGATTTTACCCCCCGCTATTCATGTGTAATTTGCAATGATACCGGCTATGCGCAGGACGGAAAACCCTGCATTTGTATGAAAAAGTTTATCGAAGATATAAAAATTTAACCTTAAATTACCTTGCCAACAAAAAAAATGCTTTTATTACCTAAAAACGCTTGAATTTTATCCGTTAATGTTATAAAATTATACAGCAAATAAGTTACGCTTTTATTATATTGCAAAAAGTATCGAAGAACTTTTTGCAAAGAGGAGCAACGGCTAAATATAATAGCTATTCGACGCAGTCGGATAGCGTAAAATGAAGCTTGTTGCAACGAGGCGGAGTGGCAAGCACGTCCGTGCTTCGGTACGACGAACGTTGCGCGTTCTCCCACTCTCTTACAATTTCATATTTTACGAGCAGAGATGGCGGAGTGGCAAGCACGTCCGTGCTTCGGTTCGACGAACGCTGCGCGCTCTCCCACTCTCTTACAATTTCATATTTTACGAGCAGAGATGGCGGAGTGGTCGAACGCGCACGACTCGAAATCGTGTTACGTAGGAATACGTACGGGGGTTCAAATCCCTCTCTCTGCGCCAAAA
>JAFLVP010000026.1 GCA_022508265.1 Clostridiales bacterium
CGAGGCGGCGCAGATAGACGGCGCAGGCAAGATGGCACAGATGAGATACGTCGTTATCCCCAGCATTCTTTCAACCGTAGTCATAATGCTTATTATGAAGATCGGTTCGCTGTTGTCCGTAGGCTTCGAAAAAGTTTACTTAATGTCCAACACCGACAACTACGAAGCAGCTGACATCGTTTCGACTCTCTCCAACCGCTGGAGCGGCGAAGGCAACGGTGCCGTAGGTATCGCAGCGGAAATGGTCAATAACCTCATCGGTATGATTCTGGTTATCGGCGCTAACTCCGTCGCAAAGAGAGCTGCGAACGTTTCGCTGTATTAAGGAGGGAAAAGAGTATGAAAAGAAAAATGGAAGTCAGCGAGCTTATATTCAAAATTATCTCTTACGTACTTCTTATAGCGTTTGCTCTTATGTGCGTATATCCCTTCATTTACGCAATAAGCTCGTCGTTCAGCTCGGCTGAAGCAATTAAAACCGGTTCGGTTATACTTCTTCCCATCGGTGCCCACGTTCAGGCGTATAAACACGTTTTACTCGACAATATGTTCTGGGTCAGCTATGCAAATACGCTTTTCGTTGCGCTACTCGGTACGGTATGGTGCCTTGTATATACCATTCTCGGTGCGTACGCTCTTTCCAAGAAGAGGCTCATGGGCCGTCACGGCTTTAACTTCTTCCTCGTATTCACGATGTGGTTCTCGGCAGGTATCGTTCCCCAGTACCTCAATTATCAGGCAACGGGCGATATCCTTGCTTCGATAGCAGGACAGGCATATGGCAATATCGACCAAAAATGGCTTATTATAATTGCCATGGGTATGAACGCAACCAACGTAATCCTTCTGCGTAACACCTTCGAAGGCGTTCCCTCCGAAATAGAGGAAGCGGCAAGAATAGACGGTGCTACCGAAATGCAGGTACTCTTCAACGTATATATCCCCATGAGCAAGGCAACTATTGCAACCGTTGCGCTCTTCTTCGGAATTTCCCGTTGGAACGGTTATTTCTGGTCGATGAAGATGATGCCAGATCAGACCTACTCGTGGCCTGTACAAGTCAAGATAAGAGACTTTATAGATACTTATTCCGGACTTGTCGAAGTTCCCAAAACGGACAGCCCCGACGCTTGGCAGACTGTATCCAGCGTTGATTACAGCAAAGCGTCTATAATGTCGGTTGTCTATGCAATGGTCATCTGTGGCGTCATTCCCATCCTTGCAATCTATCCCTTCATTCAGAAGTACTTTGCAAAGGGCGTAAACATGGGCGGCGTAAAGGAATAATCCTTAACTTAATATAAAATCAATTTTGAGAATATAAAAAAGGAGAAATATATGAACAAATATAAGAAAATTGCTTCTGCGGTTGTATCGGTTGTTCTTGCGGGAACAATGGTGGGCTCAATGGCTGCCTGTGACCCCAACGCCGGCTCCACAAATTATAACCTTCAAGTTAAACTTGACGAAAGCGGTAATCTTACTTATGCGGCAGGTACTAAAATAGTTCTCAATATAGGTAACAATAACAGCTCCGCTGCAAGTGCTGCTTATACTTCATTCAAAACGGCGAACATTTCCGGTTCAACTTACCTCATTGACGGCAAGTCGTACACCGCAGGCGACCTCAAACCCGCTTGGCAGGCTGTCAGCGAAAAGCTTAACGTTACTTTCGAAGACAAGTTCGCAAACGTGAGTTCGGATAAACAGGTTGAAGATCCCATCAGCAACAGAACTCTCGGCACGTTCGACGTTATAAGCGCTTCCCTTTCGGCAATCAACCAAAACTCGACAGGCAACAAATTCGTAAATCTTGCCGACTATCTTGAGTATATGCCCAACTACAGCAAGTTCCTTGAGGAAAACCCCGTAACCGTTTACTCCCTCACGGGTGAAGCAACGGGTTCAAACGCAGGCGCAATGTATGCGGCTCCCTACTTCGACGGCAACAAGGATATCGAGAACTATGCGCTCATCCGTAAAGACTGGGTAAGAACACTTCTCGACAACGAAAGCCTCGACTCATCCAAGTTTATAACCTTTGCGGCTCAAGCTCAGAACAAGGACTCCTATGTCAATGCGAGCAACGAAAAGTTACAGCACGGCTCCATCGTTGGCACATCGACGTCTATTGAGAGCTATATGGGCAAGACGGCTGAAGACAAGTACGACATCGACGTTGTAAATGCTTCCACCTATGAGAAAGAGACGATTACGGTCGACTACGGCAAGGCACTTGCCGCAGCTAAAGACAGCTCTTCGGCGCTCAATGCCGCACTTAAAATGGCGACGGGTGTTACCCAGGAGAAGATAGAGGCTCTTACAAGCGGTAACATCGTAGATTTGCAGAACCTTGCAATCAACGAATCAAACGGTGCAGTAACCGGCGACGTGCTTGCAAAGATTGTTCGCGAATATATCCTTGTAACATACGTTAAGGGCGAAACCCCTTATTACACCACGCCTTCGGACGTATTCAACTCCGTATCGGCGGCATGGGACGTAGACCTTCTTGCCGCAACTCTCCGTGCGGTAGTTACGGCTAAAGCAGATAAGAACGGTGGCGGTATCTTCCTCGAAGTAGCTGCCGGCGACGTTTGGGGTATTGCTGCAAGACAGTCGACCACCCAGAGACGCGTCAACCTCTATTCGCTTGCGGCCGAACTCTACGGCGTACGCGGTATGGAGTCAAGACTTGAGTATCTGTATATTGATAGTGACGGCAATCTCAAGGATGCACGTCAGGATGCGCAATCTTACGAGCTCATCAGCAACTTCAGTAAATTTGCAAAGGAAGGTCTCCTCTATACGGGATCGGCAGGCGAAGACGGTAAGAACTCTTACTACACCACGGGCGACAAGGCGGTTCTCGCTGCAATGTCTTACGACTACGTTCAGACGCAGACAAGATATGCAATTACTACTTCAGGCGGAACCCCTGTCGGTTACGACTATGCACCTATCATCACTCCCGTTTCCAAGTGGAACGACGGCACGGGTGAAAAGATTATGAGATTTACCGAATCATGGCGTTCGGTTAAGAACACCGGTTTCTGTGTTCCCTCTGCAGCTGTTTCAAATAACCCCGACAAGCTTTCGGCAGTTCTCACGCTCATTGACTATATGTTCTCCGAAGACGGACAGATGCTCTTAACGTATGGCACGCCTTCATCGACGGACAGCTACGTAGCGGGAACGGGAAGTAATCCCGGCACCTCGTCAGACGACGGCTGGTGGTATGCAAAAGAGAGTAATTTGACTCTCGATGAAGTTGCTGTTAAAAAGGTTGACGGCTACGGTCCCATTAAGGATCAGTACGAAGTTAAAGCAGCGTATAAGACCCAAGTATTCGTATATGAAGGAAAAGTTTACGAGGGCGTTGAATACGGCGGAAGAGTAGTTCCTAAAATCACGAAGGCTAACCGCGCATTGTTCGAAGGCAAGGCAATTACCGTTACGGGTAAAGACGGCAATACAGGTATAGTTAAGCAGAACGGCGACAACCTTCTTGTAAATCAGGCAGGTAACTACACCAACTATGCGCGTCTCGTTCTCGGCACCACGATGCCCGTAGGTAACAAGAATCAGGGCTTTGAGTATCAGTGCACGGCAGACTGCGGCAAGGCGGGCGCTGAAATAGTCGACAAGGCTATTCAGGCAGGCATCATCAATCACGTAGTTACCGACCCCGAAGAAGTGGAGAATCCTTGGTACTTAATTTCTCCCACGGTATTCCCTCTTACGTCCGGTAACAGAAACACGTTGACTAACACCGCACAGGGCCTCCTTTCGGGCACCTACTTCGTAAACAGCTCCACCTCGGAAATCAACATCTACATCGATTTGATTTACTTCGGACTCGGTTCCTCATCATTCCTTGGCGCGGCTACCAACATCGCAGGTCAGACTACTGCAGGTGCGCTTAAGTCATCGGGTGCAGAGTATATAAACTTCCTTAACAGCGGAAACCTTAACGGTGCTCTCAATGCCCGTGTAAACATCTACAAGCTTGCATGGAACAATCTGAAGACATACTACAAAATCGACTTTTCGTAATTCATAACGCGAATATACGGTAAAAACTGTAATTAGAGACCGTCTGCCCGTCATGGGCGGGCAGACGGGAAAATTTTTTGGGGAAATTTTATTATGAAAGTTCAGATGAGATTTCAAAAAATATTGGCACTTGTCTCGCTGATAATCGGTGCGCTCACAATCCTGCTCGCAATTACCTTTATGAGCGGCGACCTTGCCGGTATTATGTACTATGTGAACGAGGAAATCGATGAGGGTGTAACCGCATTTGGCTACCTCGCGCAATCGTTCTGTAATACAATGCTTACAATCGGTATTATATATTTGTTATGCACGGTAACTCTGTTCATAACCGATACGAATAAGCGTCGTAATTACTATATCACAAACTATATTTCTACAGGCCTTGCAGCCGTAAGCGCACTCGTTGCTTCCGTTTTCGGTTTGATAATGGTTTCAATCCTTTTGGGTAAGTTCAGCGGTCTCAATTGGGAGGAGCTCACTCCCATATTTGAGATGATGAGTGATACCGAAACCGGCACCGGCGCGCCCATGGTATATAATAACCCCACAATGTTCATCATCAGCTACGTTCTTTTGATATTGCCTCTGTTGGACGTTGCCGCACTCATACTTAATCTTGTCTGGAAGATTAAGCTTATGAAAGGCGAAAAGGCGCTTTTAGAGCAAGGTTTTGTTAAGGAGGTGGCGTAATGAGTAAGCTTACACCTAACCAACAGGTTGTTGCAGACGATATTCTTCGTTATAAAAAGAACAAATTGCCTGCAAATCTTGCGCTTTTGGGCCTCGTATTTAACTGCTTATACTTTATGCTGTTATATGCAATTAAAGAGCCCAATTCCAAATTTGCGGAACTCGAAATAGGCATCTCGGTCATATTGACGCTGTTCACGTTACTTGTTGCGTTCCTTGCTTCCGAAGGCATTAAGGGATACAACAAAAAATACTGCATAGTGTTACTTGTGCTCGCTGCGTTCCAGATTTTCCGTATTTTCGGATATCCTTTATACGGTCTTAATAAAAATCTGCTCAAAGTAAATTACTTATGGTTCAATCCTACGAGCAGCACGTTAGAGTTCGTAATTTTGGTCGTATATCTTTGCGCTTCTGCGGTATGCTATATTCTTTCGGCAGTCTTTGGCTATCTGCGTACGGTCAGACTTGAAAACTTCGAGGCAAATCTTGCCAACGGTTCGATAAATGTCGAAGCAACGCTTAAAGCACTTGACGAAGAAGAGATCAGACAGGCAGAAAACGTCATATCGGAGGCTAACGTAACAGAGAGCGAGTTAAACCTTGTTAAGGAGGACGAAAATGCCTGAGGTTAATATTCAACATTTAGATAAAATCTATGACGGAGGCGTTCAGGCTGTATATGATTTCAATCTCGATATAGCCGACGGCGAATTCATAGTACTCGTAGGACCTTCGGGTTGCGGTAAGTCCACAACTCTTCGTATGGTTGCAGGTCTGGAAGATATTTCGGCCGGCAAACTCATAATCGACGGCAAGGACTGCACCCGTCTTCCCCCCAAGGACAGAGATATAGCCATGGTTTTCCAGAACTACGCTCTGTACGGTCATATGACTATCTACGAAAACATGGCGTTTTCGTTGACGCTCCGCAAGGAGAAGAAAGAAATAATACACAGAAAGGTTATGGCAGCAGCTGAAATTCTCGATTTGAAATCTCAGCTCAATAAAAAACCCAAGCAGCTCTCCGGCGGTCAGCGCCAGCGTGTTGCAATGGGGCGTGCAATAGTCCGTAACCCCAAAGTATTCTTGTTTGACGAGCCTCTCTCCAACCTCGACGCAAAACTTCGCGGTTCGATGAGAAGAGAGATACTTCTTCTGCACAAGAAGCTTAAAGCAACTATGATTTACGTAACCCACGACCAGACCGAAGCTTTGACTTTGGCAGACAGAATCGTATGTATGTCGATGGGTCACGTTCAGCAAATAGGCTCGCCTATCGAGCTCTATGAAAAACCCGCAAACACCTTTGTCGCAACCTTCATAGGACTTCCTCCCATGAACATGTTCGAAGGTAAAGTGGAAAACGGCAAGTTCATTTGCGAGCACTTCGAGTATCCTCTCGATGCAAATCAAAAGGCTCAACTTGCAGACTACGAGGGACAGGGTATTATCTTGGGCGTTCGTCCCGAAAACATCGTTCGTCCCGGTCCCGTAAAGCTTAAGGTTACCAATAACGAAAATCTTGGTATGAACACTCTCGTTCACGGCAAGATTGCCGACAAGAAAAACGTCGTATGCAAGTTCGCAGAGTGGTGCGACTACAAGAACGGCGACGAAGTCGATATCGGTTTTGACCCTGAAATGACTCACTTCTTCGAGTTACCCACACTCGATGAGAAAGGCAAAGAGTTGCCCGGTAAGGCAATAAGGTAAGGAGGAAAATTATGGCAGAAAACGAAAATACAGTAGTAGAAGAAACTGCTCCCCAAGTTCAGCCCCAACCCACCGAGCCTTCAAAGGGTAAAAAAGTCGGTGCGGCTGTTAAAGAATGGTTCAGAAAGCAGACCGTTAAATTAAAGCGCAATACCAAAATAATTCCGCAGGTATATCTCGTAATTATAATGGTCATCTGGCTTATCTGGCTGTTCACTTTCTCGCAGGCAATCGACTCAATTTCCAAAGTTGAGTGGATTGGTATGTTGATATTCATTATCACGCTTTTGTCGATTTTGGCGGTTGCACTTTTCGGAAGCGCTTTCCCCAAACGCAAAAAAACCAATATTGTAATGCTTTGCTTGCTGTTTGTGTTCTTGGCGGTAATTATTCTTTGCAGTATTCTGTATTATACGCAGGCTCACGATTATATCTACGACAACTATACGGCTGAAAAGCTTACCGAGCTTGCTTTCCTTGAGCAGTCGCTCAATTTAGCAATTGCAAACGCTATACTCAACGGTATAGGAATTGTTTTGTTGGCTACGCTGCCTCTTTATACAAAGCTTATCAAGAAAATCAATACCAGAAAGGTGCTTGAAGAGAGCCAGCTTTCGAATGGTGCTATCGATACAAGCGCAGAAGTTTAATTAAATTAAATTTTGTATAAGAACAAATAACCGGCAAAATTCATTTTGTCGGTTATTTTTCCAAAAGGTAATTATGGCAAAGAAAGAACATAAGTTCAAAGAGTCGACAATAGAAAACTATTACGATTTAAAGGTTGATAAAATTGACGAACTCGTTGCCGCATTAAAGGACGAGACGACGAAGTTTGACGACGAAATCAACTATGACATCAACGCCAACACCGGCGTATACGACCCGAAAAACGTAAAATCAAACGGCAAGGAAAAGCAGTTCGACCCCTATAAAATAGACAAGCTGTCGAGGGTCCCGACTTGGCTTAAAGCATGCTTTGTAAAGTGGTGGTTTGCGGGGGTTGTCTGCTATTTCATAATGTGGGGGCTTGCAATCAGTGACGGATTGGACCGCGTGGTGCTTTGCGGATTGGTTTTGGGGCTTATCGTCGATATTCTCGTTAACCCGCTTTTCAAATATATGGAAAGCGATCGGCGCGAGTACGACAACTATATGATGTTCCCTTTCCCGTTCAGGGCCTTTTGGACGTTTTTCACAAATCTTATATATTACGTCTTTGTAATGTATTTCGTGACCTTGTCGTACGGCGGGATAAACGAATTGATAAATCTTATTTTCAACACTAACCAACACGTGTACGTCGGCGTGGAGCCGTTGCTTTTCGGGTTGCTTGCCGTTGTTGTGGATATGGCGTTTATCGGAATAAAGGACTTGATAGTATTTATCGTTAAAAAATCAAAGAAAAAGGAGGCTGACGCCAATGTTTAAAAAGCTCTTTGTTTCGAGCACGACGGCGTGCTTTGAGCTCTGCAATAAGAACCCCTATTACAGCCCCCGCACGTACAAGGTGTATTTGGACGGCAAAGAGGTCGCAGGCGAGAGGAGCGAAAACGTCTTTTCGCTCTTTAATCTGACCCCCGAAACGCAGTACACCGTTGAAATTTCCACGGAGAAAACCAAAATAACCTTCACAACCCCCGCCGATACTGCCGTAATAGACGTAAAATCGCTCGGCGCAAAAGCGGACGGCGTTTCGGACGACACTTACTATGTGCAGAAGGCAATAGACAGCTGTCCCGAAGGCGGCAGGGTGGTGCTTGAAGAGGGTATTTACTTCGTTCGCCCCATCGTATTAAAGAACGGGGTAACGTTAGAGCTTAAAAGGGGCGCCGAGCTTTTGGGCGACACGCGTGAGGAGAGCTATCCCTATGTTCCCGCCCGCACGTATACGGGCAAGAGAGAAAATATTCTTGCAACGTGGGAGGGAGACCCCTTTGACTGCCATCAGTCCTTCATCTCTGCGTACAGGCAAAAAAATATAAAAATTGTGGGCGAGGGCACGATAAACGGCAATGCCGACAATTCAACATGGTGGGCAAGACCCACCGGCAGAAAGGTTGCCCGTCCCCGCCTCGTATTCTTAAATAAGTGTCAAAACGTCGTTTTCCACGGCGTAACCTGCAAAAATTCGGCAAGCTGGAACTTGCACCCCTATTTTTCAAAAAATCTCGGCTTCTACGATTTGAAGGTCGAAAACCCCTACACGGGTCCCAACACTGACGGACTCGACCCCGAGAGCTGCGACAAGGTCGATATTGTCGGTTGCAGGTTCAGCGTCGGCGACGACTGCTGTGCGATAAAATCGGGCAAGCTGTATATGGGCAAGACCTACAAGACGCCCGCAACCCGCCACACCTTACGAAACAACCTCTTTGAAAACGGGCACGGCGCAATCGTTCTCGGCAGCGAAATGGCGGGAGGGGTTAAGAGCCTTTCGGTCAGTCAATGCGTTTTCAGCCATACGGACAGGGGACTTAGAATAAAGACGAGAAGGGGCAGGGGCAAGGACGGAATAATAGACGGCGTTCTGTTTGAAAACATAAAAATGCAAAACGTCATCGTACCTTTCGTTATAAATATGTACTATCACTGCGACCCCGACGGTCACGATGAAATCGTGTGGTCGCGCAAAATGCGTCCCGTAGACGAAACGACGCCCTATCTCGGCAAATTTGAGTTCCGCGATATCGAGTGCGTTGACTGCGAGTGTATGGCGGGGTACTTCGACGGACTCGTCGAGCAGCCCATAAAGGAAATCGTGATAGAAAACGTCAGTTTTTCCTTTAAAGAGGACGCACAGCCCTTCGAGCCTGCTATGCTCGATTTTATCAGAACTTATTGTAAAGAGGGGCTTTACGTAGATAACGTTGAAAAGCTCATTTTAAAGAACGTTACCTTTGACGGCGTTGTCGGCGAAAAAATAATAAAGAAAAATTGCGGAACAGTAATAGAGGAGTAAAATATGAATTACAGCGTTATTGATAAATATATCGACCGACTTATCGAGGATACTACACCCGAGGCGCCCATTTGGAATATTGAAAATATCAAGCACGGCAAGGAGCCCGGCTGGAACTATATAGACGGCTGTATGATGACTTCGCTTTACAGCATTTACAAAATCACGGGCAACAAAAAATATCTTGAATTTATAGATAAATTCGTGGATTACTACGTTTTTGAGGACGGCTCTATCCGCGGCTTTAAGCTTGATACATACAACGTGGACAACCTGAACGAGGGCAGAGTACTATTCGACTTATACCGCGAAACGGGCAAGGCAAAATATAAAAAGGCAATTGATTTACTGTATTCGCAGGTCTGCGGTCAGCCCCGTACCGACTTGGGCAACTTCTGGCACAAGAAGATATATCCCAATCAGGTCTGGCTTGACGGACTGTATATGGCGCAGGTGTTCTACACGCGCTACGAGGCGGAATTCAACGGCGGCAAGAATTATAAGGACATTGTTTCACAGTTTACGGCAGTTTACGACAATATGTACGACAAACAAAAGCGCCTCTACTATCACGGTTGGGATTACTCTAAAAAAGCCTTTTGGAGTGACCCCGAGACCGGACTTTCCAAGAGCTTCTGGCTTCGCTCGGTCGGCTGGTACACCGTAGGACTTGTGGACGCTATCAGCTATATGGACGGCGCGGACGAATACAAGAATAAGCTTATTGCAATCTTCAAGGACACGATAGAGGGGCTTGAAAGATATATAGACCCTGATAAGAAGATGTTCTGGCAGGTCGTTGACCAAGGAGCGAGAGAAGGAAATTATCTCGAAACCTCGGGCAGTGCAATGATTGCATACGCAATGTTAAAGGGCGCAAGACTGGGCTTTATCGATAAGCGTTATGCTCTCGTCGGCGAAGAGGTATTCAACGGCATCTGCAAGGAATATCTTACCGAAACGGACGGCAAGCTCAACCTCGGCGGTATCTGCCTTATGGCGGGACTCGGACCCGAGAGCAACAGAAAGCGCGACGGCACTTTCGAGTACTATATCTCCGAACCCGTCGTCGAAAACGACGCAAAGGGCACGGGCCCGTTCGTCATGGCATACACCGAAATCAAACAGCTCAAAAAGTAAAAATATAAATTAAAAACACGGTTACAAAAGTAACCGTGTTTTTCAATATTCTTTTCTCCCGCACAAAATGTCTATACTCACGTCAAAATAATCTGCAATTCGCCAGCACTCAATAATGCTCGGTTCAATGATTCCCTGCTCCCAGCGGGATAAATTTGCCTGACTCGTGCCGATTTCTTTTGCAAGTTGCCTTTGCGATAAGCCTTGCGCTTTGCGAAGCTCGGCTATTTTATTGTTCTTAAAATTGTATTCCACAAAAATATGTTATACATAAGTGTATCAAAAATACTTGACATATACAAATTTGTATCATATAATCAAGTTGCGAAAATTTTAGAGAGGTACTTATGGATAATGTAGTCAGGTTTTTAGTTACCTTTTTCTTTGGACCCTTAGGTAGTATGATTATCAATCACACTTCGTTAAAACCCAAAGGCTTTACTTCAAGAACGGGGTGCTATTTTTTCCTGTCGATTATAACATTCGGCATTTACTGGTTTGTCGCTTCTATTAGCAATTTATGCTTTGATGAAAGCAATGCGAATAATACCGGATATAAAAACGATTAATAAAAAAGCACACTGCATATACAGTGTGCTTTTTATTTTGGTTTTGGTTATGCGGCGGTTTGTTCGGTGACGGGGAGTTCTGTAGCGACAGCCGAGCGGACGGTGTATTCCGATACGTTCAAAACTGTCTCGCCGTCGATTTGAAGGGCGCAGGGCTTGTCGAATTTGACGGTAATCTCTCTGCCCGATAAAATTTTAACCTGCTTTGTCTTTTTAACGTGCTCGCCCTTGAAAATCTTGGGGAACGCCATAAGCGTTCTCAGTTTTCCCGCGTTGTACATAAGGCAGATTGAAAGGCTTCCGTCGCCCAGTCTGTCCTGCGAGGGGGTGGGAATCATGCCGCCGCCGTAGTATCTTCCGAGCATAGAGGGGGCAATCCAGGTCTTTTTAAAGTTGTAGCTCTGTCCGTCCACAATAACGGTTGCGGTTCTGGGCTTGAAGTGGAACAAAAGTCCCTTAACGGCAATTCCCGTGTAGTCTACTTTCTTGCCCTCGGACTTAAGCTTGTCGCCCATCTCGCAGCAGTAGCCGTCAATTCCGTAGCCTATGCCGTTGATAAATTTATAATCTTTTCCGTTTACGGTAACGGTGGGGAGATTTTCAAGATATTTGTCTATGCAGATAGGTGCGTCGCCCTTCTTTCTGCCGATATCCGTCCAGAAATCGTTGCCGTTGCCGGCAGCATAGTACCAGACGCGGTTTTTGAAGTTATAGCTTTGCGTGTCGTTTACGAACCTGTTGATAGTTCCGTCGCCTCCGACAAGAAGAATGTTTTCATCCTCTTTAAGCGCTTTTAAAAATTCGGCGTAGTTGACTTTGGTTATATCCTCTAATTCAAATTCGTGCTCTTTTAAAAGCTCCGTAAGCTCATCCTTGATTTTCTCGTTGACAACGCTTCCCGAAAGGGGGTTGTAAAGTACTTTATATTTCATAATCTTCTCCAATGTTAATCATATTTTAAATTATCGGGTTGTATTACCGTATTCAGTCGGCGAAACCCCGAAATTTTTCTTAAAAACTCTTGAAAAATACATCGGGTCTGAAAACCCGCACGCTTCGGCAACCTGCGAAACTGTGTACTCGCTGTACTGGTTGCTTATTCCGCTTGAAATAATCTGTGCGGCAAGTCTCATCCTGCAGTCTGAAAGATAGCAAAGGGGGGTGGTGCCCGTCTCCTTTTTAAACAGCTTTCTAAGATACTCGTAGCTTAAGGGCAACCTCTTTAAGGTATCGTCCACAGAGTATGCGGAGTTTGAAATATTGCTCTCAATCTCGGAGCGGATAGTTTCCACAAGGGGGGAATACTCCCGCTTTTTACAAAACGACGAAACGCATACCGCAATCAGATTTCCGAGTGCGTTTAAAACCTCGCCGTTTTTGTCAAAGAAATATTCCGCCTCTGTTATCGCCTGTGCAGTTATATTGTTTATGTCTTGAACCTTCGTAGGCGCTTTAAAGGGCAAAATTGCCTTTTCAAGCACGGCGACAGTGCTGTTTTTGAGCGCAGTCGATGCGGTGTGCCGATAGAATGGGGGAAGGATCAATATCTCGCCCTTTTTAAATGCTAAAGAAACGTCGGGCAAGTTATATTCGCCGTCCTCGTCGGCAACGAAAATTTTATAGAGCTTGTCCGCCCTCTCGGGCATATTTTCGGCTTTTCCCGCATATACGACAAAATTCATAGCTATATAATACTACAAATTATCTAATTTGTCTATATAGCAGTAATAAAAATTACTTACATTTATTGGATAAATCGTGTTTTTCGTAGACAATGCTGTCAAGCTCCGCATTGTAGCCCTCTGTTTTAACGTATCCGCAGGCTACAAAGAATTTTTCGCTTTCCTCGCTCGGCAGGCAGTAGGCTTTAGCCGTTCCGCTCTCTCTCAGCTTCATCTCCGCGGTGTACAAAAGGAATTTACCCAGACCCTGACGGCGGTGGGAGGGGATGATATACAGCTCGCGTATGTCTCCCCAGCCTTCCTTAAAATTCCACTCGTTTTCTATGTCGTCTGTCTGATAAATAACAAAACCCGCAAAGATTTCGCCGTCCTGCAAAATATCTATGCTTATAAGCCCCGAAAGCAGGTCGGGCAGGATATACTCGTCAATTAAATGCGCGGTGTCGTCCTCGCAACCGAGCTCTTGATAGTACGAGGAGAAGAGGACTTCAAACTCCTTTTTTGTCAAATCGGAAAGGGGGGAAATTTTAAGCATAATACTCCTTACTAAAACTTTTTACTAAAAAAATAAAACGGGGAAAGCTCCCCGTTTAAATTTTAAATTACTCTGCTGCGGGATAAACGCAAACTTGCTTTCCGTCTCTGCCCAGTCTTTCAAATCTTACGGTGCCGTCAACGAGTGCAAACAAGGTATCGTCCTTGCCCATGCCAACGCCCGAGCCCGCTTTGATTTTGGAACCGCGCTGTCTTACGAGGATGTTGCCCGCAAGCACAAACTGACCGTCGGCGCGCTTCACGCCGAGCATTTTGGGATTACTGTCTCTGCCGTTGTGCGAAGAGCCCGTTCCCTTTTTATGGGCGAATAATCTTATAAAAAACATAATTTTATCTCCTTGAAATTACTCCGCTTTAGCTTCCGCTTCTACGGGCGCTTCGACTGCGGCTGCTTTCTTTGCGGGCGCCTTTTTAGCGGCGGGTTTCTTAACTTCGCCTTCTGCGCCTATTGCCGTAATCTTAATCTGGGTGTAAGGCTGTCTGTGACCCTGCTTTTTCCTTTCGTTCTTCTTGGGCTTGTACTTAAAGACTATAATCTTCTTGTCCTTGCCCTGCAAAACTACTTCTGCCTTTACCTTGACACCTTCAACTTCCTTGCCGGTCTGAATACTCTTTTCGTCTGCCGTCAAAATTACGGGGAAATCCACCGTATCGCCGACTTTCGCGTTGAGCTTTTCAACCTTGACAAGGTCGCCGACAGCTACCTTGTACTGTTTGCCGCCGTTATCAAAAATTGCGTACATATTTTTACCTCCTCTGACCGTCTCGCCGAAAATCGCAGGCGACGCAAAATTGCGCACTTAAAAAGCCCGTTTCGAGCGGCTCGTCAATAAATTTAACACAAGATGTTTTTTAAGTCAAGCAATTTTATATTTAGTAAGAATATTTTTTCCGACGCTGAACAAAATAGGAGTATAACAAGGAGATTTATGGAAGAGATTAAAAAAAGCAGCGAAATTCTCGCGGAAATTTACAGAAACGCACAGCTTGCACTCGTTTCCATTTCGGATATTCTGCCCGAGATTGAGGACGAGGGTATAAAGGAAGAAATTTTAAGAGAGCACGAAGAGTATGAAAGAATTTGCTCGGAAGCGGCGTCGCTTGCGCGCAGGCTCAATATTGAATTAAAGGAACCCAGCCCCTTCAAAAAGGCTATGATGTGGAGCGCAATCAAAATGAACGCGGCAAGCGACAACTCGGTGCAAAATATTGCGCAGATGATGATTAAGGGCACCGTTCAGGGCATAACCTCGCTTAAAACCACTTTAACGGACGGCGGAGATTTAATCGACGAAGAAATAAAAAAGCTTCTCTGCGATTTAATAGAACTCGAAGAAAGCTTCGAGGAAAAATTAAAAACGTTCTTATAATAATAGTTCATAAAAATATGCCTCTGTTCTGCGAGGCGTATTTTTCGTTGGCATTTATTATTGACAAATACTCCTCGTTTAGGTATAATGTATCTATAATTTTAAGGAGATTTATAGTAATTATGAAATACGATTTAAAAGGCATAACCGCAGAGGAGCTTTCCTTCAAGCTCAACAGGGTAAGACTTAACCCCAACGATAAACTTGACATCAAGCCTCAATTTGCAAGACAGGTTAGAAAGGTAAACGGCAACGACAAGCTCAACTTCATTGCGCTCTCCGTAAAAATCGAAAGCACGGAACAAGAGCCCAAGCCCTTTGATATCAACGTAACAATAGTCGGTATTTTCGAAGTGGAGGAGGTCGCAAACGACGCCGAGGAGAGAAAATTCGTTATAGAGGCAACTAAGCTTCTCTATCCCTATCTCCGCGCGACGGTCACTAACCTTACGGCAAGTGCGTATATTGCGCCTTTAAATCTGCCCGTAATCACAACGCCCATCTTCCCCGAAGACAGAGACCAATACGCTTTCTCGGTAGGTAACTTAAACTAATAATTAAAATTATAAAAGCCCCGCGAATTCTCGCGGGGCTTTTTAATCAAAAACGCTTTACGGCGCAAGCAAAACCACGCTTTTGCGCCCGCGCACCCAATTAGCGTATGCATACGGCTCACCGGAAGTGAATGCCCGCATTTTTATTATTGTTTGCCCCAAAGAATGCGGGCAGAGAAACTTGGTTTCTAAAACTCACGAAAAATTTAATTCGCAGAATAGAATTAAAATTTTTGTGAATTTGCATATTTTGGGTTGACAAGCCCGTTTTCTTATGTTAGACTTTAAAAGCACTCAAAATATGGGGGTGTAATTTTTTTGTACGGAGTTTTCCAAACATGGCAACCAAAGCACAGGTAAGAAATAAGATTACTTTCGAATGCACAGAGTGCAAACACCGCAATTACGACAGCTATAAGAATAAGCGCAACGACCCCGACAGGATCGTTCTTTCCAAATACTGCCCTTTCTGCAAAAAGCACACCGACCACAAAGAAAGCAAGTAATTTAAGGGTATTTTTAAAACATTTAACTGCGCAAACAAAAACCACGCTTTTTGTTTGTCCTTAAATATTGCGGGCAGAGAAACACAGTTTCTAAAACTCACGAAAATTTACTTGCGCAGAACGGCAAGAAAATTTTGTGAACTTTATAGGAGTTTACAATGGCACAGAAAACAAATAACGGTGCAAAAAAGCCCAATATTTTCGTAAGAATGGGCAGAAAACTTAAAGAAACCTTTTCGGAGCTTAAAAGGGTAACTTGGCCCACGTTCCCCAAGGTTGTGCGCGGAACGTGCGTAGTTTTGGTCGTTGTTCTTGCGTTCCTTGTCGTAGTTACGGGAATTAACTACGGGCTTCAGGCTCTTTTAAACCTTATTACGGGAGCGTAAACTATGGCAACGATGGTAGCAGATCCCGAAAATCCCTGCTGGTATATCCTTCATACCTATTCGGGCTACGAATCTATGGTAAAGGACAGCTTGGAGAGGCTTATCGAAAACAACAACTTGCAGGACATGATTTTCGACGTCAAAATCCCTATGGAACAGACGATTGAAGAGAAGAACGGCAAGCGCAAGGTAGTAGAGCGCAAGCTGTTGCCCTGCTACGTATTCATAAAAATGATATATTCCAACCAGCTTTGGTATTGGGTAACCAACACGAGGGGCGTTACGGGCTTTGTAGGTCCTCAAGGCAGACCCATTCCCATGAAGGAAGCCGAAATCCGCAAAATGCGCCTTGAAGATTACGTAATTGACGCAGACTTCAAAGTAGGCGACAAGGTAAGCGTAATTTCGGGTCCTTTGGAGGGCTTTGAAGGCGTCGTAACCGAACTCAACGACGCGGCGCAGAAGGCAAAGGTAAATATTCAGATGTTCGGCAGAAATACCGACGTCGAGGTCGAATATATTCAGGTTAAAAAAATAGACGACAATTAAACCGTTTCGGTTTTTTGTATATCGTGGGAGAACGCGTTAAATCTTTTCATGGCGCGTTTGCTTGACCACTCGGAGGTAATAAATTTATGGCAAAGAAGATTACTGCGGTAGTTAAACTGCAACTTCCCGCCGGTAAAGCCACACCCGCACCCCCCGTAGGTTCTACGCTGGGTCCTCACGGAATTAACATTCCCGGCTTTACGAAGGAATTCAACGCAAAGACGGCTGCACAGGCAGGACTTATCATCCCCTGCGTTGTAACCATCTATCAGGACAGAAGTTTTACGTTTGTGCTTAAAACTCCCCCTACACCCGTGCTCATCAAAAAGGCGCTCGGCTTGGAGACCGCAAGCTCCCGTCCCAACAGGGATAAGGTGGGCAAGCTGACCAAGGCTCAGGTAGAGGAAATAGCAAAGACGAAGATGCCCGACCTTAACTGCACAGACCTTGAATCCGCAAAGAGCATGGTCAAAGGAACGGCGCGCTCTATGGGCGTTACGGTAGAGGAGTAAGGGGGCGCATTATGAAATTGACTAAAAAGTATGCAGAGAGCGTTAAATTATACGACCGCTCCAAAACTTACGATTTGAACGAGGCGCTTAAAACCGTTTTAGATACGGCAAAGGCAAACTTTGACGAAACCATCGAATTACACGTTCGTCTGGGCGTAGACCCCCGTCAGGCAGACCAGCAGGTCCGTGGCGTTTTGGTCCTTCCCAACGGTACGGGTAAGACCAAGAAGGTTCTCGTTATCGCAAAGGGCGACAAGGCAGACGCTGCAGAGGCGGCAGGCGCAGATTACGTAGGCGCAGAAGAAACCATTCAGCGTATTCAGAAAGACAACTGGTTCGACTTCGACGTTATGATTACCACTCCCGATATGATGGGTATGGTAGGTAGAATAGGTAGAATCCTCGGACCCAAGGGCTTGATGCCCAACCCCAAGTCGGGTACGGTTACTATGGACGTAGCCAAGGCAGTTAAAGAAGTTAAGGCAGGTAAAGTCGAATACCGTCTTGACAAAACGGCTATAATTCACGTTCCCATCGGCAAGAAGTCGTTCGGCGTTGAAAAGATTGCGGAAAACTTCAACGCGCTTATGGACGCAATCGTTAAAGCAAAACCCGCAGCAGCAAAGGGTCAGTACATTAAGTCCGTAACGCTTTGCGCTACTATGGGCCCCGGCGTGAAAGTTACCTACAACAAGGGTTAATAATGTCCAAAGCTTTTAAGAGGTTAGGGTTTCTTTTATTCAGTATTACGTTAACTCTTTGTGTCCTCTTAACAAGCGCTTGCAGCGAACCAAAGACTGTCGCCCTCGGAAAGTATTATTTGGAAGGCTCGGATTCCGTCTACATCGAAATCTTGACCAAAAATAAAATTATCTTTGAAGGTGTGGATTTTTCGGCAGATTTTGAACGTTGGAAATCTATGGGTGATGATTTTGATTATGAGGCAAGTGTTCAGGGCATAAAAGACTATGAGTTTAATGAGAAAGAGAATATGGTCAATGTTCGGGTATTTAATGACGGAGTTATGACGATATTCATTACATTTTCTTATAGCGACAATAAATTATCCAGAAGAGACAAAGATTATATTCTTACCGCTGAAAGCAAGTAAAAAGAGTTGACAAACCCTTTCGGCGCGGTTATAATTCAATCGTAAATAAATTTTGCTACCCAAGACGGCGGGTGCGTTTTCGCTCAATACCCCGCTCAGGTGACAAGTTTGAATTTGATAATTGAGTTTTAGATTATTGAAATTCCTTGTGCCTTTTTGGGTGCAAGGAATTCTTAATTTTATAAGGAGGTAAAGACTTGTCAGCAAATTTAGAAGCTAAAAAAGTAGTCGTAGCAGAAATTACGGAAAAAATCAAGGCTTCCAAGTCGGTCGTGCTCGTTGATTACAACAAGCTCACCGTTAAAGAAGTTTCCGAGCTCCGCAATAAATGCAAACAGGCTAACTGCGAATACAAGGTCTACAAAAACACGCTTGTAAGAAAGGCTTTGAACGACTTGGGCTACAATCAGTTTGATAAAGACCTCAACGGCCCCACGGCAGTTACTTTCGGCGCAGACGAAACGGCAGCCGCAAAAGTTATGGTCGAAGCCGCTAAAACGTACGACCAGAAAATTCTTTTAAAGAGCGCGTTCGTAGACAACGGCTACGTGGACAAGGCAGGCATCAAGGCGCTTGCGGCAATCCCTTCAAGGGAAGAGCTCGTTGCAAAGATGCTCGGCTCGCTCAACTCGCCCGCAACAAATCTTGCGGGAGTACTCAACAACGTTGTATCTGCGCTCGTGCGTGTGCTTAACGCAGTTGCAACCAAGGAACAGGCTTAAAGCCAAAGTAAAAAGGCGCGCGCAGCCTTAAAGCGCAAAAATAAAAAATAAAAAATAATTTAGGAGAATTAAATAAAATGGCAGATATCAAAAAGTTAATCGAAGAAATCAAAGGCTTGACCTTACTTGAAACCAGCGAGCTTGTAAAGGCTCTCGAAGAAGAATTCGGCGTAAGCGCAGCGGCTCCCGTAGCAGTTGCAGCAGCTCCCGCAGCCGGCGCAGCAGCTCCCGCAGCAGCAGCTGAAGAGAAGACCGAGTTCAACGTAGTTCTTAAAGACGCAGGGGCTAAGAAAATC
>JAFLVP010000027.1 GCA_022508265.1 Clostridiales bacterium
GACACCTTGATTAAAAGTCAAGTGCTCTACCGTCTGAGCTAATGGGCCAAAATTATGGCCGGGTGGCGGGTGGAACCTGCGAATAGGCGGGGCGACCCTGTCCAATGAAAATGATGTTGGCTGGGGTGGCTGGATTCGAACCAACGAGTGCGGGAATCAAAATCCCGTGCCTTACCGCTTGGCGACACCCCAAAGAAGTGTGGGGCGGGCGACAAGTTTCGAACTTGCTACCTCCAGAGCCACAATCTGGCGCTCTACCGATTGAGCTACGCCCGCCATCACGTTGGCGCGCCTGGAGAGACTCGAACCCCCGACACACGGCTTAGAAGGCCGTTGCTCTATCCTGCTGAGCTACAGGCGCATAAAGCATTGCGTCGGGTGCGCGCAACTGTTGGAGCGGGTGATGGGAATCGGACCCACGCAACCAGCTTGGAAGGCTAGTGTTCTACCATTGAACTACACCCGCATTAAAGCCGCCTCAACTCAATGCTAAAAAATTATAACAAAACTATTATTTGATGTCAACTTATTTTTTTATAAGTGTGCATTAAATTTCAATAATTTTTGAGTGTTGAATTTACATCAATGGCGAAACTATGCGAAGTAGACACGCCAAAAGAAGAGTGAACGGGTTGCGGGTGACGCTGTCGGAGGGGGCGTTCCTATCGAATAGTGTATTAAAGTCGGCAAGCGCCTGTTCGCGGGCGGTAACGTCGTCGGTATATACGCCGTTGTCGAACTCCTGATAAAATGCACGCATGTCCATATTTACAGAGCCGACTGCAAGGCAGTTTTCGGTAAGCATAACCTTGCTGTGTACGAACTCGGACTTTGCATAATAAATTTTTACGCCGTATTTTAAAAGCCTTTCGGCGTTGGAACGGGTTACGCGGTAGATATAGTTATAGTCGGGAACGCCTGGTAGGACTATGCGCACGTCCACGCCCGACTGTGCCTTTTGCTTGATTTGCGAAAGAATTTCGCCGTCGGGTATGAGATAGGGGGACATTATATACAGCTTTTCCCTTGCGCCCGCAATCATATTCGAATACACGCCCCGGCACAAATCCTCGCAAATCTCGGGTCCGCCCGCATATGGAAGGACAATTGAGCTGTTTTCAAACCTGTCGTATTTTCCAGTGAACTCGGCGTAGTCGAGTTGCTGCTTTGTGGCAAATTCCCACTGGCGGATAAACGCAAGGGAGAGCCCGTCAACACCTTCGCCCTCAAGACGGACGCCCGAATCCTTCCAGATTCCCTGCATTTTGCGCATATTTGCGCAGTCGTCGATAAAGTTGAATCCGCCCGTATAGCCTATTTTGCCGTCGATGACGACAATCTTTCTGTGGTCGCGGAAATTGAGCCCGAAGCTGAAGAGAGTGAACAGCTTTTCAAAAATTTTAAAATTCACGCCCGCGTCTTTAAGGCGTTTAATTGCGTCGCTTGAAAGCACCCCCGCACAGCCGACGTCGTCGCAGAGTACGTAGATTTTTACGCCCTCGCGAGTTTTGCGCTTGCAGGCGCTCACAAGCCGGTCAAAGAGAATTCCGTCTGCGATTATGAAAAACTCCAAGAATACGAAGTCTTTCGCATTTTCAATCATTTCGATTATGTTGTTTAGCATGTCGCGGGCACTTGAAAAGTAATTTATGCGGGTGTTGCGGTAGGGAACGTATCCGCCGACGCTATGTATGTATTTGCAGTCGTTCGCAACCGTCGCAGAAGCGCCGTCGGTTGTAAATTGCTTGGTGTAGGACTTGGAACGCTCGTAAATCTTTGAATATCTGCGCCTGTTGTAGCCGTAGCAAATCCTTTTGTCGGCGAGCATGTAGACGATATATCCGCACCCGAACGAAATTATGAACAGCAACAGCCAACTTGCAACAATTTGCCCGTCGCGCTCGCTTATGAACACGTGCAGTGCGCAAAGTGCGGTAAGGGCTAACGAAATATAGAAAAATACGGGGAAGTGGTAGGCAAAGGTTGCGTAAATAAAGGCGAGCACGGCAAGCTGAAAGACAATGGAAAGGTCTGTAAGAACGGCTTTCAGTCCCGTTCCGAAACCTACCCACGATTTATGTATTGTCTTTGTCTTTTCCCGCGCCCGCTTTTTTATATTGCGGTATAATTCCCAATTTTTGCCTGCCATATTATAATAGTAGCATATTTTAAAAATTTTCGCAAATTGTGTATTATTATAATATGATAAAATATTAGTGAATAATTTGTTAAATAATCAAGGGCGGAGCGCTTTGCGCTCCGCCCGAACTGTATTTGTTACTGAAAAGCAACTGCAAACCGCAGTCGCTTTTATTATTTATTCTTTTTTGTTTTCGCCGTCGGATTTCTGAACTTCGTCCGTTTGATTTTCAGCCTGCTTCAAGGCTTTGCGCTTTTTGCTTGTAAGCACGTACGTAATGTAAGTGAGACCGATAAGCACTAAAGCTATTACTATGAGCAGAAGCACCACTATTTTCACGAGGTCGTCGTCGCTGTACCGGGGGTCGTCTATCACGCCGAAATTTTTGTCGTCGGGGTGTTCGGTTTCGGAGTAGCTGTTTAAAAAGTTCTCCAAAACGTAGCCCGTAACCTGCTCGTCGCCCTCGTAGAATTGTACTTGGTAAAACTGCCTTCCGCCGATTTTAAAAGTGACCTTGCCCGTAACCTTCACACTGTCGCCCGCCGTCAGCTCAACCGCCTTCGTGGCGTCGCAGACGTAAGGGGAGGAGTACAGCCAGTCGGGTGCGTTTAAGTAGGCGTTAAAGTCCGCCTCTTCGAGACTCGGTTGCTCGTCGTCTGAAAGGTCGTCGGAGAGAGCTATGTAACAGTTATCGTTGTAGGTAAACACCTTTGCGTTGCCGCTTTCGCCGAGTACAAGCACCACCGCGTCGGAGCTTATTGCACCGTCTTCTCCGCATTTAAAGGTGTATTCCTTTTTGGATTGTCCGCCGTTCTCGCCGTTTTTATCGTTCTCGCCTATGTCGAAATAATCGCCCGAGAGATTATATATGTTTATTTGCGTGTAATAGCTGCCAAAGCCGAGCTTGGCAAAGTGGGGTTTGTCCAGATTGTACTCAAGCAAACTGCTCTTTATAGTGCCGAGCGCGACCTTTTCGACCGCTTTGAAATCAATGTAGGAGGGATTCACGTCCGCGCACATCTTTCCGTCAAGCTTTTTAACGGTAACGGTGTTGCCGTAGCCGTTCGGCGCGTCCGACTCTAAAAGTGCGTATGCAACGTCGTTATAAACTTTAATTGCATAGCATAAATTGTCGTTTTCGATAGTCACGAAAGTGCGTTCGCCTACTGCAAGGTAAGAGCATTTGCCGTCGTCATCAAATATCTTATACTCGCTGCCGTCGCTCAATCTTGCGAACTTGTACTCTGAAGAAAATTCGTAGTCCGACAGTTCGGAAGTCGCAAGGGAATAAGAAGTAGTCCCCCGTCTATAGTAGTAGACGCCGTCCCTGCAATCGAGCGCGTTTACGTTCGAAATCTCGTACAGCGTGCGCTCGCCGTTATCGACTACCGTAATGCCGTTTTTGTCCGCAAATGCAAAGCTTTCGCCGTCGGTTGCAAAATCGACCAACCCGACCAAATTATCGTTTACACAGTCGATAAAAATGTCGGGATAGTCGGTTGTCAAAGTGGCGGCAGAGGCAAACGGGGCGCCTTTATACGCTGCACTGCCCGCAACCGCAACTGCGGCGCACAATGAAATTGTCAATAACGCTTTACTTTTCACGCCGAAATTATAACACATATTCTTTATATTTGTAAACAAAAATTCGACAATTTTAAAATTTGCCTTAATTTTAAGCGTAACAAAATACCACAAAAAAATTTCGCAAAAATTCAAATTTATTTTTTAAACATACGTTTATTGTCATATTTGGCGGTTATAATAGAGATGTAAATACAAACAAATGTTCGTATTTGTTCGGATTTAAAATTGGGTTTTGCGTAGGACAGAGTATGAAAGGCAAGAGTAAGAAAGTTAAGATTTTGTTGAAATTTTATTTTAACGCCGACCCCTTGAACGATTGGCTGGACAGGCTTATTACATATAACGCCTGCAAGACGGAGGGGGGCGATTTCGTCAGGGTCACCGACCTTATAGAGGATAAGCAAAGGTTATGCAATCTTATGAGCTATCTTGAAAGCAGGTTCGAAATGCTGACTGCGGAGGACAGAGCGGCTCTGAAAAAGTATTCCGCACTTCGGGTTTCGATTAAAAAACTTGAAGACGTAGAGCGGAGAGAGATTAAAAGAGCGGTTATGAAATTTGACCGTAAGCTGACTTATATTGATAGGCACAAAGAAGAAGTTGCTGCTTTGTCAAAATATAGGGCAATTTTAAATTGCCCCCCGAATATGTCGTGATTAACGCATATTTAAAGAGAAGTTTTGGGCGGTTTTCTGCTTGAAAAGTAGAGCACGCTTATTGCCACTACGGCAACTGCGGTGATGGCAACGGCAGTTATAAGTGTTGCGGCGGAAGCTCCCTGCGGCTCGTTTTGCGAGGGAGAAAAGGTGGTAGTGCTTGGCAGCGGATTTAAGGGATAATTTTCAATTGCCCCCGTAATATAGCCGAAATAACCGTTGCAATACACGTAAGAGCACCGTTTACTGCCCGCAGTGAGAGCGCCGTAATACGCCGCCTCGAACTCGATGGGCGGAAGCCCTTCAAGCATATTCCCGATATCTTCGGTTTGATAGGTCACGGTTACGGTCTGCCTTAAGTACTTTTGAGGGGGTTCTTCATTGGAGAGTATGAGCCCGTCCTGCACGCAGTAGCCGTAGAGCGCCCGAAAGACCCCGTCGTCCTCGGCGTACTTAACAGATAGCCAACCGTCCTCCTGCCCCAAGATTTCAAGGCAGTAGGTGTTGGGAATTTCAAACAGGGCGTCGCCGAGATTTTTACTCCTGCAAAAATACACCTTGACGTCGATATCGACGTAGGCGTATTTGTAGCCGCTCTCCGCTTGGGCGTAAATTTGCGGGACGGCAAGAAGTGTAAAATTAAAAAATACAGCCGCTAAAACCGAGGCCGCCTTAAAAATTTTCATTGCAAACATTTTAACGCTTGTTCTATTAAAAAAACGGAGATATTTTGTCACAAAAAGTCTTATGAAAAGGGAAGAAATACTCACAAGGCTTGCCGAGATAGAGCGTGAGCTTAAAAAGCGGCGGGCGGAAAATATACTTGCGCAGTACAACGCGGGCGAGCGGGTGCATAAAAAGCAGATGGAATTTCACGCGTGCAAAAAGCGCAACCGCTGGGTTTTCGGCGGCAACCGCTCTGGCAAAACCGAGTGCGGCGCCGTGGAGTGCCTTTGGATACTGCGGGGAATACACCCCTATCGTGAGAACAGAAAAGACGCGTTCGGTTGGGCAGTTTCGCTGTCGCAACAGGTTCAGAGGGACGTCGCGCAGGCGAAAATTTTAAAATATTTGCCCAAGAGCTGGATTGCCGACATCGTAATGCTGTCCGGACGGAGGGACAGCCCTGCGGGCGGGGCGATTGACCAGATTAAAATAAAGAACGTGTTCGGCGGAATTTCCACGCTCGGCTTTAAAAGCTGCGATCAGGGCAGGGAGAAATTTCAGGGCAGCTCGCTCGATTTTGTGTGGTTCGACGAGGAGCCCCCGCGCGACATCTACGAGGAGTGCCTTATGCGGGTCATGGACAGAAACGGGGACATCTTCGGCACAATGACGCCGCTTAAGGGCAGGACGTTCATATACAACGAAATTTATATGAACGTAAAGCGCAATCCCGAGGTGTGGTGCTCGTTTATGAGCTGGGAGGACAACCCCTATCTTCCGAAGGAGCAGATAGAGCTGCTTGAAAACGCTTTGGATAAAAGCGTGCTCGATGCGCGGAAGTACGGCAAGTTTTCCGACGGAACGGGGCTTGTGTATCCCGAATTTGACGAAAGCGTTCACGTAATAGAACCCTTCGATATTCCACGCGAGTGGCAGGACACCATTTCGATTGACCCTGGGTTCAACAATCCGCTGTCGGCGCACTGGTACTGTATGGATTGGGACGGAAATATCTACGTTATTGCAGAACACTTTGCGGCGGGCATGGACGTGGATACGCATGCAAAAAGAATACTTGAAATAAGCAAAAAACTCGGCTGGAAGGCGGACGGAAGGGGCAGGGTTCGCGCACTTATCGACAGTGCGGCAAATCAGCGCACCCTCTCGGCAGTGCAAAGCGTGACGGAGCTGTTTTGCGAGCGGGGAATTCTTGCCGATTCGCGCGTGAATAAGGACGTGTTTTCGGGAATTATGCGGGTAAAGTCCCTTCTTAGAGGGGAGAGCGGAAAAATTTTCATCTTTTCAAGCTGCACCAACATGATTGAGGAGTTTAAAAATTATTTCTGGGCGGAGGACGATACGCCCGTAAAGCGCGACGACCACTGCATGGACGAGCTGCGCTACTACGTAATGTCGCACCCCGCGCCGCCCGCAAAAAGCGAGCGCCTGTCGCCCGTGCAGGAGGACAAGCTCAAGAGAATACGCAAGGCAAAAAAGAGGGGGAATTTCGGATAATGCAGGACAAAAAAATCAAAAAGGCTCTTATAAAGTGCGCAACGGGGATTAAATCGCAGGAAGTAGTGGAGGAATTTACCATGGAGGACGGCGAGCTGAGGCTTGTAAAAAGAAAGGTCACAAAACGGGAAATTCCGCCCGACATAAAGGCGGTAAAGATGCTTTTGGACGAAACGGGCGAGGAAGTAAGCGACGAAGCACTCGAGGAGGAGAAGCAAAAACTTTTAAATATGTTAAAGGAGAAGGATTATGACTGAAATTGAAAAGGACACTAAAGACGCGCTTGCCGCAGAGATTGAAGATGACTTTTTGCGGCGCAGAGAGGAGCGCAGGAGTCTGGAGAGGAGTTGGCAGTTGAATATGAATTTCGTCAGCGGAAATCAGTACTGCGACTTGGACGGCGCGGGCGAAATTATAGAGGAGGACAAGAAGTACTACTGGCAGTTCAGGCGGGTTTTCAACCATATTGCGCCCATAGTTGACACAAGGCTTGCAAAACTCGCAAGAATACGCCCGGCGCTTACGGTGAGAGCAGCCTCGGACGACGAGGACGACAGACACTCGGCCTCGCTTGCCTCTGCAATACTTGCCGCCGTTCAGGAGGACGGAGACATAGACGGAGTCATTTCCAAAGCAACCATATGGTCGGAAATCTGCGGAACGGCGTTCTATAAAGTTATGTGGAACGCAGACAAGGGCAAGGTAATTGGCGTCGGCGAAAACGGTGCAAAGCTCAAAGAGGGCGGGGTGGACGTTGTTGCCGTATCGCCGTTTGAAATTTATCCCGAGTGTCTTTCTGCGGAAAAAATACAAGATCAGGTCTCGATAATTCACGCAAGGGCAGTTCCCGTAGAGGATATTTTCACAATGTACGGGGTGCGGCTTGAGGGCAGGGATATAGATGAATTTTCGCTTGCGCCCATAGGCACAAACAGCAATTCCCCCGCACATATGCCTCAATTAACGGGGGTTAAGCGTGGCTACGAGGTGGTTTTGGAGAGGTACGAAAGACCTACTTCAGACCTTCCCGAAGGCAGGCTTGCGGTTGCTGCCGGCGGCAAACTTTTGTACGAAGGACCTCTGCCCTATATAAACGGAGAGGAAAACACCCGCACATATCCCTTTGTTAAGCAGGTTTCCGTACCCGCCCCCGGCAGCTTTTTCGGCGCAAGCGTGGTGGAGAGACTGATACCCCTGCAGAGGGCGTATAACGCCGTAAAAAACAGAAAACACGAGTTTTTAAACCGCATCACTATGGGTACGGTTGCGGTGGAGGACGGCTCGGTTGACGCGGACGAACTTTCGGAGGACGGGCTCGTGCCCGGCAAAATAATAGTGTACCGACAGGGTACGCAACCCCCCGAAATGTTACAGCTCGGCGGCGTTCCGGACGAATTCTGGAAGGAGGAGGAGAGCCTCATAAACGAGTTTACCAAGATATCGGGAACGGGCAGTCTCACGGAAAATACGGACAAATTTTCGGGGGTTACTTCGGCTACGGGATTACAGCTTATAATCGATCAGGACGACGCGCGACTTAGCACCTCCTGCGCGGAAATAAAGAGGGCATTAAAGATAATCGGCCGCCACATATTACGCATTTACCGCCAATTTGCAAGCGACTTGCGCCTTATGAAATACTCCGGCAACAATACGGTTAATCTCATCTGTTTCAAGGGCAGCGATATCTCTTCGGACGACGTCGTGTTCGAGGCGGACACCGATTTGAACATGACCACGGCGCAGAAGCGCACGGTAATTTACGATATGCTGGACAGGGGGCTGTTTGCCGACGAAAACGGCAGGATAGGCGTTGCCGCCAAGAATAAAATTTTGGAGCTTTTAGGCTACGGCAGCCTTGCAAACGAGCGCGATTTGAGCGCGTTGAACCGAGCAAGGGCGAGCGAGGAGAACCTTAAAATGCGGACGCAGGAGGTGGAAGTAAAGGAGTACGACGACCACCAAACGCATATTTTGGAGCACACCGCCTGTCTTCTCTCCGAAAACCTGCAAAACCCCGTTGAACAGCGCATATATGGGCACGTATTGAAGCATAAACAGCTTTTAAACGCACAAAACAACCCCGAAAAGGAGGGACAAAATGAGTGAAATTATAAAAAAAGAAACTATAGATAACACAGCGGAAGCAGAGAATAACGAGGGCGCAAAGACGTGTGCGACGGACACCGCAGAGGCGGAAAATAGTTCAGCCGTGGCAGCATACGGAAAATTTGCCGACGCCCAAGCTCTTTACTCTGCCTACCTCGCACTCGAAGCCGAATTCACCCGCCGCAGTCAACGGCTCAAAGAGTTAGAGAGCGGGAACAAGGCGCAGTCCGACGATGCGCCCTCACGCACGGGCGAAACTTCCGAAAGCGCAGCACCTTTGACCGAGGAGGTTCGCCGCGCCGTCATAGAGGACTATTTAAAGACGGTTGCGGCAGGCAAGGGTGCGCCCATATTAACAGGCGGCGTCGGATGCGCCGCACCCAAATCGGCCCCCCGTTCGGTAAGCGAAGCGGGGCGGCTCGTAAGACAATTTCTCAATAAATAAGGAGTAAAATATGATAACAGTAGAAAATGCAGACAAGGCTTTAAAGGATTATTATCTTGACGCCGTTTCTGCCCAGCTCAACGACAACATCTCGCCTTTTTTCAGCGCGATTGAAAAGAACACCAACAACGTGTTCGGCAAGGACGTTAAAATTGCCGTAATTCGCGAGGGCAACGGCAGTATCTCGGCTTGCGCGGAGGACGCGGATCTCCCCGACCCCTACAAGAACAGATATCTCGACATAACCCTTCCCCTCAAAAATCTCTACGGCACCATCGAAGTCAGCGACAAGGCGTTAAGGGCTTCCCGCGATAAGGCGGGCGCGTTCGTCAACCTGCTCGACGCCGAGATGGAGGGGCTCGTTCAGTGCGCAAAGCGCAATTTCAGACGTATGCTCTTCGGCGACGGCACGGGACTTATGTGCACGATTACGGGCAGCGCAGGCGGCAAGGTTTATAACGTTGACAAGGTGGAAAGCAGCTTCGTGGGACAGTGCGTGGACGTCTATCCCTCGACCTCGGGCGTAGTAAACGACAGCTACGGAGTGTATATCGTCGCAGTCGACACCTCGGCAAAGACGGTTACCTTCAGCAGGGAAATCATAGATACCGTAACGGGCGGTAAAATTTATCCCCACGGCGGCAAGGACGGAGAGCTCATCGGTCTCGGCGCAATTTTCGACGGCGATACCCTCTACGGCTATTCCAAAACGGCAGAGCCCTATTTCGCGCCCTACATTGTCGACGCCGAGAACAAGCTCACCGAGGAGAAGATGTGCGACCTTATGGACACCCTCGAAGAGCAGTTCAACAGCTCGGTAAATATGATAATCTGCTCGTACAAGACGAGAAAGAAGATTGCCGCGCTCGTTGCGGACAACAAACGCGTTGTAAATTCCATCGACGCGCATACGGGAGTCGGCGCAGTTACGGTAAACGGCGTCCCCGTATATGCGGACAAGTACTGCCCCGACGGAAGAATTCTGTTTTTGAACACCGACGACTTCTGCTTGAACCAGCTGTGCGACTGGGAGTGGCTCGAGGACGAGGGCGGTAAAATTTTAAAGCAGGTAAGCGGAAAGGCGGCGTACGGCGCAACCCTTGTAAAGTACGCAGAGCTCGTGTGCAAAAAACCCTGCGCACAGGGCATGCTTAAAAACGTTTAACCTTTAATCTCTTTTTAAGAGGGGCGGGCGGGTAACCGCTGACGACTGCCGACAAAACGCATTTAAGTACGCTGTTTGAGTGTCTTTCGTGCGGTGCGCCCTTGATGTATGTACAATACACCTGCGGTCAACCCGCGCAAAATCCATCACAAAATTCATCACTTAAACGCAAAGCGATTTTATAAATAAAATTGCGTTCCGTCGGAGTCGGCAGCGGTTAGGGAATTAAAAGGAGGCGAATTTATGAAAGTAAAAGATATAATTATCCGTGCGTTGCTGTTTGCCGGCAGGGAGGACGTCGTAGAGGCAATCGACGAGGACGAATATAACGACGAGCAGTTCGACGCTTTACGGACGGCGCTTCTGTGCTTCAATGCCGTGGAGGACGAGCTTGCGCGCTGCTATCTGCCCCTTAAAAAGACGGAAAAATTCTGTTCGGCCAGTGGCGAGATAGAGTTTGCCGGGTTTTCGGAGCGGCCCATAAAGATTTTATCCGTAAAGACCCCTGCGGGGAAGTGCGGTTTCGAGGTCACACCCGAAAAAATCAAAACCCGCTCCGGCGAGGTGTGTATAGAGTACAACTTTGCGCCCAGACCCAAGGATTTAGGCGACGAAAGCGTATATTCGGAGACGCAGGCAAGCATAGTGCTTATTGCTGCGGGCACAGCCGCGGAGTTCAGTCTTATATACGGCGATGCCGGCGCGGCCAACGAGTGGGAAGCAAGGTACAGGCGGGAGATTGACTCTATTCAGCGTAAAAAACTTTCGGACACAAAAATTCCGCCGAGAAGGTGGGTATGAGCAGGCACGAAGTAAAGAGTTTAAAGTACAATCTTATCAGCGGAGGGCTGCCACTCGGTTGCAAGGTAAAAAACGGCATAATATTTCCCGCGTATTCGGTGGGGGAGGCGGTCAGCTGCCCCAAAAACGTAAGGTACGCAACGTACGTACACTATTCAAACAAGCTGTACCTTATGGACACCTATTCGCTGTACTCGGCTGTCGAGGGCGGTGATTACAATATTGTGGTCACGGAGGACGCGAAACTGCCCTTTGTAATCGAATACCGTGAGGGCACAAAGCAGGTTGCCAAAGCCATCTTCGACAAGACTGCCGTTCTGTTCAGGGATGCAGCCGTAATGCTGCGCAACGTGCCGTATAGAATTTGCGGAGGCGTGTATAAGAACGGCCGCGTATTTGCAATAGACGGGACGGACAGCTTCAAGCTGTGCTGGTCGGGCGAAAGCGGCATTGACGACTGGGAGGAAAAAATCGACGGCGCAGGCTGGCTGTATACCGATACCGAGCTCGGCGAAATTATAAACCTGCTCGTGTATAAGGACTATATTGCCGTAATCAAAAAGCGGGGCATAAGTCTTTTAAGCGCCTTCGGTACCCCCGAGGATTTTAAAGTAATTACAACCGTATCCACCCCGATGATATGTCGGAACTGCTCGGTAGTGTGCGGAGATAAGATATATTTTTACACGGCCGACGGGCTGTACACATTCAACGGTTCCGCAATAAAAAAGGTTGAGATAGAGCTTGCTAAGGATTTTACTTCGGTAGTGTACGCAATGGCGTACGGCTCTACCGTGTTTATTGCGGGCAAGCACGAAAAGCTGTACAGGAATGTAATCCTCGCATACGAAACGCATGAGAACATACCCTATTTTATCGACGTCGCGGCAACCGCCATGGCGGCGGCAAGCCACCCGTACGCCTATGCGGGTAACAGTGCGATAAGGCTTGAAAAGGGCAAGACCTTCACTTACAGAAGCGACAAAATAGGTCACTTTTCAAGGCGGCAAAAGACGCTGAAAAGCGTATTCGTAGACTGTGAAAACGAAGTGGAGATTACCGTGTTTACGGAGAACAGAAAAATAGATTTCAAAAATATTAAAGGCAAACTGTCGGCAAATATCCGAGGTATGTATTTCAAGGTCTACGTCACGGGAACGGATGCGGAAATAAAGCAATTTACCGCTAATTTAGAATATTACTAAAGTGCGTTAGTTAAGGCATATATGGGGGGCAATTGTTTTTTGGTAATTGTTCCGAAAAAATCAAAAAAATGCGTTAGTTAAGGCATATATTGGGGGTAATTGCATTTTAGCGCCGTTAAAAACTCAAATAAAATACAGGGGGACAATTATGGAATTCGATATAATTGAGGTAACGGAGGAATACTACGCAAGTCTTTCAACCGCACAGCGCAGGCTCCTGATAACTGCGCAAAAAAACAAAAATGCGCTTGTACGCAAAGCCGAGAAAGACGTTGCAAATTACAGGCGCAAACTCTTCACCAACTCGGTGCAGACTTCCACTTTGCTGGAGCATAAAACCAAGGAGGTTTATGACGAGCTCGATTACGAGATAAGTGTTTTGAAGGAGCAACTTATAAACAATATCAACATCAACAATTCCATCGTGGAGGAGCCCGATTACGGCGACGTGGGGTACGTAGTGGACTTTACGCTGTCCTACACCGACAGATACATAATAGTGCGCAATTACTATATGGCAATGCCCGACCCGCAGGAGCGAGTCGAGCTGTATTTGCAGGACGAGGTTGCAAAAAAATATCTCGGCAGGTACTACGAATCGCTGTACAATGTGTTGCTCACTTACGTACACTGAAAAGGTCAATTTGCATCGAAAATAAAGTTGGGGCGGAATACACTTTACATTTTTTAACGGCTTTGTTATAATTTCATTATGAGAATAGCCGACGATTGGGAAGATTATAAAATACTTGCGACCTCCGACGGGATGAAGCTTGAAAATTGGAAAGGCGTTATTCTGCTCCGACCCGACCCGCAGGTTATATGGACGGGCGAGGACCTTTATAAAAGGGACTTTCACGCCGTCTATCACCGCAGTGAAAAGGGTGGCGGAGCTTGGGAAAATGCAAAGAAGTTTCCGCCCGAGTGGACGGTTTCCTATAAGGATTTGACCTTTAAGGTAAAGCCTATGGGCTTCAAGCATACGGGGCTTTTCCCCGAGCAGGCGGTAAATTGGAACGCAATGCGGGAGATAATTTCAAACGCAAAAAACAATGACGGTGCGCGGGAGATTAAGGTTTTGAACCTGTTTGCCTACACGGGCGCGGCTTCGGTTGCGTGCGCAAAAGAGGGGGCAAAGGTCACTCACGTGGACGCCGCAAAGGGCATGGTCGAGCGCGCCGGCGAGAACGCACGGCTCTCTGGCGTAGATAGCGGGATAAGGTACATTGTCGACGACTGCGCCAAATTCGTGGCAAGAGAGATAAGGCGAGGGAATAAGTACGACGGAATAATAATGGACCCGCCGAGCTACGGCAGGGGTCCCGGCGGCGAGATGTGGAAGATAGAGCGGGACCTCTTCGGGTTCGTAAAAGAGTGTGTTAAACTCCTTTCGGAAAAACCTTTATTCTTCCTTATAAACAGCTACACGACGGGTTTGCAACCTGCGGTTTTAAAGAACGTTTTAACCCTTGCGCTCGGCGCAAAACGCGGCGAAACTACGGCATACGAGGTCGGGATTTCCACGAACGAGGGAATTGCCCTGCCCTGCGGCGCAAGCGGATTATTTGTAGGCGAGGTATAAAAAGTGCAAAAAGAAGAACTTATAATTCTCTATGAGGACAATCACATAATCGTCGTTTTAAAGCCGCAGAACATAGCCTGCTGTCCGGACGAGAGCGGGGACTACAACCTGTTCGACTATGTAAAAGATTATATTAAGGAAAAATACCAAAAGACGGGCAACGTGTATCTCGGGCTTATTCACAGGCTCGACAGACCCACGGGCGGCGTAATGGTCTTTGCCAAGACGTCAAAGGCGGCTTCACGGCTCTCCGAACAGATGAAAAACGGCGGGTTCGAGAAGAAGTATTTTGCGGTGCTCTGCGGCGTGCCCGCCAAAAAAGAGGGAACGCTTGAAAACTATTTGAGAAAAAACTCCGTAAACAATATGGTTTACGTTTGCACCCCGTCGGAGGAGGGTTCAAAGTTCGCCTCGCTCGAATATATAATCCGTGAAGTCAACGGGGGGCTTTGCCTTGCAGACATCAAGCTGCACACGGGCAGAACGCACCAGATCCGCGTTCAGACCGCAGCCATAAACTGCCCCGTCTTTGGCGATATGCGCTACGGCGGCGAAAAGGCGGTAAAGAGCAAGCTCGCGCTGTGGGCGTATTCTTTAAAATTTACTCACCCGACCACGGGAGAAACTTTAAAATTCGTAGCCGAACCGCCGCTTTCGGAGTCGGTCTGGAAGAACTTCGACGTTAAAATTTAATACAAGGCGGCTTGAAATTCAAGCCGCCTTTACTTTAATTCAAAAAAGCCGTCGCTTGCAAAATGCAAGCGGCGGCAGTTATTATGGTATTTTATTTATTTAAGTCCCAATCCACGGGTTTTTTGCCGTGCGATGTGAGATATTCGTTAGTTTTGGAAAAATGCTTGCAACCGAAAAAGCCGTTGTATGCAGAGAGAGGAGAGGGGTGCGCGCACTGCAAAATAAGGTGCTTATCTTTATCGATTAGGGGGGCTTTACTGCGTGCGTTCCCGCCCCAAAGGATAAAAACCGTGTTTTCGGTGTTTGCTGAAACGAGCTTAATTACCTCGTCCGTGAACCACGCCCAACCGCACTTTGAGTGGGAGTTTGCAAGGTGTTCGCGCACAGAAAGAGTGGCGTTTAAAAGTAAAACTCCGCTTTTTGCCCATTTCGTCAAATCCCCGCAGTCGGGCTCTATTATACCCAAATCGTCCTCGATTTCTTTATAGATATTTTGCAGCGAGGGCGGCAGGCGAACGCCTTTTTTAACCGAAAAACACAGCCCGTGCGCCTGCCCCGGTTCGTGGTACGGGTCCTGTCCCAAAATTACCGCTTTCAGCTCGCTTAACGGTGTAAAACGAAAGCAGTTGTAAAGGTCGTACATATCCGGGTAAACGATATAATGCGAGTATTCGTATTTCAAAAACTCGCGTATTTTTTTATATCTTTCGTCATTAAAGAGGGGAGACAAAAGCTCGTCCCACCCCCCGCCGATTTGTATCATTATTTTTACCTCTTATATCGTTATTTAAGGCATATATGGGGGGCAATTATAATTTTACGACCCTTTTGAGATTATTTTTCAATGAATTAAAGCACAGCTCTAAATTCTTAAAATACTGCTCGGAGGTACTTCCGCTTTTAGCCATATCGGAAATAATTTTATAGGCGGAAAACTTTATTTTTGCGTGCATACAGACCTGCGCAATCGCGCCGCCCTCCATGTCGCGGATATCGGCGTTTAGGGTGTCCGTCAAAAGCTCGTAGTCCGCCGTGCTGTCGTTAAATCTGTCGCCCGTGGCAAGCCTTCTTGCAGGGAAGTCGCCGTCAACGGAGAGCGGCAGGTAGTTTTCTTTGCACTCGTCGAGAGTGCCTATCGCCGTGCCGTTGAGCTCCGTCAAATCGAAGTCGTACTGAACGGCTCTTTCAATCGAATAAATCTCGCCTATTTGTACGCTGTCGTTCAAGCCGCCCGCAACGCCTATGTTTACAAGCTCGTCGGCTTTGAGTTCGGATATCGCGTATTGCGCCCCGCACGCCGCGTTTACCTTGCCTATCCCGCAAACCACTATATGGGTAGGGCTTCCGAACAGCGTTCCGCCGTAAACCGTTTTGCCGTGAACGGTCTTTTCGGTCGGATTTTGCATAGCCTCAATCAGCGGCTGCGCCTCTTTTTGCATAGCAATTATAAAACATTTCATAATTTCATTATATCTGCTTCGTGCAAAAATTGCAATAAAAAACCTTCCGATATTTTGGGAAGGTTATCTGCAAATTGCCAGAATGCCCGTCTTGCCGAGCTTGTAATGTGTAATTTCGCAGGGCTGCTTTTCGCCCTTGAAATAAATGCTCCCGCCGAAGTACTCGGTGTGTTTAAGCGCGGCGGCGAGGGTATAGCCGTGCATTTTAATAAACGCCTCTTTCGCCGTCCAGTGCCTTATAAAGTCGTCTGTCGTAAATATTTCCCCTCTTTCGCGTTCCGTGTACCGTGACAGAACCGCAGGGTAATCGCGCTCGCCGAAGTATTCCAAATCTACGCCGACGGGGCTTTCGTTTATAGCGACAACGCCTTTTTTAGCGCTGTGCGAGAGCGAAAAATAGATTTCATTGCCCTCAACATACGGTTTGCCCTCGGGCGTTTTGGCAATCTCTACCGAATGCCCGAGTTCCTCGGATAAAAGTCTTTCTGTTAGCTCGTGCAGGTGCTCTTTGCGGGTAAAATGTATTTTAATCATAGCATGAGCGATTCCACGTATTCAATCTGTGCGCGGTTTGGGATATTTTTGGTGAACGCGCACGCGCTGCCCGCCGCCGTAGCGTAGTTGAGCGCCGAAAAGTAGTTGCCGGATTTCATATATTCGTGAATAAACCCCGCAACCATGCTGTCGCCCGCGCCGACCGAGTTGACGAGCTCGCCGCGCGCCGCCCGAACGTAGATGGACTGTGAATTTTCGGTAACCATCGCCGCGCCCGAGCTTCCCATAGACACGATTACGTTGCGCGCGCCCATTTCCTGCAAGCGCCTTGCGTGGGCAAAGATGCCCTCGATATCGGGCGTTGAAGAAAGATTAAAAACTTCGCAAAGCTCATAGATGTTGGGTTTAATTAAAAAGGGTCTGTATTTGAGCGTTTCGGTAAGCAGCTTGCCGTTCGTATCTATCACAAGATTGATATTGGGGATATTTTTAAGTTTTTTAAAGATATCGGCATATATGGTTGTGGGCAGGGTGGGCGGAACGCTTCCGCAGACTGCCAGCCAATCGCCCTCGTGAAGATTGTTTTTCAGCTTTCTGACCAGCTTGTTTACGTCCTTTTGCGTGACAGGCGCGCCCGTGCCGTTTATGTCGGTTTCGGTATTGCCCTTTATTTTAACGTTGATACGGCTCTGTCCCTCAACGTCGATAAAGTCGAAGTTCAAACCGAGCTCGGCGACTTTTTCGCGGATATACTTGCCCGTGAAGCCTGCAACGAACCCGAGCGTAAGCGTTTCGTCTCCCAGCTCTTTGAGTGCAAGTGAAACGTTTATGCCCTTTCCGCCCACAGAAAGCCGTTCGCCTGACGTGCGGTTGACTACGCCGTGTTTAACGTTATTAACTTGTACGTAGTAATCCAGCGATGGATTGAACGTTACCGTATATATCATAAAATGTCCGTTTTAAGCGCCCTTTTCCCGAATTATGAAAGGGGTGCCTTTCAACTTTACCCCTTTTTGGCGAAAATGTCAATAAAAAACAAAATTATCGCTTGATTTTTTGAGTACAATAGGGCATAATATCTGTGCGGAAATATTCCGCCGTTTTAAACGCGTATCGGGCGAGTTTTCAGATTCGATTGCGTATGGAGAACGGGAAAAGCATACCAAAGGCTCGGCTTTGTAAAAACGGAACTTAAATTTAAATGCAGAATCCAAAGATTCGAAAGTAGTAGCTTTCCCCACCTATGGTGCGGCAAGCTGCGCTTGCGCTGCGTAACTTAACGCGGTCCGTCGGCTGACACGTGCCGTTCGTGGCGGTCGGCGTTATCTAAACGGCGTCCTTGCGCTCTCTTTGCCGCGGAGGGAGTAAGTATTTTTGCGGCAGGCTACGAATAGTCCCCGTCCGTCGGGGCTATCGGGTGAGTATAAAGGCGGAATAAGTATGTAGAATCCCCTTTTAAAATGCGTAAGACTCGGGTGCAAGTCCCGACTCGTCCACCAATCCCCCGCGCGGCGGAAAAACCGCCGCGCGGGGGATTTTTATGTGGGCGAGTCGGGACTTGCGGGGCGGCAAGCAAACGCCGTTTGCGCCGGTCTGCG
>JAFLVP010000028.1 GCA_022508265.1 Clostridiales bacterium
TCAAAACCAGATTGTACTTAATTTTTAAAACAATAACTATTAATTATTGTGAGGAAAATATGCTTTCGAATTTTATTGATAAAGTTATTAAAACTGCAGAAACTTTTAAAAATAAATATTTGATAGTTCTCGTTGCAAATGTTGAAAATATTACTACTCATTTTTCAAATTATAAGGATACGCCAATACAATCTGAATTTCTATCTCTATTGGAATGTAATGAAATTTTGTATGCAATAAGAAGTTTGGGTTATGAAGCTATATGCTATACGGATGAATTGGACTTTATTGAAGCGATTATCAATAAAAAAATAGTTACAACAAAGAGAATTTGCGTCATCAATATAGCTCAAAAAGGTACCGCAATAGGCAGAAAATCGCTTATTCCATCTTTTTGTGATTTAAATAAAATTATATATACAAATAGTGATGCGTACATATGCAGTTTTGCGAGAAACAAGTTTCATTGGTATAAATTTTTACAGAACCATACAAAAAATTTATTAGTAAGCTGGTGCTATTCTTTCAGAGACAAATGGATTTTTGGAGAAAAACCTGCATATGGAACAAAAGTAATTGCCAAGCTTGGTGTAGAATCTTCCAGCATAGGATTAACTCAAGAAAATGTATTCGTTTATAATGAAAAGCAAGACAAATTCCTTGATGACCTTTCAAATAAATACAAACAAAGACTTATTGTTCAAAAGTTTGTTTCCGGATATGAAATTGAAGTCCCAATATTAAGTGACGGCTACTCCTTTATTGCTTTGCCTCCGGTTGGCATATCTATGAATAGTAACAAGTTTATTGGTGACAGCATTCTGGATTATAACATTCGATATAATCACAAGTACGAGTTTTTTAATTTTGATTTATATAATCACACTTTAGCTAAAATAATAATGAAGGAAACAGAATCAATTGCAGCAGCGATAAATTTACGGGGTATTTCGAGAATCGATTATAGAATAACGCCTGATAATCATTTTTATATTACAGATATTAATGCACATCCTCATTTAACAAAAGATATGTCTGTTTACTATGCTTTAAATGAACTTGGCTATAAGGATTACCAATTAGGGTTTGCAATTTTGATCGGGTTAGCCATTTGTAATCAATCATCATCCCAATCATAAATAAGATTTATGTCATACCCCAAACCATAGAAATTCCATGTTTCATTTAACTGATAATTGGGATATTTCTCTAAAATTGCACTCAACCATTCTTTACCGTTGAATCTTATAGTGTTTTCAGCAATTAATTGTTTTGTGCATTCAATTTTTTTTGTTAAATAGGATGCATCTGCAATATTCGGAATTTTTATTGCTTGCAGATTTTTTATTATTTTGTTAATATCCTCACCTAGTAAATAATCAATTATAGCTGAATTATATGTTATACAAAAATCGTAAATACCTTCATAGTCCTTCGCATAATCTGACATAATTATATCAAGTTGCCGTTTAGCCTCACTATAATTTAAGTCAATAGCGTAAAGTACTGATAAGTTTGCTCTCAAAAGAATTTTATCAGCACTTGCCTCCCGTTGATCTAAATAGTTGGCTAATTGTTCAATTGTTGATTTTAAGTCTGTATTACCACTAAAATAATCTATTATAATCTTATTATGAGAATAAATATATTTTCTCGGAAATACAAAAATCGGAAAAAAATCAAGGAGTGCATTTACTTTTTTAATTACTTTTTTAGCTTCTGACCATTTACTATGCTCTCCCAATATAGCGGCATAGTTATTAAGTGCAATATAGTATTGCTTTAAATATTTAGGGAATGTCTCATTATCACCTTTAAAATATTCAACCGCTTCTTCCATAGGTTTAATACATAAATCATACGAAAGAAACGAATTAGCTTTTCTCTTTAAAATATTTAATAAGAATTCGTTTTCGCTGTTAGTTGTTGAATCACTTAAAGAATTAAGAAATCTTTTTGCAAAAATCCCTGCTTCAGCGTGTTCGCCACAATGAATCAATAGATTAAGTTTTCTGATCATCAACCTATTCCAAATATCTCTTTCACCATTTACATCGGTTTCATTTTCATACGCCTTAATGTTGTTTAATGCGCTAATCCGATATGTTTGATCATTGTGCTTAATGGCGGCTAATGAAATCAATATGTCTTTTTCGGCAATTAATTCTTTATCGATTATTTCAAAAGGTTGATTCAAACAATAAATTGAATCTTCATACCGATTTTGAAATAAGTAGTTCCAAGATTCAATGTATTTTTTTATAAATCTACTGTGACGGTCGCATTTTATTTTATCAAATACAGTACGATCAACAATATTGTTGCGTTTCAGCTCCTGTATGCAATGTAAGGTACTCATAAGTGAGGAATAATCGGTGTCCTCTATTTGATTTGCCAAGTAAGCTCTGACATCATAACATTGAGGATATATTAATTTATAACTCTCAATTAAATTTTTATAAAAATTTGACTTAGTGTCTTCATTTGTTAAAGAAAAGACATCTCTCAAATATTTGAAAAAGAATTCCGCATAAGGAGTTTCGATTTTAATCAAATCTAAGTTCTCGGCTTTATGCAAAACATCCTCCGCATTATTTATAATTAATTGGATACAGGGGATTGGGAATTGCATACCTATTATGCTCCCATACTTTAATGCGTCAATTAAATTCTCACTTTCCTCCAATTTGCCAAGTCGATTATAAATAATATCTTTCAGATAATCAGATCTATCAAGTATGTGCTCATCATCAAATTTGATTTGCCCCTCATCGTATGCTTTAGCTAATAATTTTATATGGCTGATATTTCCGCAACAATTCTTATACAATAATTCTATTATTTTTTCATTGATATCATAAATATTTTTTGTCCTCAGAAATAAAGAAAACATCTCCTTAAATTCATCTTCTGTCGGCTGTCTCAGCTTTATCGGTGAAAAATCTTCTAAGAATTTCCGAACGTGTGTATTAATTTTTTCTTCTGAATTTACAGTTACTATAAAACAAAAATTATCTGAATTTCTGTATTCTTCTTTTACTGCATTAAGGAGCAATAGTGATGTGGGATCGCAATTACTTATGTTATCGATTATTATGTAAGTTTTACCTCTTCTTACAAACTTAGCTATATAATTTTTCGCTTGAGTATATTCGTTTTGTTCTTTAGGCGAGAGAGAAACGCTTAAGCCAAAAATGCTTGATACTGAAAATTCTATGCTTAAATTTAAACGTGAGGAATTATTTAATTTAAGTTCACGCAATGTAGAATATGCAACTTCCGCGTTCAAAGCCTTGCACTCACCGTAAACTATGGATCCGTTCTCCATAAGTACTGAATCTATAAAATTAGCTAATATATTTTTTTTGCCCGAACCCGAGCTTCCTTCCAATATTATGAACTTCGTGTTTTCATTTAAAGCTAAAATTATTTTGTTATAAGTTTCGTTTTGATTTGCAAACATTTTATAACTTGAAAAATTCCTTTTCTTCATCGCAATATATCCTCACAATAATTAATAGTTATTGTTTTAAAAATTAAGTACAATCTGGTTTTGATATGGCTTGCCATGTCATTTTTATTTTAAGCTTGTCCCATCGCTTTCCCTCAAATAACAAATTACTATTGTAATAAAAAGTTGCCAACATTCTTATTTGTTTTATAAATATGTTTTTAATATTGACGGCTTAATTCGTGAAATTGTTACAAAAACTTTTAAAATTTTATCTTTTACATCTAAATTCTTTTTAAAATGGTAAAAAAATAGGCACCATCATATGATGCCTGCTTAATTTTTAAAATGTTTAATCCCAAATCTCTTATAATTTATTTCTAAAATTGTATTTTTTGAGAACCTGTTTTTTGCGATTGGTTGTAACCTCCGTATAGATTTGCGTGGTGGCAACACTTGCATGACCGAGTATTTCCTGCACTGAACGTAAGTCTGCGCCATTCGCAAGCAAGTTCGTCGCAAAGGTATGGCGTAAATAATGTGGCGTTGACTTTGCATTTATCTGCGCTTTTCTTGCATATTTTTTATAAATATCCTCTATACCGTGAATTGATATAGGGTTATTGTATCTATTGACAAAAAGATGATTTCCATTCGCTCTTTTTCTTTCTTTAACAAGAGCGGAAATTCGCGCCCACGTCACTGGAGAAGAAACATAAATCAGCCTCTGTTTTCTACCCTTGCCGTGAATCAGTAAAGTACGTTCCGTTGTGACAATATCGTCCAAAGTTAATGCCGCCGCTTCCCCTATTCTGATTCCCGTACTGACAAGTAAATCAATAAGCGCGGCGTCTCTCATATACTCTCTTGCAGCGAAAGGAGTGCGAAGTTCAGCGTTGTCGTTAAAACAATTTAAAAGCTTGGTAACTTCTCCTATCGATAGAGTTTTTGGAAGCCTCCTTTCCTGCTTAAATCTGAATTTCAGTTTCTGAAAAGGAGACACTTCCATAATTTCGCTTTCAACAAGAAATCCGTAAAAGTTCTTTAAAGTAATTATTTTGCGACGGACAGAAGAGTCTTTAAGTTGCAAATCGCTTGTAAGATAGGCAATAAATGCGCGTATATCCGGCGACAAAATGTTTTGTTCATAATTTGAAAACTGCTTTAAATCGCTTGAATAAGCCGCCAATGTTTTGGGTGAGAGATTTTTGGTAATCTTTAAGTAGTCGATAAAATCGGTAAACAGTTGCATAATTTCTCCTAAAATCATAAAATAATTTCACAAAAATTATAACAAATTTTAGGTTGATTTTAAAGATTTTTGTCGATATATATTCAACCACAAGACAATGAACAACTTAACATCAAAAAATTAATCAATAAAACCATAGAGTTAAAAATCCTCTGTGTCAACAATATGTCAACGTTTCAGCAAAAAATGATAAAAAACAGATTAATACGAATTGATACAATTTGCGGTAAATAAAAACAACCATTTTTAGCTGAGCAACAACCCCATGGTCGGCGCTACGGTTGCCGTTGCGGTTGCAGTTCAGGAAGCTATGACGAAATAATTATATTTAAAACATTAAGGGCGGTTCGGCAAATTGCCGAACCGCCCTTTTCTGTATATAAATTATTTTTTAGGCGTTTTTTTGACTTTAATTTTAGTGCAGAAGCATTTGATGCCCTTAAATATATGCCCGTTGGAGAGGTGTGCAAGCCCCTGCGCATAATTGTAGGGACAGCTTTTGCCCGCCGACATGGACATTGTGATAAGGGAGTTGCTTTCAAGCACTCTCTGTAAAAAAGCCGCGCCCTTAATCTTGTTGTCACGCTCGGCGCCCTCGGGCAATTTCAGAGCCTTTTTCATATCCTTTTCGGCAAAGCTTAAAACGGCTTTGTAAATTATTCTGCCCAAAAAAGTTGCCCGTATATCCGAAAATCTGCTGTCCAATCTTATGGGCTTAAGGGGTGGAATTTTCGGAATTTTCAGTCCGCTCATCTGCTCGAAAACCTCGTCTGAAATTTCCGGAATTCTGACCGATTGATAAATTGAATTTACCTCTTTTTCGTATACATATGCACAGTTTTGCGTACCTGTTGTGAGTTTTGCGCTCAACATTACCGTCAGACAGTCATGACAGAGCTGAAATTCGTACTCTCCGCCTTCAAGCGTCCAGCCCTCTTCTTTGACGTTCCAATATCTTAAATCGTCCTTTGAAATTGTAATTTCTACGCGCTTTTTATCCCCCGATTTTAAATAGACCTTGCTGAACCCGCGAAGCTCCTTTTCGGGCTTGAATACCCCGCTCTTTGGCGCCTTTACGTAGAGCTGAACGACTTCCGCCCCGTCATATTTTCCCGTGTTTGTTACCGTGCAGGACACGGAAATTTCGTCACCCCTTTCTTCAACCTTTATATCGCTGTAATCAAAGGTTGTATACGAGAGTCCGTAACCGAATGGATAGCGAACCTCCTTTTTTGCCGTGAGATAGTAGCGGTAGCCGACAAAGATGCTCTCTTTATAAATTTCGTTTACACTCTTTGCATAGTCGTCGCCGAAAGGCACGTCCTTATACTCCTTTACCCACGTTTCGGCGAGCCTGCCAGAAGGACATTTATCGCCGAAAAGCAGATTTGCTGTTGCCGTTCCGCCGTTCTGACCGGGCAGGTACATATTCAGTATTGCGCTAACACTTTCGGCAAAGGGGAGCTCTACGGGCGAGCCGCCAAAGAGAACGACGACGATTTTTTTACCCGTTTTAATGAGTGCGTCTATTAAAGCAAGCTGATTTTCGGGCAGGCGCATATTTTCTCTGTCACAGCCCTCGCTTTCGACGTGGTCGGTAAGCCCCGCAAACACCACTATTATTTGATGTGCGTTTGAAGCCTTTACAGCCTCCGAAATCAATTGGGCGTTGGGGGCGGTAGCGTTTTCCTCGTAGCCGCGCACGAATTTAAAGCTTAAATTTTTATTTTCAAAGGCGGTTTTGGGAGTTGTAAGGAAAGCGGGATTTATCATTGAGCTTCCCGAGCCCTGATAGCGCATCTTTTCGAACAGGTCGCCGACGACAAGCAGATTTTCGCTTTTATTAAGGGGCAGAACGCCATCGTTTTTCAAAAGTACGGCGCAGTCCTCGGCAATTTCGGCGGCAAGGGTGTGGTGCGAAGCAAAATCCGCCTGTTCTTTTTGCTGATTTTCGTACTTTTTAACGAGGTTTAAAATATTTCTAACCGCTTTGTCAAGGTCGCTTATGTCGAGCGCGCCAGAATTTACACCGTCTATTATCCACTTGCGGCAGATTGCCGTGTCTCCGGGCATTTCCAAGTCGAGCCCCGCGCGCAGAGCCTCCACTCTGTCGTGCATAGACCCCCAATCGGTCATAACCACGCCGTCGAAACCCCACTCGTTCCGAAGAACGTCTGTTAAGAGCCATTTATTTTCGGAGCAGTACTTTCCGTTGATTTTATTGTATGCACTCATGACCGTATGAGGCTTGCCCTGCTTAATAACCGGCTCGAACGCCTTTAAATATATCTCGCGTATGGCACGCATATCGCAGACGCTGTCGCCCATAAAGCGGTAGTTTTCCGAATTGTTCAAAGCAAAGTGCTTTACGGCAACTCCCACTCCGCCTTTCTGCACGCCCTCAACCTCGGCGGTCGCCATCGCGCCCGCAAGACAGGGGTCCTCCGAAAAATATTCGAAATTTCTTCCGCATAGAGGGTTGCGCTTGATATTATTTGCGGGGCCGAGCAGAATATTCACGCCGTAGTGCAGGCACTCCTTTGCAATCGCTTCGCCCATCTTACGGACGTTTTCAGCGTTCCAGCCCGAAGCCGTGCAAGCCGCCGTGGGGAAAGCCGTTGCGGGCAGACTGTTCGACACTCCGTTGTCCCAGCCCCCGTTCTGAACGCGCAGTCCGTGCGGGCCGTCCGACATCCTGATTTGCGGGATATTAAGCCTTGGAATAGCGTTTGTGAACATAAAGTCCCTTCCCGAAACCAAAACCGCCTTTTCTTCAAGCGTCAATTCAGATATTAGCTTTTCAACGTCCAATTCAGACCTCCGATGTCATTACCGTATGGTTGTATCTTATTTTAGTATATCACATTTTGTCGAATTGTGTCTTGCAATTTTGCAATCGATATGATATAGTTTTAGTAATAATTGAAAGGATATTTATGTTATGAATTCAAAACAAGCGCTTGAAAGACTTAAAGAAGGCAACGGAATTTATCTGAAAGCCGAAATAAACGGCGGCGATATCTCCCCCGCTATCCGTAAAAAGACTTTTAGCGAGGGGCAGCACCCCTACGCCGTTATAGTTACCTGCTCGGATTCGAGGGTAATTCCCGAAAGTATATTTTCGGCGGGAATAGGCGAACTGTTCGTAATTCGCTCGGCAGGGAACACGATTGACAACATTCAGCTCGGCAGTATCGAGTACGCCGTGGAGCATTTAGGCTGTCAACTCGTCCTCGTGCTCGGGCACAGCAAGTGCGGGGCTGTGGGCGCCGCTGTAAACAGTGTGCCGAGCGGCTTTGTTAAATTTATAACCGACGAAATCCGCAAAGCCGTGGGCGACGAGAAGGACGATATAAAAGCCTGCTGTCTAAACGTTAAAAACAGCGTAAAGCGTATAAAAGAGAGTCTTAAAATCGACGGTTTATGCGTTTTGGGCGGAATTTACCGCATAGACAGCGGCAAAGTCGAATTTTTGGAAAATTAAACAATTTTTGCATATTAAAAGACCTCTCCTTGCGGAAAGGTCTTTTTTTAGGTGCTATAAATTTAATCGTTACTATCTTCAACCGTGTGGGTTGCGGGGGCTGATTTTTCGCTGTTTGCATAGTGAACGCCGTCGCCCTTTGCAACTACGGTGTATAAATAGGTTCCTGCTACAAGGTCTGTGGGGATTGTGTATTTAAGCGTGGTTGAGCCTACTTCGGCAACAACCTCATTGCCCTTATATACGACGTATCCGTCTGCATTTGAAACCGCCGACCAAGTAAGAACGCCTGCGGAAATTGCAACGTCATTGGGAGCGGCGAGCTGCGTGGGCGATACGGAAACTGCCTTGAGGGTAATAGTTGCGTTGGGAGACAGAGCGGTTACGTTGGCTGCGATATAGGTTGCCTTGCTGACGGGAACACCTATTAGCATTACCGTGTAGCTGGTTGCGTCGAGCTCTACCGAAGCCTTGCCGTTTTCATCAAGCGCGATTTCGTCGCTTGCGGGTTCGTTGTTACTCAATAACCACTGTGCTTTGACGGTAGTAAGTGCGATGTCGCTGACTTCGCTCGTTACCGTGACCGTGTAGGTTACTTTCCCATCCCCCTCGGTGTCGTCGCCACCGGTGGGTTCATCACATGCGGCAAGGAAAACCGAACCGCACAAAACTGCGAACGTGAGAAGAAACAAAAGCGCTACCCTTTTGAGTGTTTTGTACATTTTTTACCTCTCTTTATTATTTTCTGAAAACCGAGAATAATTTATTAAATAAATGCGGGAAATCAATATATTTAGTATGTAATATTATAATTGAAATGATGATATTGTCAACCACATTATATCAAATTGATAATAAATTTATATTTACTTACCGAAATAACGGTTTTTTGAGCAAAATTTTCACAGATTTACGGGAAATTTCTTTAACATAAAATTCCATTTTAAAAAATGAATAAATATGCCCTCCGTAGCCACAATAATTTGTGACGGAGGAAAGTTATGCAATTTGACGAAACCAAAACTTACAGAAATCTTGCAAGAAGCTTCGCGGGCGAGAGTCAGGCGGGAATGAGATATCAGCTTATTGCCCGTCTTGCGACACAGCAGGGCTATACTACCCTTGCCGACACCGTTAAGGTGCTTGCCAAAAACGAAACCGTTCATGCAAGAAGATTCTTTGAAGAACTTTCAAAGCAGGGTCAATATCTTGACAACATCGATTTGGATGCGGGTTTCCCCTTTCACGGCGGCACACTCGAAGAATGTCTGAAATTTGCCGCAGAGGACGAAAGAAAGGAACACGAAGTAATTTATCCTGCATTCCAAAAAGATGCCGAAGAGGAAGGATTTAAGGACATTGCCAATCTTTTTAAACTTGTTGCACAAGTAGAAGTAAGGCACGAGGCTGTTTTTAAATATCTTTACGAAGCGTTTAAAAAAGGCGTTTTGTTCAGCAACGAAAGCCCTATTCTCTATATTTGCAGCGAATGCGGTTATATGCATACCTCGACAAAAGCTTGGGACAAATGTCCGCTCTGCCAGTCAAGTCAAGGCTATGTCGAGTTGCATATCCCCTATCAAAAGGAGAAAATATGAGAAAGAACGAAGCAAAGACAAAGAACTCAAAGAACAGCTCTAATAGCGAATCTAAGAGCAAGAAGGATTGCGGCGGCAGTGAAAGAAGCACGAAAAACTGCAAATAAGCAAAGAGATTGTTTTGACCCGAACGGTAGCTATACGGGAACGCCGGACGGCGGCGGAAAGCCCGTTCAGGACGCAGACGATTTGTAAAACGCAATAAAAAAGGGGCTGCGGAGAATTAATATTCTCCGCAGCTTTCTTTATGCTGTTTTTACGATTGCCCCAGATATATGCCGCAAATAACGCACATTTCATAATTTTATATTTATATTGATTTTCAGGTAATTTTGAAAGAATTTTTTTAAATTGCCCCCCATATATGCCTTAATTAACGCTATTTTTATTCGGCAATGGAAACATAGTTCCCTGAACTCACATAAAAACGACTGCACAGAATAGCAGTCGTTTTTTGTGAACTATTATTACAGTATTCCGTCTATGAACTCCTCGGGGTCGAAGAGTTCCATATCGTCTATTTTTTCGCCCACGCCCGTAAACATAACGGGAATACCGAGCTCGCCGCACAGAGATATTACGAAGCCGCCCTTTGCCGAGCTGTCTAACTTGGTTAAAACTATTCCGTCGAGCTCTACAGCCTCATCGAAAATCTGTGCCTGATTTACGGCGTTGTTGCCCGTGGTTGCGTCTAAAATAAGAAGTTTATAGAAGTTGCACTGCGGGTACTCTCTGTCCACCACGCGCGACATCTTTTTGAGCTCCTCCATAAGGTGCGCCTTTACGTGGAGCCTGCCCGCCGTGTCTATTAAAACGACGTCCGTACCACGCGCCTTTGCGCTGCTGACAGCGTCGAACACGACAGCCGAGGGGTCGCTGCCCTCCTCGTGCTTGACAATTCGAACTTTAGCGCGCTCCGCCCAGATTGTGAGCTGGTCGGCAGCCGCCGCGCGGAAGGTATCCGCCGCGGCAACAGTAACCGACTTCCCCTGCTTTAAAAAGTAGTTTGCAAGCTTGCCTACCGTGGTTGTCTTGCCCACGCCGTTGACGCCCACGAGCATAATTACGGCGGGATATTTAATTTCGGGGATTTCCGGCTCGGTCAATCTTTCTTCCAGAACGTCCTTTAAAAGGTTTGTTATAAATTCCTTGTCCTTTAACTTCTCATGCTTGGCTTCGGCGCGGATTTCCTCCACCACTTCCTCCGCCGTGGTTACCGAGATGTCGGCGCCTATCAAGATTTCCTCAAGCTCGTCGTAGAACTCCTGCCCCACCTTGTTTTTGGAAAAAAGTGAGGAGAGTGCCTTTGAAAGCCCCTCTCTCGTCTTTTTAAGCGCTTCTTTGATTTTACTGAAAAAACCCATAAATAATACTCACAAAAATTTAATTCTATTCTGCATTTTTAATTATTCGTCACATGACCGTGTCGCCGCCGAGACGTTCTTCAACCTCGGAAAGTTTTACGGATACGACCTTTGAAACGCCCTTTTCCTGCATGGTTACACCGAATAAAATATCTGCGTTTTCCATGGTGGGCTTGCGGTGCGTAATGACAATGAACTGCGTGTTGGTTGCGAATTTTTTGAGATATTTTGCATATCTTGCAACGTTTGCCTCGTCGAGCGCCGCCTCGATTTCGTCGAGTACGCAGAAAGGCATGGGACGCATACCTATAATTGCAAATAGAATTGCTATAGCCGTAAGTGCGCGTTCGCCGCCCGAAAGCAGGGAAATTTTAGAGAGCTTCTTTCCGGGAGGGCAGGCTACTATTTCAACACCTGCGTTCAAAGGGTCGTCGCAGTCGGTGTAGTCGAGCTGAAGCTCTGCCTTGCCGCCTCCGAACAGCTCTTTGAAGGTGCGTTTGAAGTTTTCGTTTATGATGTCAAAGCCCTCGTTGAAAATTCGAAGCATTTCGTTGCGAATATCGTTGAGTGCGGTTGTAAGGTCCTCGATTGCCTTTTCAAGGTCGTTGCGCTCGGTAAGCATGCCCTCGTAGCGCGCGTTGAGCTCCTCGTACTCCTCTACCGCGCCGTGATTGACTTGTCCTAGTAAGGTTATTTTGTGCTTACAGCTGGCAATGGCCGCATTTGCGGTGGAGACGTCGTAGTTTTCTTCCTTATACTGCAGACAGTCCTCGTATTTTAAGCCGTACCCGTCCTCAATGCGCTGGCGCAGTACCTCGAGGTCGCTGTCGATTTTGGCAATTGCCATTTCGTAGTTGTGCGAGCGTACCGTGAGCGAGTCCCTCTCCTCGGCGATTGAAAGTCTGCCTATATCAATCTGCTTTATGCGTTCGTTTAAATCGCTCTTCTTTTGTGTTATTTTTTCTATCTGTTTGCGCAAATTGCCTACGACCGCCTGCTCCTCCTGGGTAAGCGCGGTGCTCTCTGCCTGCGCGTTTAAAGATGCAATCTGATTTTTGTAGTCGGAAAGGGTAGCCGTTATCGTCCTTATCCTTTCCTGAAGCTCCTCTTTTTCGTGCTCGAGCCTTGCGGCGGTTTCCTTATAGGAAGTGACCGAGCTTGCAAGCGACGCCGTTTCGACGAGCGTGCTGTTGAGCCGACGGGACAGTTCCTCCCTTTCGGCAACGAGTTTTTCGTATTCGGCGCTCATATCGTCGATTTCAAGCGAAGCCTTGTCGGAGAGAATGCTTAAATCGCTTGCGCCTTGAGATACGCCCGTGTACTCGCCCTCAAGTCCTGCAAGCCTTGTTTTGAAAGCGTTGTAGGACTCGTTATAAGCGGCGTATTCTTGCTCCGCACCAGAGATAGCCTGCAAAAGCGCAGTCTGCTTTTCGGTTACGGAGGCAAGCTCCAACCTTGCCTCCTGCAATTTCTTCTGCAGAGCCGCATATTCCTCCGTGGCGGTCTTTTTCGCCCCTTCAAGCTCTGCTTTGCGAACTTCGGCACGGGCAAGGAAGGTCTTTTTTGCCTCTATGCCCTCTTCAAACTCTTTAATAGCTCTCTCGTGAGCGAGCAAATTGCCGGCATTTCCGCGCCTTGAACCGCCCGTCATAGAGCCTCGCGTTGAAATTATGTCTCCCTCTAACGTCACTATCTTGAACGCGCGGGGGAACCTCTTTGCAATCTGCGTTGCGTTGAATATATTGTCTACTATGAGAGTATTGCCCAAGAGGTTATGTATTACGTTCTCAAACTTTTTGTCGTATTTGACGAGGTTTATGGCGTAGTCTATCGCACCCCTCTCGTGAACAGCCATCTTTATCTGACCGTCCTCGTAAACGGGACGGAGAGCCTCTATGGGCAGGAAAGTGACTTGACCCGCGCGGTTGCGCTTTAAGTACTCTATGAGCTCCCTTGCGTCCTCGCGCGTGCTTGTAATTACGTTCTGCATTGCCCCGCCGAAGGCAGTTTCGATTGCAACTTCGTACTGCTCATCGCACGAAACGACGTCGGCAATAAGCCCCTTAATTCTTGCAGCAAGCTCCAAATTGCCCTTTGAGTCGCTCATAAGCTTCTGAACAGAGCCGATATAGCCCTGGAACCTGTCGCGTATTCCGCGGAACTCCTCAAGATTACGGTTCAGGCTTATAATCGAAGCCTCTGCATCGTAAATCTGACGGATGAGGATATTCAATTTATCTTCAACCTCTTTTAAGTTGGATTCGGCTTCGGATAAAAGCGTGTCCTCGTTGCCGAGCAAATCCGTCAGCTTGTCGTTACGCTCTATGCATGCGCGATACTCTGCCTTACTCTCGTCGTGACGGGTGCGGATTTTAATCATATCGCTCTCGATTTCGGCAATACGCTCCGAAAGAAGCTCCTTCTGCGCCGAGAGCGAACCCATGTTTTTAGACAGCTCGGAGAGGTCCTTATAGGTCTCCAAGACCTTTTTGCGGTGCTCGCTGGTTGCAATATCGTGTTCGGAAATGCGCTTTGAAAGAGTTGAAATCTTCTCTCTGTACTCCTCCGCAGCGCCTTCCATTTTCTCTATTCTGTCGGCGCTCTTCTCACCCAACGCCAAATTGCGCATTATGTCCTTTTCCAGAATCTCTATGCGCTTTGCGGAATACGCTATCTCCTCTTCCGCCTTTGAAAGGGCCTGCTTTACGGAGCGGGCGCGCTCGGTAAACAGCTTTGACTCTCCGCTCTTGTGCTCTATGCCGACTGCATAGCGGCTTATTCTGTCGTTTAAATCCTGCAGCTCCTCGTCGGCTTTTACTATGCCATCGCGGCACTCTTCGTATTCTTCAACGAGCTCGTTCTGGAATTTAAGCAGATATTCGTTTCTGTCGTCTACAGTCTTCTTTTTGGCTTTGATTGCATCCTTTTCGCCCTCTGCCGTGTCGTGGCGATATATGTACAAATTCGTTTCGTGTTTTCTCTGTTCCGCGTACAGCTCGCGGTATTTTAAGGCGTTTTCCGCCGATTTTTTTAAGGGTCCGAGCTGCCTTTCGACTTCCTGCATACGCTGTAAATATACGAACAGGTTGTCCTTGGACGCGGCAAGCCTGCGCTCTGCCTCGCTCTTCTTTTCCTTGAACACGACTATGCCCGTCGCTTCCTCGAAGATAGAACGTCTGTCCTCGGGCTTGGCGTTCATAATCTGCTCGATTCTGCCCTGACCTATAATCGAATAGCCCTCTTTTGCCGCGCCGACGCTGTGCAAAAGCCCCGTCAAAACCTTCATACGCGAGGGCTGACGGTTCAAAAGATATTCGCTGGTGCCGTCCCTATAGAGGCGGCGGGTCATTTCGACCTCGTTGCTGTCCACGGCAAAAATTTTATCCGAATTATCGAAAGTCAAGGTAACTTCGCAAAAACCCATTTTGCCACGGCTTTCCGTGCCGTTGAAAATGACGTCCATCATCTGCGAGCCGCGCATCATCTTTGCCGACTGCTCGCCGAGAACCCAGCGGATAGCGTCGGCTACGTTGGATTTTCCGCAGCCGTTAGGCCCTACTATGCAGGTAACGCCGTCGCCGAGCTGTATGGTGGTTTTATCCGCAAAGGATTTAAAACCTACGAGTTGTATTTGTTTGAAAGTAATCATATGTCTCCCTGATTCAAGTGTTCCAAGGCCTCTCTTGCCGCGTTTTGCTCGGCAAGCTTTTTATTCCCCGCTTCCCCCGTAAAGGTCTTGCCCTCTACCGCAACTTTTACTACAAAGTGCGGTTTTTGCGCAGTTCCGTCTTCAAAGGCGAGATATTCCGGGCACTTTTGCCCCCTGCCCTGCAAGAGTTCCTGCAATTGACCCTTATAGTTTTCGTTTTGGGGTATGTTTTCAAAATTTAAGGTGGAATGGACGAATTTTCTGGCTTCATCCATACCGCCGTCGAGATATATTGCCGCAACCAGAGCCTCGTAGACGGACGGCACCGCCTTTTTGTTGTTTGAATCGTTTTGGCTCTTTATTAAAAACCCGTCCAGCCCGAGCTCCTTCGACACGGTCGCGAGCGCCGCATCCGAGACAATCGCCTGCCGAAGCTCCGTTAGCTGACCCTCGCTCTTCTTTTGGTCGTAAATGCGTTCGGAGACGAGAAATTCGAGTATCGCGTCCCCGAAAAACTCAAGGGTCTGGTTGTTTTCGTCCTGATTGTACGATGAGAGCGTGAAAGCGCGCTCCAACAGATTTTTGTCCTTGAACGTGTAATTTATTTTAGCTTCAACCTTCGACAGCTCCATTTTCACTCTCCGGAATAAGGCTGTTCCAATCTACGCCTTCAAGCATATTTTCCACCGCGGGCACAAGTCCGCCACGATAGATAGAAAGCGCGTTTGCAATCGACGCCGCTATGGTTGCAGGCTTTGACGAACCGTGACTCTTTACGACGACCTTTTTAAGTCCCAAAAGGAGGGCGCCGCCGAATTTTTCGAAATCCAATTGCGCACGCATTTTCTTGATTGCCTTGCGCATAAACAGATACCCGATTTTTGAGGAAAGGGTCGCCGAAAATTCCTTTTTCATTACTCCGAGGACAAGTTTTCCGCACCCCTCCATCGATTTTAAGGCAATATTTCCCGAAAAACCGTCGGAAACGACGACGTCGCACTCCGAGAGCATGATGTCACGTCCCTCGATATTGCCCGCAAAGTTGATGCCCTCCATTTTGGAGAGGTACTTGTAGGTTTCCTGATGAAGAGGGTCGCCCTTGTGTTCCTCGGTGCCGTTGGATAAAAGCCCGACCTTGGGATTTTTGATGTTAAAGCCGACTTTTGCGTACGTGGAGGCGAGCACGGCAAATTGGCAGAGCATCACGGGCTTGCACTCGGCGTTTGCGCCGCAGTCGCAAAGAAGCGTAACCTGTCCCCTTGAATTGGGAATTGCGGGGCAGAGCGCGGGGCGCTTAATTCCCCTTATTCTGCCGAGTATGAGCTGGCCGCCGACTATTGTTGCGCCCGTTGAACCTGCCGTGACGAGCGCGCAGATATCGTCCTCTTTTTTGAGTCTCCAATAAGCCGCAATGAGAGATGATTGCTTGCGCTTAATCGCCTCGGTGGGAATGTCGTTCATATCTATAACGTCGGGACAGTCGAAGATTTCAAGCCTTGACTTGTCGTAGCTCAAAGGGGCAAGCACCTTTTCAATCTCGCTCTGTATTCCCGCCAAAATTATATACGCGTTTTTGTCACTGTTCAGCGCAGAAATTGCGCCCTCTACAACTGCTTTGGGCGCGTTGTCGCCGCCCATTGCGTCAACTATTATTTTATCCACTATTTGCTCCATTTAAGTTTAGGAAAGCCGAACCCGCAAGGTTTTTGCAATAAAATCTTTGCAATACTTTGTCGTTCGGACTTGCCGTATGTTCAATACGCCTGCGTCCCAACTTTTCGTCTTGCTTTGCTTTTTTTGCAAAAACTGCCGTGCACCCTAAGTAAGTATATT
>JAFLVP010000029.1 GCA_022508265.1 Clostridiales bacterium
ACCCAAAATACAAGTATTGTTACAATCGGGATAACTGTATAAGCAACCGAACCCAAAATTTATCTCCTTGTCATTTTTCGCAGAAACATAACGGGCAAATATTATAACGGCTTAAAATCGGAACCTACTCGTCAATTCGTATAAATTAATGTTTATCTTATTGCGATTATATCATAAAAAAGTAAAGCCTGCAAGTATTAAAAAAACGGCGAGGAAATTCCTCGCCGTGAATTATTTATATTGAACTTAAATATGCAATTTCCTGCTTTGTAAGCTTTCTGTAAGCACCTCTGTCAAGTCCGCGAAGAGTAAGCTCTCCTACCTTAATGCGTTTTAAAAGCGTAACTTCCTTACCGATTGCGGCAAACATCTTTCTAATTTCCCGGTTTTTACCTTCGGTAATGGTTATATGAATTTTAGTATATGCCTTGTTGGTTTCCACGATGTGAGCTTTGCACTTTTTTGTGACGTAACCGTCGATTTCTATGCCACTTCTTATGGGATTTAGTCCGTTTTCGTTAATAATTCCTTCGATCTTGACAAGATATGTCTTGGGAACCTCATTTTCGGGTCTTGTCAGCCTTTGGGCAAGCTCTCCGTCGGTAGTCATAATAAGCAGACCCTCACTGTCGTAGTCAAGCCTGCCTACAGGGTAAATTCTGCCGCAGTCCTTTGGCATTAAATCCATAACGGTCTTTCTGCCTTTATCGTCCGAAACCGAACAAATATAACCCTTTGGTTTATTTAAAATATAGTACTCGTTCTTCTTTGGCTTAACTGTCCTGCCGTTTATGGTTACATCGTCCTCTACGTTAACTTCGGTTCCAAGTGCGGCACGAACTCCGTTTACCAAAACGGCGCCCTCTTCAATAAGTCTGTCGCACTCCCTGCGCGAAGCAACTCCGCAAGACGCAAGGTATTTATTTAATCTCATAAAGTATATAACCTCGAATTTCTTCTACCTATATACTATATAATTTCTCCTCGAAAAGCAAGCCGTTTTGGTCGCTTATTTCAAGTATTGCAACGGCTCCGCCTGATTTTTGTTTTTTGTCATTATCAATGAGTTTTACTCTAAAATCAAGCAGATTGCCCTTATTTGCAACAAAATTGCGAGATTTTTTAACTTTGCAAAGTACTCTATCAGACATAAATATATTATTTTCATCTATTTTTACAAGTGAATACTTGGAAAAACACTCTTCAAAAATCTCACAGCTTCTCTCGTACATTTCTGGACAGTTTAAAACGACACTGACAACGTCCATGCCTTCCCTTTCGCACGAGGACACAAGGCATCTTCCCGCTTTAAGCGTATAGCCCGTCTTAACTCCGTTTGCTCCGTCACACATTGAAAGCATTTTATTCTTATTGAAAAACGAACGGAATTTGCCTGAATAGTTTTTGGTACCTACAACCTCTTTAAAGATTTCGTTATTCATTGCGTAGCAGGCAATCTTACATAAGTCGCGAGCGGTTGTATAGTGATTTTCATCGGGCAGTCCGCTTGGATTAGTAAATGAAGTGTTCTCTGCTCCCATTGTTTTAGCTCGAGAATTCATTACTTCTACAAATTTTTCTACGCTTCCGCTGTGATGAATTGCAAGTGCGGTGGCACTGTCGTTGCCGGAGCGCAGCATTAAACCGTATAATAAATCCCTGACGTCAATTTGTTCGTCTTTCTTTAAATAGATACTCGAGCCTTCGATCCCCACCGCTTTGTCATCCACGGTAAGCTCTTCATCCAAATTACAATCTTCTATAATTATGATTGCCGTCATAATTTTAGTGGTACTTGCCATAGGTAGCCTTGCGTCGGCATTTCTTTCAGACAGCGTCGTTCCCGTCGTCAGCTCCATTGCAATTTCCGCTGCTGCGCTTGCGCTTGCGGACAATGGCGACTGTATGCTTATATAGACCGTAAAACAGACTGATAACGCACAAAATAATAAACATAATTTACGCATTGTCGGAAATTTTGTTGACTAACTCTCCCGTTTTATCTATTAAATTATCCAAAATGCCCTCTTCAAGGCGCAAAAGTCTACAGCCCTTGCCGTCGTCCACCAAAAAACCCTTGGGTTTTACGGTTACGACCGTACCGTTCCCGCCTGCTAATTTAAAGCCGTCCGCCTCTTTGAAGGTTTTTAAGTCGCCATATTCCCCACCTCCGCTCAAATTTACGATTGTGACTGACGAAAGTGGAATTATCTCCGCACCGTTCACGGTTATTATCGACTTCCCGACTACGGTATTTGCGTCTGCAACTTTATCTATTGGAATTGCGGGAGTTTCAAAGTCTTTATCTCTGTTTTTTCTTATTTTTGCGTTCATGTAGTTTCTCCAAAATGATTATTAAAAATATTTTACTTAAAACAAACAAATTTATTATCGTAACCGCCTTTGCATAGTAGCGAATTTCGCCGTGTTCGCAGTTGATAACCGTATAATTGCGCAGTTTGCAATAGTTGCCGTTTACTTGCAAGAATTTATAAATTGCAGTGGTCAGCCCATGCTGTGCAAGTACGATATAGGCATTATCTTCCTTAATTAAGCCGTAATCGCCCAACTGAACAAGTTTATATATACACAACTGATTGAAAATTCTATATAAACTGACTTTTAGCTTGTTAGGGTCGATTTTTTCGGATTTACCGTTGACCTGCATTTCGTTTGGTTTATCTTTTACGGTATTTGCGTTAAAAAAGTTAAATTTATATACTCCCGCATTAAAGCTTGCGTATTTTTCTTCCGTATTTATATAGGCGTAATTATATATATGAATAGGAAAAATACAAATTGCAAAGCTAATCGCAGCAATATATACGGCTGCCTCGCTCATATACTTATTATTTGTAACAGTTTTATAAATATACAAATTGTAATACACACAGCATAAAAAATGCACCTCCAAAGTAAACCTTGGGGGTGCAAATAAATTTTGTATATGTATCAGTCGATTTTAATAACGTCGTCGTCTTCGGATAAAAATTCGGGAATTTCGTATCCGTCCTCTGTCGTGCGAGGTTTAGGCGGCTCTTCCTCGCCATTCGAAGTTTGTACCTGCTGTTCCCCGCCTTCCTCGACGTACTCATCCTTTTTATACAGGTACGACGAGTCTTCCTCTTCGGCAAGCATTCTGTTGTTAAGCTGAGCAATCTGCTCCATAAGCTCGTTATAATCGGGCAACTCGTCTATAGAGTTCAGCTTAAATCTTTTAAGGAAGTTGTCCGTTGTAGCGTATAGAATAGGTTTACCTACAGCGTCCTTTCTTCCGCAAGGTTCAATCATTTCAAGCTCTAAAAGCTTTTGCACCGCATAATCACAGCTAACTTGCCTGATATCTTCAAGTTCGGGCTTCGTGATGGGCTGTTTATACGCAATGAGAGCCGCACACTCCAGAATTGCCTTTGTAAATTCCTTTTCTTTTATTGGAATAAGAACTTGAGAAATCTGGTCCTTATATTTAGGGCTGGATGCAAACTGCAGTTTACCGTTGAAAACCAAGAGCTGAATACCGCAGTCCTCTCCGTACCGCTCTTTTAGCTCGGTAACGCACGCATTTACTTCTTTAAGCGAGCAACCAAGTTTTTCAACAATATATTTTACGGGTACCGCCTCGCCGGACGCAAAAACGATAGCCTCAATTATATTCGTCAAATTCTTCATCATCGTCATCCTTTAAATCCCACTCGGGATTGAGTGTAATAATAATTTCAGCAAAATTGTTTTCCTGCACAACGATAATACGCTGTCTTTTCAGCATTTCCAAAAGTGCCTGAAAGGTTGTGATAATTTCGTTCCTTGAAAAACTTGTAAATAAACTTTCAAACGAAACCTCGCCCTTTTCAACAAGCGTATCGCGTATGAACGCCGCCTTTTCCTCAACTGTAAAGGCGTCTTTGGGAATTTCCTTTATATTCTCTCTCTCACGGGCAAGACTCTCGTTTTTAAGCATCATCTTTGCAAATGCTTCCAAAAGCCCGTCTATTGTCAAATCCTTATAAATTATCCTGAAGGTGTTCAAAGATTTATCCGGCTCTTTGTAGCAATACCCAACCGTTTCCAAATCTTTTAATTTTTCGGTCTCCTCCATAATGAGTTCAAACTCGCGCTGTTTCAGCTGCTCGATAAACGCGAGCTTTTCATCCTCTGCAGGGTCGAAGTAGTCCTCATACTCCTCGGGAACGGGCACAAGGCTCTTTGATTTTATGTAAATAATCTGCGCAGCTATAGCGAGATACTCGCTCTCTTTCTCCATATTTCGGCTGTTCTGCGCTTTCATATACTCGATATAATTGAGAAACTGCTCCGTTACCTGCGAAACAAAAATATCCTCTATTCTTATCTGTGCAATGTTAATCAAATGCAACAGTAAATCGAGAGGACCTTTAAAGTCATCAAGTACGGTGTTGTAGTCAACAACAGATTCAAAATTTTCGTAATTTTCAACCATAACAAATACCTATACGGGAATTATAAGCCCCCACAACGCCGTAATGGGGAAGCCGAGTATCGTTGTACCGAAGGTCTGTACGTAGCCGAGTATATTAAAGTACTGAACTATACCAGCAACGGAAGGTGCATAGTCCATCAAAATTCCGCAGAGAAAACTCTCAATAATGAGAATCATCAGTATCATAGACCCGTTGTTTCTTAAAAATCTGCGCACAGGATTTATTTCCCGAGTGAACGCCTCTACAACCCTGAACCCGTCCAGCGGAAAGAGAGGTAAAAGATTAAAAATAATTACGTTTAACCCGTAGGCAAATATTAAGTAAAACGATGTACAAACAATTTCTACAAGTACGCCTAACAAGGGAAAATCATATAAAACCAATATGGTCGGAAAATATAAATATTTCAGCGACAAAAGGTAAAGCGGATATGCAATAAACGCAATTATATAATTTGTAACAACCCCCGCTATTGCGGTAAGGAATAACCCTTTTCTGTACTTTCTGAAATTATAGGGATTTATGGGTACGGGCTTTGCCCAGCCGAACCCCGCAAATACACAGAGAGCATACCCCATAGGATCGAGGTGCTTTATGGGGTTCAATGTCATCCTGCCACGCATTTTTGCCGTAGGATCGCCGCATTTGTATGCTGCGAACGCATGGGCAAATTCGTGGGGAGCAAATATAAAAATTACGGCAATTGCGCCTGCAATTAACTGAATTATGCGTTCCATTTTAACCTGTCGGGAATAACGTCAACACCCATACCATTCTGATTTGCAATAGCGTAAAGTGTCGCGAGAGTTCATTTGGTTCTCCAAACTGTACCTATTTATTTTACCAATAAAATGCAAAATAGTCAAATGAATTAACACAAAATATGGCGCACGCCTATGGCGTGCGCCGCAAAATATTGATACGGTTATTTAATTATAATGCCCAATTTTCGGCAACGTTTTTAAAATAATCAGTAAATTCCGCTTTTTCAACGCATTCCGCCGCCACTACGTTCACGGTATCTGCAAGAATTCCGTCCTTGTAAACTTCGATTTTACCCACTACTTGATCTTTCAGAACGGGTGCCTTAACTTCATATGCGATTATTTTATGCGTAATTTCCGGGTCAACTCCCATACGGGTAAACACGTAGCTGTTTTCCTGCGGTCTGACGGCAAAATCTTGCTTTTTACCGCCGCGAACTTCAAAATTATCGTTGAGCTCAACGTCCTTATCGAGTACGATTTTATTAGTAAAATTTGCAAAGCCGTAGTCAAACATCTTAATCGTTGATTTGAACCTGTCGTCGCTTGACGAAGCTCCCAAAACGACCGAAATAAGCCTTAAGCTGTTCTTTTTAGCCGTCGCCGCAAGGCAGAAACCTGCCTCATTTGTAAAGCCCGTCTTGCCGCCGTCACACGATGAATATTTTCTTATCAGCTTATTTGTGTTAGTCATAGAAGTCGTTCTATCGTCGGGATGAACAAAATCTTCAAGCCAAATTTTGCTGTATTTAAAGTAATCTTCGTACTTTATAAGGTTGGAAAACATTATAGCAACGTCTTTCGCGCAGGAATACTGCGTGTCTCTCGGAAGTCCCGTGCAGTTAGAAAATACAGTGTCGGTACAGCCGAGCTCGGTTGCTTTTTTGTTCATTTGAGCAACAAATTCCTCCTCTCCGCCCGAAACGGTTTCGGAAAGCGCCACACAACTGTCATTTGCAGAACATACGATAACGCTTTTTACAAGCTGATCCACGCTGTACGTGCCGCCCGTACCAAGATATACCTGCGAACCACCCATACCGGATGCATTTTCACTGACTGTAACTATATCGTCAAGTGAAATTTTACCGTCTGCAACGGCGTCAAATACGATAGTCAAAGTCATAACTTTGCACACGCTCGCTATAGGCATACGCGCAGTCTCGTTCTCTTTATACAAACATTCGCCCGAATCGAAGTCCATAAGATAAGCCGACTTGCAGTTTGAACTTAACTTACGCTCCTCTTTTCCTTCAACGGTAAAACCCGTTAAGGCACACGTAGAAATTGCAATACAGGACGATAACATAACCGTAAATAACTTTTTCATATTAACAGTATGCCGATAATATTTAATATTATACGATGGCAATTACCGCTCTGAACACAAGATTCAACAAAATTACAAAAATTACGGTATCAATCACAGCCGCCACTGCCGGTAAAATGAAGGCAAAATTATTGTTACAAATCTTGCAAAATTCAACTATAAAATAGCATAGCGCAAAGCTTATAAGCGATGACGGAATATAAACTATCAAACCGACTACTATTCCGCTAAACGAATTTGCACTCATAATTATGGCGATATAGATGCCGAAAAACAGTCCCCTTAAAAATACAAAAATGAGCGTCAAATACTTGAATTTAGTAAAATACGCTATCAAAAATACGGCGTAAAGATAAATCAGTCCAACAAATAGGTGAGGCAAAATCAAAGCCGAATTTTTGAAGTTAAAGACATTATAGACGTAATCATACACCAAATTTCGCAAGTAAATGTTAGAAATTACAGGTTTGTATAGTACTATGCCACATATAATAGAGCAAATTACTGCTATTAAAAAGGCAAAAAAATACTTTTTATCCCATTTATAGCCGCAAAAAGAAAAATTCCTCATATATTACTTTATGAGGAATTTACAATTTATATGAACTTATCATTTTCTGCTATAAATTAAATTGTCTTGAATTATTTACGCTTTACCAGTTCCACTATTTTATTGACTGCCGCATTGACGTCGTCGCCGACGTTTACCTCAACGTCGCATACCTCACTGTTGCGGTATTCAAAGTCGAGCGACATAATGCGCCGCGTCTTGTCATCAATGTCAATATCTCTTTCAATAATGCTCTTAATTGCGTCGGCGCGCTCTCTGCGCGTAAATACAAGCATAGCGCGCTGTCTGTACAAATTTTTAATTGTGATTGCTCCGCAGATATCAATGGGAATTACAGCGACCCCTCCCCTCTCAACAATCGGGTCGATTTCCTTTGCCGACGTACCGAAATGATAGCCGCTGTAAACGGTAGTCTCTATATACCTACCCTCGTTCTTCTCTTTAATAAACTGTCTTTCGCTGATGAAACGGTACGATTCCTCCCCTTCCGACTTGCGGTGCGGGCGTGTAGTTGAAGTAAGCGGTTTTTCAAATCCTTCAAGCGAGGTAAGTCCGTTTGCTATCTCTGTCTTTGAAGAGCCAGAAGGACCCACAAGGCATAAAACGCCACCGTCAACAAGTCTTGGAAATTTTTCGGAAAACGAATTTCTTACCATCTCGCAGAAATGCAAAAAGTCGTCGTAGCTGTTGACTGAAAGCAGTCCCGAAAGGTCTGCGTTCCACGGTTTGCGGAACAATACGGGATAAGCCGCACGTGAGCTTGAAATGTTGTGCGCACCGTCATCAAGCATAATATCAAGCGCAATTATGTCCTTACGCCTGCCCAAAAGCATATTTTCGGCAGGAATTTCGGGGAAATCGGCAATAAGCCGCTCTGCCCTTGCGCTCATACAGCAAGCGGGCACGGCGGTTATAAAAAACACGTCCGCAATTTCAGAGAGCTTTTTGACAAACTCCTGCGCCCCTTCTGATATTGGCTGCGTTCTGACGAATTCGGGATCGCTGTAAAGCTGAATCCGCTCGTCGGAGTGTCTGTGTCCACCGCCCCAAGTTTTAATGTCCTCAAGCTTCAGCGGTTCCTCGTCTGGGTGGCGGCTGTTTATGATTGAAACGGCGTAAGAATTACACTCGTAAATTGTGTCGTCGACGTCAAGTCCGACGCGTATTCTGTATTTTTTCATAGGCAAATTCTCTTATGCACTATTATACTTGAAATAGTGCTCCTTGTCAAGATGACGCTTGACAAAATGCCCCAAATATAGTATAATATTTTGATAAACGCAAGGAGAAAAACAGATGTTCAAAGAGGCATTAAAGCTGATAAAAAAATATAACCGAATTATCATTCACCGTCACAACTACCCCGACGGCGACGCGCTTGGCAGCCAAAAAGGACTTGCCGCAATACTTAAAGACAATTTCCCGAAAAAGGAAGTTTACGTAGTAGGTGATGAGGCGAAACGCCTTCCGTTTATGGAACAGAAAATGGACGATATCCCCGACGAATATTACAAGGATGCGCTTGCCATTATTCTTGACTGCGGTTCGGCGCGTATGATTTGTGACGACAGATACAAAACCGCCGCTAAGACCCTGCGTTTTGACCACCACATCTTTCAAGAAAAGGTTGCCGACCTTGATATCGTAGATAACACTTACGAGAGCGCCTGCGGTTTGGTTGCTATGTTTGCAAAAGTAAACAAACTCAAGCTTTCGCCCGTTTCCGCGACCGCGCTCTATACGGGCATGGTTACCGACAGCGGCAGGTTCGTGTTCGACAGCACCACTGCCCGCACCTTCGAGCTTGCGGCGTATCTGATGTCCCAACCCATTGATTTGAACACCCTCTACTATAATCTGTATGCCGAGGACTTTTCCGAAATAATTGCAAAAGCCGACAACATGCACAAAATTAAATTCACGGAAAACAACGTTGCCTACATATACACCGCGCGTGAAGATTTGCCCGCAAACAGCGACGCCGCGCCCGTTGTTTCGACGGGGCTTGTAGGGCTTATGCACGATATTAAAGGCGTATTCGTGTGGGTAAACTTTACAGAAAGTGACGACGGTGTTCACGCAGAGCTGCGCTCTAACCGCTACAATATAAATCCTATCGCAGTTAAATACGGCGGCGGCGGTCACAAGAAGGCAAGCGGCTGCACCGTTCCAGATAGAGCTACCGCAATGCAGCTTTTGAACGATTTAAACGAGCTTGCCGCAACCGGCGACAAAAATAACTAAACGGAAGGCTTGAATTATTATGAACGAGCAAATTAAGAAACAAATTTTAGACAAAATCGAAAGTTATCAAACTATAATCGTATCCCGCCACATCCGCCCCGACGGAGACGCAATCGGCTCCACCAAAGGCTTTGTGAAGGTCCTCCGCGATACCTATCCCGACAAGAAAATTTATCTTGTAAACGAAGATTATTCGGACGATTTAGCCTTTACGGGCGGCGAGGACACCGTGAGCGACGAAGTTTACGACGGAGCTTTGCAGATTGTAATAGATACTGGCACAAGGGCGAGAATTTCAAACAGAAAGTATACTTTAGCTAAGGAATTGATTAAAATCGACCACCATATCGAGGCAGACCCTTACGGCGACATAAATTGGGTTGAAGATTGGCGCTCCGCCGCCTGCGAGATGATTGCAGACTTCTGTTTGACCTTCAAAGACAAGTTAAAGCTTACAAAAGAGGCGGCAACCTATATATATCTCGGCATTGTTACGGACAGCAGCAGATTCCGCCACTCGGAGGTTTGCGGAGAAACTCTACGCATAGCCGGCGCGCTTTTAGACTGCGGAATCGATACCGAAACGCTGTACGCAAACCTCTATATGGAAGATTTTGAGCGTTTAAAGCTGAAATCCTTTGTTTACGACAATATAAAAATAACCGAAAACGGCGTTGCTTATATATATATGAGCAAGGAAATTCAGGAGCAGTTCAATCTGACATTGGAGTCGGCGAGCGACGTTGTTACCGAGCTTAAAAGAATACGCGGGAGCCTTATTTGGATTGCCTTTATCGACGATTTGGCGAAAAATTCTATCCGTGTAAGACTGCGTTCGCGCTTTCTTGAAATTAACGACCTTGCTAAAAATTATCACGGTGGCGGACACGCACAGGCGGCGGGCGCAACCGTGTATTCGCAGGAAGAAATGTGCTCTCTCATAAAAGACGCCGACAAATTGCTCGGCGAATATAAAGCTACACACGAGGGCTGGCTATGAAGATTTTAATTACCAACGACGACGGAATTGAGGCTCCCGGCTTAAAATATCTTGTAGATTGGGCTAAAAATATTGGCGAGGTTTGCGTTTTTGCGCCTAAAACACAGCAGAGCGCAAAGAGCCAATCTATTGAAATTCACGGCACTTACGAAGTTAAAAAAGTTGATATTTTCGAAGGAATCGAGGCTTACAGCGTGGACTCCACTCCCGCCGACTGCGTGCGCATTGCCGTACTCGGTATGAAAAAGCAGTTTGACCTTGTGCTATCGGGCATAAATTGCGGTCCTAATCTTGGCGCGGATATACACTATTCGGGCACGGTCGGCGCGTGCTTTGAGGCGGCTATGTCGGGTATTAAAGCAATAGCCGTTTCTACAGCGTACAACCACTTTGAAAACGCCGTTAAGAATATCGACAGAGTGTATAAAGAGATACAAAACCGCAGAATGTTTGATTTTGCTGAAATTATAAACGTAAATTTCCCTGAAAAGGGCGAAGAAATTCTTGTGACCAAAATGGGACCTGCAATTTACAGCGACGAATTTGAATTTCTTCCCGACGGCACGGTAAAGCCCTGTCTCGTGTGCCTATATAAAGGAACGCGCAATTTAGAGCTTGATACTGACGCGGTTATGACGGGCCATATCTCCATTACCCCCATCCGCTGCGACATGACAGACATCTCGGCATTTAATTACATAACAAAAAAAGTTGTATAAATGTCAACCTCAATATGCCGTTCCCCAATGGCAGCCCACGAATCTGTACTACACTTAGTGACAGCTCCTCCTATGGAGGAGCCTTATTTATATAGAAATGAGTTCGGTAAAATACCGAACTCACTCTAAAATTATTTATTTTTTCGTTCTGCCCTTATGATTCACATTAAACACCTTCGGGCTTTAAAATTGCTTGAGTGTTAACTGAAATTAACCAACTTGATACGTAATTTCTATTTCTTTAATGCGCAACTGAGTGTTATCCGATGCGTTGTTGGTAATAGAGAAACTGCTTGCATTAATAGTGTATTCTTCAACTAAGTCGGATACGGTTCCCGTAACAACTGTATCCCCTGCCTTAACTGCATGGGTCGGGTTGTAGGAAGATGAAGATATCGTAATTTTAATTGAAAGAATCGTAACTCCGGTAGCTGAAACCGTCAAAATATTGCCCTTGTACATTCTTAATTCAGCATACGTACCGACATTATTGGACCCTCCACTAGACAACACATTGAATATGCTTGCATCTAAGTTGACGCTTGCTGCATTGTTTTCGGTTTTAGACATATTTCCACTCGATAATGTCGACTTCATCGTCACGGTAACAGGTTCGCTGGTGGAGGGTTTCTTCACCTTTACAGAGAAGGTTTTTGTATGGTGGGTATCTTCTCCGCAAGTGCATTCTGCCGTAGCCGTAAGGGTAACGGTCTGCTCGTCTTCGCAGTTAATAGTTACCTTCCCGGTTTCGTTGTTAATTGTAACGTATTCGTTATTGCTTGAAGTCCACGAAATTTCAACTCTGTCAATCTTTGTTTGAACGTCAAAGCTTGTAGCTTCATAGCTTGCTTCAAGTGAAATTTTATTAAGAGCTACGGTAATATCTTCTTCGGTGATAGGCTTTGCCTCGTACGTAACAACGATTTTGGTCATTGCGTTGTTTCCGCTTGAACCGTCGATTGTAAAGGTTACCGACGTTGCAGAACCAGTCCAGACATTATTATTATAAGTTCCATTATCTGCAGTAATCGCGTTAGAACCGGAATAAGTCAACTCAATTTTAGTGATTGTTTGTCCGTCGGCGGTTACGGTAATCGTATTTTTTGGATAGCAACGAACACCCGAAGGGTTAGCCGTGTAATATTTAGGCTCGTTGCTGCTGTTGCCTCCTTTTGCAAAGGTTAGCGTAACGTCACCGCTTGTAAGCGAAGTAACGGCGGTACCGCTTGTATATCCGTTCAAAGGATTAAGGGTAAACGTTTCCGTTACCTCCTTGGGGGTTTCGGGAACTGCCGAGCCGGTTGCCAAAACGGTTAATTCGAATGACAAAGTGTCGTTTGCCTTGTCGTCGCCGTTGGTGTAGGAAATGGTAGCCGTAGCGGTAAACGTAATTTCCGTGTCCTTGCGGGTAACTAAAAGCGTTCCTTCTTCATCGTCATAGATATAATCATCTTCCTCTAAACCCTCGAACGACCAGGTAATGGTTGTACCGAACTCTCCGGTAAGAGGAAGTGTATAGGTATAGTCTTCGTCAGTCGTTTCGCAATCGAGTTTGTCGTCCATAGCCGCTTTAGCTTTAGCAACTCTGATTTCTGCCGACATTTCAACAGCTGTAATTTTGCAACCGGAATTAAATTCCAAGGTAGAGCTATTATAATAGAAAGGTTTACCAGTTGCGGTTACGGTACAGTCAACAAGGGCGTTCGCTTCCGCCGTTTTCCACGTGTCAAGCAACTCTGCACTAAAGTTAGCGCGGAATACTGTGAACGTATCGCTGCCTTCTTTAAGAACGACATCAATATTGCTGTACTGAGTGCTGTAAGCTGCGTTTGAGGAAACAACGCCAGTTACCGTAAATTCTTTTGAGGGTGCCGTCGTGCCGTAATATTTTGCGATTTTAACTATTTCGGATACGGTGTAGGTCTTTTCGTTGTCGATATTAAATGCGGGTGCTGCGTAAACAGTGCTGTCGAGATAGTAAGCCGAGTAGTCGCCGTTTGCTGCAGTTTCCGCAGTTGCGGTATTGCCCAATGCGGTAATACTGAAAACGGTTCCCTCGTTGAGGGTAACGGTCAACGTGGTATCGGTCGTTGTAACTGCCGCTGCGGAGCCTATCTGATAGGAATATCCGGTTGCGTTTGCAACAGCCGTCCAGGTAATTACAACCTTGTTTGCGGTATTGCCTTCAATTGCGATTGTAACTTCCGTAACTGCCTCAAGAGCCTGAGGAGCCGTGTAAGTAATTTCTACCTCTGCACTGTCGGTGTAGTAGGTTCCATCTCCCTTTGCAACGACCTTAATCGTCTGACCGTTGGTAAGCTTGGTTGCAAGCGTTACAGCTGCGCCGTCTTCGCCGTTTGCTACGTTCTGTTTTTCTCCGTCGCCGATTGTGTAGTCAAAGCTGACTGCGTTTTCGTTTTCAATCGTGACGGTACCGTCGATTGCAACGGTAACGGTGGGGTTTTCAAGCTGTTCTGCTACGGTGGGAGCGGTATAGGTTACGGGTTCGCAGTAAGCGCTTGCCTGGAATCTGCTTCCCTCTTTGCCGACTGCCTTAACCTTAATCGACTGACCGTTTGTAAGCTGTACGGTACGGTGGGTGGTTTCCTGTTCTTCTCCGTCGTTAATTACGTAAACGTATTTAACAGCGTTTTCAACTGCATCCCAACTTGCAACGCCTGCGTGGTTTACTTCAACAACGGGAACGCCAAGCGTGACGGGAACCATCGTGTAGGTAACTTCGGTGCCGTAGTCACTGCTTATATAATCTTCGCCGTCGCCAAGTGATTTAACTTTAATCTTGTCGCCGTCGGTAAGCTGAACCTGCGTAGCCGTGATAGTGTCGGTTGTCGTGGTTGAGTCGCTGTGGGTGATTACGTATTCGTAACCGGTTGCGCCGGTAACGGGCTCCCACGTTGCAAGACCGTCAAGGTCGATTGTAACTTCGGGTGCGGTAAGCGGAGTGGGTTCTACATTCTCAAAGTAAACAATTATACTGTATATATTAAATCTCTTAGCGGTTGAACTGATAGTAACCGTGTTTGATGCAGTGATATCAAAAGTCAAATCGGTTGCCACCTGGGGAACATTCTGTTCGGTTGCACTGTTAACCTTTATTTTACTTGCATCATAGCTACCGCTGGCGGCTTGCCAAGCTATACAATTGATGACAACGCGTACCGCCTTTTTGTTAAAACTAAGCGTAACTGAGCCGTTTACACTGCTCGTGCTGAATTTAATCAATCCACCCGTGCTACGTCCGCTGCTGCTGTCTTTGTCGCCGGGATAAACTTTTTCGGTAGCGGTTACACTAACGAAATCGCCTGCGTTATCGCAAGCCTCCTTGAACGCTTCGGTTGCCGTTGTTGCCGTATAGGCTGTTGAGCTTGCGGAGGAATCTGATATGAATGAAAAGTCAAATTCTACGCCGTTGGTAACGGGAACTTTGGCAGTATAGGTCTGCTCTGCCGACCAGTCGCTGTCGGTGTAGTTTTCGCCGTCGCCGACTGCCTTAACCTGTATCTTCTGTCCGTTTGTCAAGGTAACGGAAGTCTCGGTCGTAAGCTCGCCGTCAACGCCGTCAATCTTTACGATATAGCCTTCTGCGTTGTTGTTTGCTGCCCAGCTTGCAACGCCCGTAGTTTTATTAATCGTTACAACGGGGGTAGCAAGTTTAGCCGCAACAGACGTGTCGATGTCAATCGCATCTGCAGCGGGAATAAGCTGGAAAGCGTTGCTGTATAACGTTACGTAGCCCGTCACGTCAGCCGTTGCTCCAACGTTTGCCTCAACCAGTGCCTTAACTGCCGCCAAAGCGTCTGCGTCGAGAACGTGGCTCTTGCCCGAACCTACGAATATCTGAGCCTCGTTGTTTCCAATAACAACGTAGAGGTTGCTGCCGCTTACTTTAAGGGTTACGCCCTTGATGGTTACGAGTGCGCTCTGCATATTTACGAGAGCCGCAGCCGACATGCCGTTAGCTGCTGTGAATATCTCGGTAATGTCGATAGGTGTAACGGCTGCGGTTTCGCCTACCGTGACGGTTGCGTTGGTTATTTCATATAAACCGTTGTAGATATCAAGAACGCCCTGCGCAGTAATCGTCTTGCCGACTGCTACGTCTGCAGGTAAATTGCTTATGCCGTAAACGAGATAGCCG
>JAFLVP010000003.1:0-33880 GCA_022508265.1 Clostridiales bacterium
TTGCGATAACAAGCCAACGGATTGCAAGCGTCTGTCTTCTTTCGGGTCTTATTTCGATGGGAACCTGATAGTTGGCACCGCCTACTCTCCTTGCCTTAACTTCGAGTACGGGCATGAGATTGTTCATTGCCTGCTCGAAAATTTCCATTGCATCTTTGCCGAGTTTTTCACTCATTATATTAAAAGCGTCGTAAACGATCGTCTGTGCCGTTCCGCGCTTGCCGTCGCGCATAATCTGGTTGATAAGCTTTGTCACAACCTTGGAATTATATACGGGATCGGGTAATACGTCCCTCTTGGGAACGCCGCCTCTTCTGGGCATAATTCTTTACCTCCGAAAAAAATTTGTGTTCACAAAATTTGCTTGTTATTCTGTGCAAACACATTTTGCGAATTCGTTTAAGGGTTTTTACCTTAAAAGGCTATTGCTTGCTACTTAGTTCACAAAATTTACTTGCTATTCTGCGCAAGCAAATTTTCGTGATTTGGGAAACTAAGTTTCCCTTGATGCAATTATTAATGGCAAACATTTATAAAATTGCATCAATTCCCTTCCACTCAGGCGAAAGCATTCGCAAATTGAGTGCACGGGCGCAAAAATGTGATTTTGCTTGTGCCGTAAATTATTGTAAAATATAACTCATTAAAGATTTAAGTTATTAAGTAGTAGCAAATCTTCTCCGTTTTAAAACGAATACTGCCTATTTATTGCGGTAAGGGTGATATAAATCCGAATAAATAGGAATTTTTACTTGTTGAAAATTACTGCGCCGAAAAATTATTTCTTGGGTTTCTTTGCGCCGTAACGGGAACGCGCCTGCATTCTCTTGGATACGCCTGCCGTATCGAGTGCGCCGCGCACGATGTGATAACGTACGCCGGGCAGGTCCTTAACTCTTCCGCCTCTTATAAGAACCGAAGAGTGCTCCTGCAAATTGTGGCCTTCGCCGGGGATATAAACGGTACCTTCCTGCTTGTTGGTAAGGCGGACTCTTGCAATCTTTCTTATTGCCGAGTTAGGCTTTTTAGGCGTGGTTGTCGTAACCGAAAGGCATACGCCGCGCTTTTGAGGGCAGTTGTCCAGAATGGGCGACTTGCTCTTGTAAACCTGTTTTTCCCTGCCGTTTCTTATCAGCTGGTTAATTGTAGGCATTTTTTACCTCCTTAATTTACTCGGGTGGCGTTTTATGGCACGCCCTGTATATATCACCGTCCGCTACCCTTAAAGCGTTCGGAAATAAACTTGATTTTTGCGCTTTTTGACTGAACGCACATAGTCGTCCATATTAAAATACGCAGAACCAATTCTACCAAACTTGTCAAGCCTTGTCAAATGATTTTTTATTATTTGTAAAAATTATAGCCCATTTCATTATAATATAAAATAAAGTTCACGAAAAAAAGCCTGCTTTTCTGCGCAGGCTGTTTTTTGTGAACATTTTTAAAACGCTTTACGGCGCAAGGAGGGTTTCCCTCCGCCCGCGCACCCGATTTGCGAACCCTTTCGGCTTACTGGAAGGGAATTTGCGAGATTTTATTATTGTTTGCCCTTAGTTATCTCGCAAAGGGGAACTTAGTTCCCCCAAATCACGAAAAATTTAATTTGCAGAATAAAATTAAATTTTTGTGAACTTAATTTAAAACTATATTTTTCAAGCTCTCGTACTTCTGCGAGGCTATGCGGGCAAGCTTGTTTACGTCGTAGACGCCCGAGAACGCCTCGTCCGAGATATTCTTTGCCGTGAACACCGCGTCCACGGAGAATTTTAAATTTTTAATCTCCGACAACATTCTTCCGCTCTGGCGGGTGCCCATAAAGTCGCCGCCTCCGCGCATTTTTAAGTCCGCCTCGGCAATTTCGAAACCGTCGGTGCTGTTTTTTATAACACTCAATCTTTCGCGGGCTTCGGGCGTATCCGAACCCATTAAAAGGAAACAGTAGCTCTTTTTATCCCCTCTGCCCACACGTCCGCGGAGCTGATGGAGCTGTGAAAGCCCGAACCTTTCGGCGTTGTAGATAATCATTGTTGTCGCCTCGGGGACGTCCACACCCACCTCGATTACGGTAGTCGAAACGAGGCAGTCGTACTCCCCCTCTTTGAACGCCGTCATAACCTCGTTCTTCTGCTTGTCCTTCATCTTGCCGTGCAAAAGCGCAAATCTTACGGAGGGCATTTTGGCTTTGAGCTCCTCGTAAATTTCGGTTACGGACATTACCGTTCCCTCGTCGTCGCCCTCTATCTTGGGGCAGACTATGTAGGTGCGGTTGCCGAGCCCCGCCTGCTCCGCAACGTAATTGTACATTGCCGGATACTTGCTTTCGGGAATTATGGAAGTGGAAATTTCCTGCCTTGCCTTGGGCTTGTCCTTTATGGTAGTTATATCGAGGTCGCCGTAGAAAATTAAAGAGAGCGTTCTCGGAATGGGGGTTGCAGACATTATGAGAGTGTCGCACCCGTCGCCCTTTTGGGTTAAAGACGCCCTCTGCGCCACGCCGAAGCGGTGCTGTTCGTCGCAGACGGTAAAGGCAAGATTATTGAATATAACGTCGTCCCGGATAACGGCGTGAGTGCCGCAGACTATGTGCGCTTCCCCGCTTGCGAGCGCCTTTTTAATCTCTCTTTTTTCGGCGGCGGGGGTTGAGCCCGTAAGGGTTTTTACGCAGTATTCGGGGAAGTATTTTTCAATGAGCTTTGCGCTCTGACGGGCAAGCACCTCGGTGGGGGAAATCATTGCCGCCTGATAACCCGACTTGACCGCCATAAATATGCCCGCAAGCGCAACCGCGGTCTTGCCGCAGCCGACGTCGCCCTGCAAGAGCATATTCATATTGTGCGGGGAAGTTAAATTGCAGTAAATTGCGTTTACCGCGTCGTTTTGCCCCTGCGTGAAGCTGAAACCAAAGCGGGATATAAACTCCGCAACCGCCTTGCGCGTGACGTTGTAGCGGCGGGTGCGCACGTCGTCCCTGTCCCCCTTTATGACCTTGAAAGCCGTGACGAGCAGGAAATACTCTTCAACCGCAATTCTGAAAGACGCCTCTTTTATATCGCGGGCGCTTTCGGGACAGTGAATTTTCCGATACGCCGTAGAAAGGGGCATGAGCGAATACTTTCTGCACAGCTGTTCCGGAATATTGCTGTAAAAGCTCGTCTTTGCGAGCGCGTCCTTTACGGCAACCCGCACAATTCCCTGCGTCAAGCTGCCCGACAGCGAATAGACGGGCACGAGCCCCTTTAAGTTGGAGACCTTGTCAGAAGGCTCGAACGAGGGATTGACGAGAGTCGCGCCCATTCCGTATCTGTTCTGAACCCTGCCGTAGAAGAGGTATTCCCCTCTCGTCAACTTATTTGCGACATACATCTGATTGAACCAGATTGCCGAAAATATATATCCGCCCTGCTGACACATCGCCTTGACGAAGGGGCGGCGGGAATAGCGGTTGACTTCAACGTCCAGGACCTCGCACACGGTCAAAATTACGTCGTTGTGATATGCCCTTTGAACGGGCGTGACGTTGCGCATATCAAGATAGTCGCGCGGATAGTGCTTTGCGACCTCCTCAACCGTGTATATGCCGAGTTTGTTGAAATCTTTCTCTCTCTTTTCCGATATAAATTTTAATTTACAAAGTTCCATTTTATCTTTTTATAAATATTGCCGCAAGTACTCTTGCGGCATTAGTAAGTTTTTTTGAGTTTATTCCAAAGATACCATATAGTAATACACGGGCTGACCGCCGTAGTGGAAATCTACGTCGCAATCGGGATAGAGCTCGGTAATTTTTGCCGCAAGCTCTTCCGCCTCCTCTTCCTTGACGCCCTCGCCGTAGTATAAAGTTATCATCTCGTGGTCGTCGTTTTTGAGAGCCTTGACAAGCTTGACGGTCGTCTCCTCGATGCTGTCGCTCTTGGCAAGGATACGCTTGTTGTCAAGTCCTATTATGTCGCCCTCTTTGAGCTTGAACCCGTTCATAGTGGTGTTTCTTACGGCGTAAGTTACCTGACCGGACGATACGTTGTCGATTGCGTGCGTCATATTGGTCTTATTTTCGGGAACGGACGCTTCGGGGTTGAAGGCAAGCGCCGCCGCAAAGCCCTGCGGCACGGTTTTTGTGGGAATTACGTGAATAGTGCGGTTGTTGACGAGCGCCTTTGCCTGCTCCGCCGCAAGTATTACGTTGGAGTTGTTGGGGAACACGAACACGTTCGAAGCGTTAATCTTCTGAACGGCGTCGGCAATATCCTGCGCGGCGGGGTTCATTGTCTGACCGCCCTCTATAATTCTGTCGCAGAGAAGATCCTTGAATATTTCCGCAAGACCGCTGCCCGCACAGATTGCAAGCATACCCATCTCTTTCTTCTCCGCCTCCATCTTGGCTTTTAAGGCGCGGTTTTCTTCAAGCATGTTTTCTATCTTGATTCTGTCAAGCTCGCCGAGCTCGAGCGCGTAACTCAAAGCAATACCGGGGGTGTTGGTGTGAACGTGAACCTTTACGAGCTCCAAATCGCCTATACAGATTACGCTGTCGCCTATCTGCATCAGCTTTTCCTTTAATTTGTCGATGTCGGCAAGGGTGGTCATCTGTTTTAAGTTGATGACGAAAAATTCGGTGCAGTACGCAAATTCTATCTCGCCCAAATCGAGGTTGATTATGTCCGAGTTGTCGCCGAAAACGTCCTCGTCGGATTTTGTTTCAACGGCCTCGGTGGGGATTTCGCCGAGGTCCGCCTCATCGCCCGAGAACGCGGCAAGGAAACCGCGCATTATGGTCATAAGCCCCATGCCGCCCGAGTCCACAACCCCCGCCTTTTTCAAAACGGGAAGAAGCTCGGGTGTGCGGGCAAGCGCCTCGTCGCCGACTTCGATAAGCGCTTTTAAAAAGGGTACGAAGTCCTTGTGCTCGCTCGCAAGACGGGGAGCCGCCTCGCTCATAAGCCTTACAACCGTAAGTATAGTTCCCTCTTTGGGAATTGCAACCGCGCCGTAGGCAACCTTGGTTCCCGCCTCCAACGCCTTTGCAAATATTTTAGTGGTAAAAGAGTCCTTCGTGTCCTTAATTACGGAACAAATTCCTCTCATTATCTGTGATGAAATTACGCCCGAATTTCCTCTTGCGCCCTTTAAAGCGCCCTTTGAAACGCTGTCGCAAATTTCCTGAAAACGGTTCGAAGTACAACCGCCAAGCTCCTTAACCGCCGATTGCAGCGTGAGCGACATATTTGTGCCCGTATCTCCGTCGGGAACGGGGAATACATTGTATGAGTCGATTTTGGTTCTGTTTATATCAAGCATTCTCGAGCCCGAGATTATCATCTTGCGGAACTCGGTACTGTTTATTGTTTTCTGCATATTACTCCTTAATAAGGGTCGACCACCGCGAGGGGTATCTATAAACAAGCAATAAGGTAAAGTATTACAACTTTACCCCTAAAATATTGACGTTTACGGTGTCAACTATCATGCCCGTAAAGCGTTCAACCTTGTATTTAACGCCTTCTTTCAATGATTCGGCTACGGCGTTTATGGAAACGCCGTATTTTATAATTACGTTTACGTCTATAAAAATTCTGTCACCCGAAGTTACTACCTTGATTCCGCGGCCGTCGGGCTGTCTTTTCATAAGCTCGGACAGCGAGTCTTTTAAACGGCGGGAAACGGTGTCAACGATGCCGTAGCATTCGAGCACAGCGTTTTTAGCCACCTTTGCGATGGCTTGGTCGGAGATTGAAATTTTTCCGTAAACGTTGCTTGTGTTGACCGACATTTTTACTCCTAATTTGGGAACTTATGCTTTATGCGAAACTTCAAATTGTGATAAAATCCGAAGCTTCTCGGCTATCCCCAATGGCTATTCTAAACTATTTTATTCGTTTTGGCAAGTATTTCCTGACGAAATATCAAAATTCGACCCTTTAAACCCGCAGAAAATACGCCTTTTGGATAATAATGCTAAAATTATTTTGCAAATTCCGCAAAAAAATAAAACAATAATACGCATTTTTAATTGATTTTTTTTAAAAGAAGTGTTATATTTTATAAGGTCGCTTTGATAACGGCCTTATTTTTAACGAATTATCCCCACGGAGGTGTATCATATGTCAAGAGTTTGCGGCGTATGCGGAAAAGGTCAGACTTCGGGCAACAACGTAAGCCACTCGAAGAGAAGAACAAGAAGAACTTTCAAGGCCAACGTACAGAAAGTTTCCTATATCGAGAACGGCAAACAGGTCACAGGTTATGTTTGCACGAGATGCCTTAAAACCGTAGAGAGAGCATAAATTTACGGATTTGTTTCAGTACACAAAAACCGCTTCATTTCGAAGCGGTTTTTTATTTTTTTAATTTTGTGAACTGCTTTTATGCCGTGTAGCCTGTATTGTAAGTTATTGTCAATTTGTCGTTTTTATCCTCAAACAGAGCGTCGTTATTAAAGGTTGAGCCGCTATAACTATACGAGGGGTTTTCAATTTGAATTTGAGCCCACTCCTCTTCGGTTCCGGCATAGTTGATAATTTTAAGCGAGGTGCAGTTGTGGAAGGCGTGTCCGTACAGGATACTGCCGCCGCTGAAATACGCCTCCTCTATTTTTGTGACGGACGATGGAATATAGACCTCTTCAAGGTTGTCGCAGTAGCCGAATACGCCCGATTTTAATACGGTAATTCCACTGCCGACAACAACTTTTTTGAGCGAACGGCAGGTATGGAACGCGCCGTAACCCAAGCCGAGCAGAGTTTCCGTTTGAGGTTCCCCTTGCTCATCCGTCACGGAAATTTGCGTGTCGTGCACGCTGTCGGGTATTATAACCTCCGTCAGAGCGCTGTTGTAAAAGGCAAGATGACCTATACTTTCCAACCCCTCGGGGAAAGTAATTTTGCTCAAAGCATAGCAGTCCTCGAAAGCGCGTGCTCTTATAATTTTAAGATTTTGGGGGAGATTTACGGTTTCAAGAGTTTTGCACTCTAAAAAAGCGTAGTAGCCGATAGTTTCAACCGTGTAGGGAAGATTTACTTTCGTCAGACTCGAGTCGTAGCCGAAGATGCCCTGCGGAATTTCCTTAAGGGTGCTTCCCTCTTTAAATTCCACTTCTTCAAGCTGTGCGCAATTCGCAAACGCCGCAATGCCTATTTTGGTTATCGAGGCGGGAATTATCAGTCTGGTTATGGCACAGCCGCGGAAGCCCTCTTGGGCAATTTCCTTTACGGGGGCCTCTTTGTCGCCCTCGCCGTAGGTTGCGGGGATTTCAAGCGTGCCTGTAAGCGAGCTGACGTATCCGCCCGCCTTTACCACGTAGTAACCCTCCTCGCCGTCATATTGGATATAGTCGTAGTCGATTGTGTAGCTACAGCCGGACGCGGTCAGGCAAATCAAAGCCAAGAATACAAAAATTATTGCCGCAAATATTGCGGTTATTTTTTTCGTGTGTTTGATTTTCATATTATATATTGTATCATAGCGCAAAACAAAAAGCAAGCCACTTAAAGCTTGCTTTTAATATTATCGATTTAACCGCAGACCTCTTTGAATACGCGTTCAAAGTTGAGGTGCGCGAGCTTTTCCAACGCGGATATTCCTATTCTGCCTTCGAGAAAGGTTAAAAGCTTTTGAATTTTGGTGCAGTCCTCCAAACCCTCGGGCGCGGGTATTCCGTCAAAATCGCTGCCGAGTGCCACGCTGTCCTCGCCGCCTATATTTATAATATGTGAAATATGGCGTGCGACGCTTTCAAAGGTCTCGTCGCCGAGGAAATCCATACAATAATTGACGCCGATAACCCCGCCGCAGTCGGCAAGCTTCTTTATAAGCCCGTCCGTAAGGTTGCGGCTCACTCTACATACCCTCTCGCAATTTGAGTGGCTTGCAACTACGGGAATCTTTCTGTTATTTAGAATCTCCTCCGCACCGCCGTCGGACAGGTGCGAGATATCGACTATTATTTTATTTTTATCAAGCTCTTCAACCGCCTGACGCCCCAAGTCGGTAAGCCCCTTTTTACTTCTTTCAAGAAATTGCGGCACACCGTTTTCAAATTTCAGATTCGGGCTTGCAAGCAGGTTTTCGTTGTTCCATACAAGGGACGCCATTTTAACGCCCGCTTTTGAAAGACAGGCAATTTTCGAGAGGTCGTCGCCGATAAAAGAGAGGTTCTCAACAGTCAATAGACCCCCTAATATGCCCGAACTAACGCATTTTTTTAAATTTTGTGAAGAGGTTACGGGCATTAGTTTTTCGGGGTTTTCTTCCAGCTCTTTAAGATAGAAAGAGAGGTATTTTTCAAAGTCTTGCGGGGCAGAAGCGCCCTCCGTAAAGATTGCAAAGCATTGAGCTGTACAGCCGCTTTTTTTAAGCCTTTCAACGTCCGCCTGCAAATTATTTTCAATAATACCTTGTCCACTGTCGCAACACGCAGTCAGCGTGTCGCAATGTAAATCTATATAGTTCATTTGCGAATAAACAACCTCAATATTTTTCTTATCGGCTTCGGCGGTTTAATGCAGATTATCGTCATATTTCCCCCTTATTTTTGTTCACAAAAATTAAAAGCTAATTTGCGCTTTTAATTTTTCGTGATTTTTAGAAACTATGTTTCTCTGCCCGCAATAATTAGGGGCAAACAATTACTCAATTGCGAGCATTCACTTCCAGTGAGCCGTGCGAGCGAAGCGACGCTTTGCACACTTTATTGTAAAAAATTCTAATATTCTAGTGCAAAAAGCATTCGCAAATTGAGTGAGCGGGCGCAAATGCATGTTTTGCTTGCGCCGTATAGTGTTTAAAAGTTCACAAAAATTAAATACTTTCTGTATTTATAAAAACGAGGACGGGCCCGTTAACGTGCAGAAAGGCATTATCATCCGTTACGATATTGGATATCCCCCTGCAATTCCCGTAAGTCAAGCGTTCGGGATAGGCGTATTTCAGCCCTCTGTAACTTATTATATGCGAGGGGCCGCCGAAAGGTAACACAGAAAAGGTTTTGCCCTTATATTTACCCAAAAAAATTTCGTCGTCGGCAGGGAAAATTATAGAATTATTTGTGACCATTTCACAAATTACCCCCGATATATGCCCCAAATAAAGCAGTTGAAGGTTGCCGAGAAAGTGATCCTCTCTCCCACCGCCACCGCCGTATACAGTAACGCTTTCCGCGCCCTCTTCAATCAGCTTTTTCATCGCAATTTCGCCGTCGGTGCAGTCTTTTTCGGAGGGATATATCTCCTCGGGCGGAGGATTGGGAATTTCGCTTAAACTGTCGAAATCGCCTATGTTTTTATCTATTTTAACCTTGTTTTTGGCCCAAGAATAGGCGCCGTCACAGCAATACACCACCTTATCTCCGGTATCTATTTCGCCCGCGTACGGTTCGCCGTTTAAAAGCAAAATCGCTTTCATCTTTTAAGCTCCGCAATTGTTTTTTGCATATCGGTAGAGTTAAATATCGCAGAACCCGCGACAAGCACGTTTGCACCCGCCGATTTTATAATTTGCGCATTGTCCAAAGATACCCCGCCATCAACCTCTATATCCATATCGGGTTTGCCCGTAACTTGGGCATATTCCCGTGCCTTTTTGATTTTTTCAAGCGTTTCGGGAATAAATTTCTGTCCGCCGTAGCCGGGGTAAACAGACATTATAAGCACCATATCCACAAGCGGGAATACGGGAAAAATATTTTCCACGGGAACGTCGGGATTGACGACGACGCCGCACTTTACGCCGCAGGATTTTATAAGACGGAGAGTTTCTTCCAAATAGCTTTCCGAAATTTTTGCGCACGCCTCATAGTGAACGGTTATAATGTCCGCGCCCGCCTCGGCGAAGAATTTTATCTGTGTCTTGGGGTGTTCTACCATAAGGTGCGCGTCGAGCGGCAATTTGGTGAGCGGGCGGATATTTTTGAGCATCTGACTGCCGAAAGTTATTGGCTCGACGAAACTGCCGTCCATAATATCACAGTGAATTAAATCTGCTCCGCACTCTTCGATTTTTTTAACCGCGGCGCCCATATTGGCAAAGTCCGCCGACAAAATCGACGGTGCAATTTTAATCTTCATTTTTGTCCCCCGAATTTTTATTTATATAGCTTGCGCGAAGCTGTCCGCACGCACCGCCTATGTCCGCACCAATCTGACGGCGCAGGGTCGCCGATAAGCCGCCCCTTTCGAGCATGCCCAAAAACGAATACGCCTGTTTTTCGGTTATGGTCTCAAGGTTTCGCTCCTTTACCTCGTTCAGCCTTATCAAATTTACGTGGCAGGGCTTGCCCTTTAAAAGCGCTATGAGCTCGTCCGCGTGTTTTTTATCGCAATTTTCGCCCGAAATTAAAGAGTACTCGAAGATATATCTCCTGCCCGTCCTTTCGAAATAATAGGCGCACGCTTTCAAAATTTCGTCTATGGAGTACTTCCTGGCAATCGGCATGGTTCGCGCCCTGCCTTCGTCGGTGGTCTGATGCAGGGAAACCGTCAAATTTACGGGCAGACCCTCCTCGGCAAGGGCGTACATCTTGGGCACGAGCCCGCAAGTGGAGAGCGAGATGTTGCGAGGGGAGATGTTAAGTCCCTCCTCCGCGCTTACACTTTTTAAAAATTTTACAACCTCGTCATAATTATCGAGAGGTTCGCCGCTGCCCATCAGTACGAGATTTGTAACCGCACGTTTTTCGACGGTTCCGCCCGCAAAAGCGTTGACTTTGAGAATCTGGCATAAAATTTCGCCCGAGGAGAGGTTCCTTACAAGTCCGCCGAGCGTACTTGCGCAAAATTTACAGCCCATACGGCAGCCGACCTGCGTTGAAACGCACTGCGTGTTGCCGTACTTGTACGCCATCAGGACGCCCTCTATGATATTTCCGTCGGCGAGCCCGAACAGAAATTTCTTTGTTCCGTCCGCAGAAGTAAAAACTTCTGAAATTTTGACGGGCTCGTCCTCGTATTCTGAAAGAAGCTTTTCCCGCAAAGTAGCCGAAATATTGATTTCGGAAATTTTTTTGCCCTGCATTAGTCCCGTGTAGAGTTGTTTTGCACGAAATTTTTGCTCGCCGAGCGAGAGTATTAAGTTTTCAAGCTCTGTTAGGCTCAAGTCCTGAAGAATTTTTTTCATTTTTACAATGTGCGGTTACCGTTTTTTAAATGAGGTCAAAAAGAACCCTGCGCCAAGCGAGACGTGCGGCAAAAACTGCAGGCCGAATTTCGTTGTAATATGCTCAAGCGGCGACGAGGGGATTTCCAACACAAAGTCACCGCTTTTTTCCAAAAATGAATATACAACACTGTCGTTCTCCTCGGGAAGGACGGAGCAGGTTGAATAGTACAGTCTGCCGCCGCTTTTTACATAGCGGGAACAGTTTGTTAAAATTGCAAGCTGAATTTTTGTGAGCTCCTCGATATCGCTCTCTTTTCTGAACAGCTTTATGTCGGGATTTTCGTTTATGACGCCAGTACCAGAGCAGGGAACGTCGCACAGTACCGCATCGAATTTGCTTTCAAAGTCGGGATTAAAAATGCTACTGTCCGCCTGCACGGCGGTTATATTTTTTGCACCCATGCGCTGAATGTACGAATTTATGAGCTCTACCCTATGGGGATGAAGCTCGCAAGCCGTAACGCTGTTACACTTTTTGGAGAGAAGAACGGACTTGCCGCCGGGGGCCGCGCAACTATCGAGGAGACTGTCGCAACCCTCTATTGCGCTACAAATTGCAATGGAGCCGACGGACTGAAAAGTGTAGTCGCCGAAAAAGAAATTTTCGTCGCGAGTAAACTTCTCAAAGATGTAAGTATTTTCAAATGGGGTGCATATATGTGGCAAATAACAATACTTTTCGCTATTTTTTTCAAAGCGAACGCATATACCTTTACTGGGTGCGGACATTATCTTTTCGGCATCGGATTTATAGCTGCGGCGGAGTTTATTTACGAGCCAAAGGGGATATCCGTACTCAACCGAAAGGCGATTAGAAGTATTTTCGGGCATGGGCGGTAGGGTATAGGAGCGCAAAAAGGCATTTACAAAGCCGCCTACGCTGTCTCCGCACACTTTTTTGGCAAGACTTACGGCAAAATCAACCACCATATAGTCGTGCTTGTCCATAATTTCAAGAAGGTATAACGCAATTTTTAGTATTATTTTAACCTGCTTTTTTGGCTGCTTTTTGACGTTTGCCCCCAATATATGCTCCAAAAAACCTTCTTTTTCAAGTACGCCGTAGCAAATTTTTACCGTGCGCGCCTTGTTTAAAGGCTCAATCGGGGTATCGGAAATTGCTTGTTTTAAGTATTTACCCCCTATATATACCTTATTCAACACAAGATAGGGGTCAACGAGAGGGTTATTCAAGTATATCGCCCGCCTTTATCTTTCTACCGTTTACAAAATCTGCTGCCGCCATTTTTTTGCCGCCTGCAAGCTGCAGAGAGGTCAAAACGAGTGAACCTTGACTGCACTTGACTACAATTCCGCGCTTGTCTGCCTTAATTACCTCGCCTGCTGTCCCGTCCTCGTCTACTCCAACCTGCGCGTTGAATATATTGAGTACTTGTCCGTTGAGGTAACAAAATGCCGCAGGCTCGGGACTGTATGCCTTGATAATGCGGCATATGTCGGGGGCAATCCCGTTAAAATCTATTTTTGCGTCCTCTTTTTTGATCTTTTTGCATAAGCTTACCTTTGCCTCGTCCTGCATAAGTAGCAGCAAATTCCCCTGTTGGATATACGATATTCCTTCAACTGCGGCTTCGGCGGCAAGCCGGGATAATTGCTCTTTGAGCTCCCCGCAGGTCCTATCCCCTATCTCGCATCTTTTCACAAGCAATATATCGCCTGAATCGAGCTCTTCTTCGGTCTTCATAACCGTTATGCCCGTATGCGATTCCCCCGCAAGTATTGCCGATTCAACGGGGGACGCACCGCGGAATTTGGGAAGCAGCGAGGCGTGCAGATTCCACACACCCAAGGGAAAAATATCTAGTAGCGCCTTGGGCAAAATCTGCCCGTAGGCGCAAGTTATCATTAAATCTGCGCCGAGTGCCTTAATTTCGTCGATATGGTTTCTGACCTTATCGAACGCATAGACGGGCACCCCCCTTTCAAGTGCGGCAGCCTTTACGGGGGTGGGAGTAAGTATTTGCTTTCTGCCGAGCGGTCTGTCGGGCTGGGTTAAAACGGCGCAAACTCCGTATTTTTCTAAAATACTCAAAAACGCAGGCACGGCAAATTGCGGCGAGCCTGCAAAAATTATCTTCATATCAGTCCTCCACAGGGAGGCCGTATACCTCGTCTGCTTTATCTATATACAGAATGCCGTCGAGATGATCGAGCTCGTGGCAGACGGCGCGGGCAAAGAAGTCTTCGGCTGTTACCGTGTGCTTTCTGCCGTTTCTGTCACGGTATTCAACCTTGACTTTTTGGGGACGCTTTACCGTTCCCTGCTTGCCTTTGACCGAAAGACAGCCCTCCTCTCCGACCTGTTCGCCCTTCTGCGACAGGATTACGGGATTTATGAACTCGTAATAGCCCTCCTCCACGTCGATTACAACCACGCGCAAGGGAATACCTATCTGCGGTGCGGCAAGCCCCGCGCCCTGCTCTGCGCGCACGGTCTCTTTCATATCGTTTAAAAGTGCGTGAAGGTCGCCGTTGAAGGCCTTGACCGGTTGGCATTTTTGACGAAGCACGTCTTCGCCGACTTGTACTACATATCTTATAGCCATAAATTTCCTCTTTATATTGACAGGCAGTTTGAAGTTACTCTGTTAAGACAGGTTTGCGGGGTTCTCCTCGACGTACACGAGGCAACCCGAAGATGTATTTGCCGCGGCGATTGAATAAATTTGCTCTAAAAGAGCGCCGCTTTTAAGCCGCATAAGCGTTTGATAGCGTACTTTTCCCTGAATTTTTTTGACGGGGGAGTGCATTTTATTGAGGAAAATGAACTCGTCGGGGTGCGTCGCACGCAAGCCCTCTATTGCAAAGTAGACTTTTTTGAGCGTTTCAAGAGCGAGTGCGTCGTTTTCCGAAGTTACCATAACCCGACAAATGAGTGCAAACGGGGGAAAATGTGTTGCCTCCCTCACGCGCACCTCGTTTTCAAAAAAGCCGTTGTAGTCGTAGTTTATCGCGTAGCGCAGAATATAGTTTTCGGGGCAGTAGGTCTGCAAGACGACCTTGCCCTTGCTGTCCGCGCGCCCGCTTCTGCCCGAAACTTGAGTAATTAACTGAAAGGTGCGCTCGCCGCTGCGATAGTCGGCAAAGTGAAGGCTCATATCGGCATCGAGTATCCCAACCAAAGTTACCGCGGGAAAGTCGTGCCCCTTTGCAATCATCTGGGTTCCGACTAAAATATCAGCCTCTTTTTCGCCAAACGTCTTTAAAATTTTATAGTGACCGTCCTTTCCCGAGACGGTGTCGTTGTCCATTCTTATAATGCGGGCGGCGGGAAAGAGCGATTTCAAATCGGCAACCACCCTCTGTGTGCCCGTTCCGCCGTAGCGGATGTGCACCCCTCCGCACTCGGGACACGCAGATAACATTCTGTACTTTGCCCCGCAGTAGTGGCATTTAAGGCAGTTTTCTTCGCTGTGATAAGTCAAAGACACGTCGCAGTTTTCGCATTTTGCCACATACCCGCAATCCCGACAGATTATCTTTTGCGAGTAGCCACGCCTATTTAAAAAAATAATTGCCTGGTTGCCGCTCTTTAAGGTGGAGTCGAGCTCCTCTTTGAGTGCGGTCGAAAAGCAGGAATTGTTGCCGCGCTTGACCTCTTTACGCATATCCGAAATAATTATTTCGGGCAGAGGTTTTTTGTTGATTCTCTCGGTCAATGTCACGAGATTGTACTCGCCGCGGCTTGCACCGAGATAGCTCTCCACCGAGGGGGTTGCGCTGCCGAGAACGAGCTTGCATTTATTGTACTCCGCACGCATGAGCGCGATATCGAAGGTGGAATAGCGCGGAGCCGTTTCGGAGACGTAGGATGAGTCGTGCTCCTCGTCTATAATTATTATGCCCAAATTTTCGAGCGGGGCAAAAATTGCGCTGCGCGCACCGACCGCAATTTTCGCTTCGCCCGAACGGAGGCGCCACCACTCGTCGAACTTTTCGCCTGCGGAAAGTCCGCTGTGAAGTATAGCCGCCTCTCCCTTGAACCTTGCGCGGAGCTGTGCGAGCATCTGCGGGGTTAAAGAAATTTCGGGAACGAGGAAAATTGCCGTCCTGCCGCGGGCAATTTCGCGGGCAATTAAGTTGAGGTAAATTTCCGTTTTTCCGCTGCCCGTAACGCCGTGAATCAGGTGTACCCTTTTTGAGGAATTTTCTATGCTCTCAATGGCATTGGCCTGCATATATGTTGGAGTTTTGGCACTTTCTTCACTCAAAATATCCGGAGAAGGGTTGCGCATTATCCTGCGCGTAAACAGCTCGATTGCTCCCACCTTTACGAGGGCGTTTACGGCGGACGCGCCGAATTCTTTACAAAGAGCCGTATACTCGCACTCTCCTTCAGATAAAACATACTCCAAAGCGGCGTGCTGTTTTGACGCTCTTTTTGAAATTGGGGCGGACATATCCTTTACTTTCGCGTATTTTTTGAAAATTTCACGCACCTTTCCGTGCCGCATTTCGGACGGCAAAAACAGCCGCAGAGCCGAAACCTTGGGCACTTTAAAGCGTGAAGAAATGCGCTCCATTAGCGAAAAACATTCGGGAACGAGCGCAGGTAATTCGTCGAATACCTCCCCTATGGGCTTGACCTTTTCGGGAGCGAGCGTGCAGCTTGGGCTTACGTCTATCACGAATCCGTCGAGATAGCGTCCGCCGAAGGGAACTTTCACTCTGCTTCCGGGCTGCAAATTGTCGGGGCAGGAATATTCGAATATTTTGTCCACTTGGCTGTGGGCTATGTCTACTATGACGCTTGCGTACACAAAAAAGCCGTCAGTCCTTTACGCACTTGATTTTGCCTTCGGCAATCTCTCTGCTTGCAACCGCAAGTTCCTTGATAATCTCGTTGCCGGTCGCCGTGCCTGCGGTCTGCTCGATTATCTGTCTTGCCCTCTTTGCCGCGACTACGCAAAGGCAATAGCGCGAAACGGGCTGTTCGGGAGTGCCGAGCTGTTCTATAAGTAAATCTACGGGGGGCTGATTGATCATTTTAAACCTCTCTCTCTTTCAATTATATTTTCTATTTCTTTTATGGTCGACTGCAAATCGTCGTTTATAACCACGTAATCGTACTCGTCCTTTTTGGAAACCTCGTACGCCATGCGCTTCATGCGCGCCTCGATTTTATCCTCCGTCTCCGAGTGGCGCTTTTTAAGGCGGGAGTGAAGCTCCTCGATACTCGGCGGAAGCAACATTATGAGCACGGCGTCGGGATAGCTCTTTTTTGCTTGAAGGGCGCCGTCAACTTCGATTTCGAGTATAACGTCGCTTGTCTTTAGCTTGTCCTCAACAAACTTTTTGGGCGTACCGTAGTAGTTTTCGAAGTGGTTCGAATATTCCAAAAGCCCGCCGCTTTCAATCATATTCAAAAACCTTTCCTTGCTGATGAAAAAGTACGCCTCGCCTTCCTTTTCGCCTTCGCGGGGAGCGCGTGTCGTGCAGGATACGCTCAATTCGTAATTCCCGTCCCGAAGAAGATGTTTTACAACCGTGCCTTTGCCTACGCCTGAGGGGCCTGATAATACCAATAGTAAGTGTTTCATTCTACGTTCTGCACCTGTTCGCGTATTTTTTCTATTTCGTTTTTGAGCTCGAGCCCAAGACGGGTAACTGCCAAATCGTTGGACTTGGAACAAATTGTGTTGGATTCGCGGTTGAATTCCTGAACGAGGAAGTCGAGCTTTCTGCCCACGATGTGCTCCTTTACAATTTCTCTGAACTGCGAAATGTGCGAAGCGAGCCTCGTCAGCTCCTCGTCGATATTGCTCTTGTCGGCAAAGATTGCGGCTTCGGTCAAAATTCTGCCCTCGTCAATCTGGACGTCCGCAAGAATTTTTTTGAGTTTTTCTTCAAGCTTAAGTCTATAATTTTCGGCAACGGCGGGTGCGCGGGTTTTGACTTTTTCAACTATTTTTTCGATGGTGTCCACCCTCGAAAGCATATCCGCAGCAAGCTTTTTACCCTCGCGCTCGCGCATTATATTGAGATTTTCAAGCGCGGCTTTAAGCGCACTTTCAAGCGCGGAAATCAGCTCGTCGTCCGCGGCGGCGATATCGTCGCTTTTGACGACGTCGGGGAAACGCAGAACGCTTGTTACGCTGAAATCGTCGGCAATATCGGGGAAAAGCGCTTTGACCTTGCGCGCCGCTTCGACATATGCGTTTGCCGCACCCTCGTCAAGACGCAGCTCCTTCTCTTTGTCGCGCTTGTCGGTAAGCGAAATAAAAACGTCTACATGCCCGCGCGTCATCTTTTCGCGCACAAGTGAGCGCACGTTTTCGTCGTATGCCGTAAATAGTCGGGGACTCTTTACCGAAACGTCCAGATAGCGGTTGTTTACGGTCTTAATCTCAACCGTAAGCTCTACGCCGCCGACCTTGTATTCGCCCCTGCCGTACCCCGTCATGCTGAGCATAAGTTACCTCTTTTACGATTTTTTTTGCAAGAGCAAAGTAAATTGAAACTCTTCCGTTACTATTATATCATTGAAAAAACAAAATGACAAGTATATAGATAGCATAAAAAAATTTAATTCCGCCCGCGCAAACGCGCGGGCGGAACGTTTAGTAGTCCTCTTTCAGGTCCTCTATAAGTCCCTTTCTGCGGGTGGTTACGATATGATAACAGTTTTTCAAACTGACTTCAAATAGAGTGGTATTTTGTGACGAAGTTGCAATTGCCCCCGTAATATCCGCGAAATAAGCCATTTTGCCCGCACACATAATTATCGGAATTCCGTACAAATACGAGTACGCGCGGATAATTAAAGGCGGCAAATTGTTTCTGATTTCTTCAAGCATTGCAACGATTACGTTACAGCCGCATGCGGCGAGGGCGGAGACGGCTTCGGGGAAAAGTAAATCGTTTTCGACACAAATTCCCAATTTACAGCCGTTGACATTGAAAAATCCGAGCGCAGAGCCCCCCTTGTACTCCTCACAGTCAATGACGTGGTTCATATCGGCAATTCCGAGCAGTTTGCCCTTATCCGAAACAGCTACGGACTTGCGGACAAGCCCGCGGCTGACCGTTCTGCAACCGCATAAAAGCCCGCATTTGCTCTTTTTGGAGAGTTTAGCGGCGTCTTCGAACTTTTCGCTTTCGCCCTTCAACTCCTTCTCATAATCGACCTCGCCAAGCCCGCGAAAGCCGAAAATTGCTATATCGCACTCGGGCAGCACCTGAATATCTTTAATCTCGCTGTCTGCAACCACGCAAAATACCATACTCTACATATTATTTCAAATATAAAAAAAGTGTTAATGCAATGGGGGTCAGCATACAATATTTTATCCGAACGGCACAATTAAAGATATTTGAGAGGTATAATGTGAAGAAAGCAATTTGCGTATTACTTACGGTATGCACGGCGGCGACTGTAGTCAGCTTTTCCGCCTGTGCAAAGGACAGAGACGGAGCTTTAAGCAGCTATGATATTTACGCATCCTACGACAGCAATGCGGCGGTCCTTGACGGGACGGTCAAATTTTCCTACTACAACGATACGGAGAACGAAATTACCGACCTTAAATTCAATTTGTACGGTAACGCCTTCCGCGAAAATTCAACCTTTAAACCCGTATCCGACGCATTTAAAACACGCGCTTATTACGCGGGCACAAGCTACGGCTCTATGAGCGTTTCAAACGTGGAAAACTGCGCGGGTTGGAACGTTGGCGGAGAGGACGAAAATATTCTTACCGTAAATCTGCTCACCCCGGTCTATCCCGAAGAGAGGGTTGAAATTACCATAACCTACAGCCTTACTCCCGCAAAAATCAACCATCGCACGGGCATAACCGCAAGGTGCGTAAACCTCGGAAATTTCTACCCCATACTCTGTGCATATTCCAAGGACGGGTTTGTGGAATGTCCCTACTATTATTGCGGCGACCCCTTTCTTTCAGAGTGCGCAAATTATAACGTAGTTTTGGATTTACCCCCCGAATATGCCGCAGCTACGAGCGGTAAGCTGATTTCGGAGACTGTCGCCGGCGACAGAAAAAAGTGCTCTTACACTCTGAAAAATGCCCGCGATTTTGCCGTGGTTTTGTCCGATCAATTTAACGTAATTTCGCAAAACGTAAACGGCGTTGAGGTCAGCTATTACTACACAACCGACAAAAATTCGCAGGTAAATCTCTCTGCCGCGGCAGAGAGCTTAAAATACTTCGAAAAGACGTTCGGCGAGTATGCCTATCCCACCCTGTCCGTGGTTTCAACGGGCTTTTGCTACGGCGGCATGGAATACCCCGCGCTTGAGATGATTTCCGACAGTCAGGATTCGGCGAACACCGTATATTCTATCGTTCACGAAACGGCACATCAATGGTGGTACGCTATGGTTGGAAGCGACCAGCTTACCAACGCGTGGCAGGACGAAGGGCTTGCGGAATACTCCACACTTATGTTCTTTGAAAAAAACCCCACCTACGGCTTTACGCGGACGGGAATTATCAACTCGGCAAAGAACGCCTATCGCGCGTACTTTACCGTTTACAGTCAATTGAACGGCACGGTAAATACCGCGATGCGCAGAAATTTGAGCGAATACGCGGGCGAGGTCGAGTACAACAATATTACATACAACAAAGGGCTGTTACTCTTTGACACGCTGCGAAATTCCATAGGCGACGCAAGGTTTGTAAACTCTTTGAAGAACTATTTTAAGCACAACAAGTTCAAAATTGCCTCCGCCGAAGAAATTTACGGTAACTTTATTACCTCGGGCGTGGACGTCGAAGGCTTTTTCGACTCATTCGTCGAGGGAAAAATCATCATCTGACGGCGATTGCGAATAAAATATATTCTTTACGTATCTGCGCGGACTTGAAGTCCGCGTTTTTTTGTGCACTTTCAGGCGAGTTTTTTACAATAGACGTATATTATTTCAACTTCGCGGCAATAATTTAGCCACACGAGAGGTAAATATGCGTTTTATAAAACTTTCCGTAACCGCACTGTCCGCCGCGCTGATAATTTTTGCAATTGCCGCCATTCCGAAAAGAATTTGCTTTAACGGCGGCTACAACTACGTGTTCTATTGCGGTACGAGCTCTGCCGACTGCAAAGTTGTGCGCGCCGACGGCAACGCCAAGCTTACACGCTTATTTTTAAATGACGTCTGCGGCGAAGGCGCCGAATTTAAAGAGCTTAATATCGAAAATTTTCTTTTAAGCTTGGGCGGGGAAATTGTATTTTCGGAGAGTGCGGCGGGAATTACCAACTATTATTGCAAGGCTAACCTGCCCTATTCGGTGGAAATTGACGGTGAAAAAATCAATCTGCACATCGCGGTATGTGAGGGCTCGGTAAAAGTGGGCACTCCCATAATTTTCGGCGGGTATTGAATAAAAAAATTAAATATTGTCAAATAAACAATTTAAAAGGAGTAAAAATTATGAAAAACAAAGAAAAAACCAAACCTACGAAGAAGAAAGTTTTGATGTATTACTTAATTTTGGCGGCCTGCCTTTTGGTAATTGCTGCCGTGACACTCGGAGTTGTGTTCGGGCTCAAGGCAAGCAATATGTCAAATCCTACGCTTGACGTACCCAATGAGGACGACCCCAATACCGACGATGAGCCCCCCGCAGAGGACACCTCGTCAAAATACGAATTTATTACGCCCGTTAAAGACGTTGTTTTGAGACACGCGCACAATTTCGATTACAACGAAACGATGGACTACTACCGTATGCACCGCGGTATGGACTTTACCGCAACAGAAGGAACCGAAGTGCTTGCCTGCGTTGACGGAGTGATTACGGAGATTATCACTAATAACGACTTGTACGGGGCAATAATAAAGGTCAGCCACGCGAACGATATCGAAACTGTCTACAAGTTTGTCGTTCCCTCCCCCAATCTTAAAGTAGGAAGCACGGTAAACCGCGGCGACACGATTGCAACCGTTGCCAAAGCCACGGGCGTTGAAGTTGCCGAAGGCGACCACCTGCATTTGGAAGTTTATGAAAAGGGCAAATCGGTTGACCCCGATACCTTTCTTAAAATAATTGCAAAATAACGTTATTATAAAAGTTTTAACGCCGCAGATCGAAATCTGCGGCGTTATTTTCTGCTCCGAAAACCTTTCGCCCCGCCCAAAATGTTAATTAACAAAATTTTTTGTTGGTTTTGTTAATAAATTACAAGCAAATTTAGCCCAAAATTATCAATTAACATAAATTATCCGTATTAACATAAAATTATGTTTGAAAGTAACATAAATTCAATTTTTAAATTTGTTTAAAATGTTATTGACTAACAAAATCCAGGGCGCTATACTGTAAGTGCAACCGAAAGAGCGGTTGCAAATATATTGTGATTGCAAGCATATTATAAGCCTGCATCATGCAAAAGGAGGCAGTAACATGACAACAATCTACGACGAATTAAACGAGCTCGACGATAGCGAGGTAGCTATTACGCCGACGTCATACGAAGTACTCAACTGCGGAAGATAAAATTTAAAAAACACAAAACAAGCCGTTACAAAGTGTATCGGGTGGTGTTAATACCGGTACGGGCTGCGGAATTTCCGCAGCCCGTATTTTATTACAACTTAAATATTACTTTGCGCCGAGCTTTGCAGCCCCTGCGGGAATACTTTCGAGTATTCCCGTTTTAAGCAGCTTTTTGCAGTGCCTTGTCTTAAAGTCAATCTGCGCCTGACGAATGACCTTATCGAGAACCCCGTAAAAATCTTTGAAGCCGCCAGATAAAAGATAGTAGGAAAGCGAGCCGGGCACGGTGTTTATTTCACTCAAATATACCTCCTTCCCGCTCACGATAAAATCGAAGCGCACTATGCCGCGCATGTTGAGTGACAGGTAAACGTTTTTTGTAATATTTTTGATTAACTGCGACATAGTAGAGGGTAAATTTGCGGGAAACACTCTTGTGCCCCCTCCCTGATACTTGTCTTCAAAGCTCAAAATTTCACCGTTTGTGAGCGCCTCCTCACACTCCGAAGTGATGACCTCGCCATTGTAAAAATAAGCCGCACAGTTAATCTCCTGCCTTTTTTCAAAGTATTTTTCTACTATTGCGGCGCTGTCGTATATGAGCGAGGTTTTGAGCGCATTTTCGAGCTCCTCTGTATTTTCCACCCTCTCAACGCCTATGCTCGAACCGAGGTTGACGGGCTTGACAATAAGCGGAAACTGCGGCATATTCCCGCCCGTTTTGTATTTTTGAGCATTGGTAACGTACTCGTATTCGGCAGTTTTTACCCCAAGCCCTTTAAGTACTATTTTGGTCAAATACTTATCCATAAAGGCTGCCGACTCGAATATTCCGGCACCCGCGAGGGGAATTCCCGCCATCTCGCACACGCCGTTAAGCCCTCCCCCCTCGCCGGCGCCGCCGTGACAGCAGTTGAGTGCGGCGGAGAGGGCAATAAACTTCTTTATCTTGTGCTTTTTGGAAAAGAGATAAATACCACCGTCGGCAATGACCGCTTTCTGCGCCTTTTTATAGCTATCGCCCTTGAAATTTTTGATATCAAAGAGCAATTGCCCCCCATATATGTCCCCGTTTTGCGCTATGTAGACGGGAATCGGGTCGTAATCGGTGCCCTTTAAAACGTTTGCCGCCATGGTGCCCGTAATAACGGAAATTTCATTTTCATTGGACACCCCGCCGAAAATTACAGCTATTTTTTCAGACATAAAAAAATCACCTCCGCAAATTTTTCAGCTTTGGTGAGTTGCCCGCATAAATTCAAATCCGGTTTGAAATTATGCGGTTTTAAAATATAAATTGTTGGGTTTTTATATCGTCAGTATATATCGGGCAGGTCGTTTAGAAACAACACCGTATCTCCCGCTGTTATAATAGTTTTAAGCAGCTCCTGCGCCTTTTCGAGTGTGGGCACGAGCGCAAGCTTTTCCGCGTCTCCGCCCGCCGAAAGGTAGCCCTCTTTGACAGGCTGAACGAGCGTGTCGCCGACAAGAATAACCTTATCGAGCCCCGCAAGCTTTTCGCCGAGCGCTCTGTTTTCGGTCGCCTCAAGCACCCCGAGCTCAACAAGCCCGGGAGTAACCGCTATTTTATTTCCTTCAAAATATTTCAAAACCTCTATCGCGGCGGCGGCCCCCTTTATGTTGGAGTTGTAGCCGTCGTCGAGGATATTGACGCCGTTAGCCTCAATGAGTTGAAGTCTGTGTTCGATAAATTCAAGCCCCTCTACCGCCTCCGCAATTTCCGCGGCAGTCATGCCGAGTTCAAAAGCAATTTCGGCGGCAAGCGCAATATTGTCAACCGCGTGTCTGCCCAAAAGCCTGGTCTTAACAGCAACGCTTTCGCCGCCCAAATTCAGCTTAAAGCTGCTGCCCCTATTGTCGCAGCTTACTTCGCTTGCACAGTCGCACTTTATCTTCTCGCAAGGGTAGTTATCAAAAAGTTCTATGCAGTCCGAAGCAATAACCGCCTTTTCCTTGGTGGAAAGCAGTATTTCGCCCTTCGCCTTGACGATATTTTCAAGGCTTAAAAAACTTTCGAGGTGCTGGGGGCAGATGCCGGTGATTATTGAGTAGTCGGGAGGGCACAAGTCGCAGAGTTCGGCAATATCGCCGACGTTGCGCGCACCCATTTCGGCAATAAATACGTCGAAGTCGTCGAGCTTGTTATTATTTATTGAAAGCGCAAGCCCCAGCGGGGTGTTGTGCGAACGGGGCGTCGCCAAGACCTTGAATTTTTTGGAAAGAATATTTGAAAGTATTTGTTTGGTGCTCGTTTTGCCGTAGCTGCCCGTAATGCCTATAACCTTTATATGCGATAGGGCAAGTTTTTGTTTTGCACGTTTGACGAATTTTTTGTTGTGGGGGACTTCGTAAATCTTTGAAACGAGATTTGCAAACAGCACCAAGGGTATTAAAAGCAGCCCGAAGAGCGATAAGGGAACATATCTTAAATATTCGAATATGGCGTTGCCCCATACTTCGGACGCAAAATTGAGGAGAGTTACGATAAGATACACGAAAACCGCCGTAAAGAAAGCCAAAACGACGTAAAGACGTTTATATCGCGGGGTGGCGGTTACGGGGACTTTTAAAGCAACTTTATTGTCCGCCCAGATGTAGAGCGGAAGAAAGATTGCATAGCCTGCAAGCCCGACAATCGCCGCCCATTCGCCTATGAACGAAAAACACAGGGAAATTACGGCAACCGAGAGTGCGCAGAGCATAGTTAAAAGAATATGCCTTGTAAATACGAGGTTAGACTTCTTTTTCGTCCACTTAATAAACTTATTGCCGTTGTACCCGCCCGACTGCAAGATGCCGAGTAGCCTATAACAGCATCCCGCAAGCAGTACCGAGAAAATCACGGCTATAATAATGCACTCTATGGTTTTTTCAACCGAAATAAAAATTCCCATTATCTCTCCAAAAATTCCGAAATCTTTTGATTGTATAGATGCGGATATTCGCAAAAACCGAAATGCCCGCCCGAAAGAATTTCAAATTGACTGCCCGCAATTAGCCCGTGAAAAATTTCGCCCTCCTCGCTTGGCGGAGTGACGGTATCGCCCTCCCCGTACAATAGCAAAGTCGGATTTTTTATCTTTTTTGCACAGTCCTTTAAATCCTCGTTGACAATTAGCCTGTAGCTCTCTTTCATCATGGGCGAAAGGCGTCTATATTCCTCGCTGCCGAAGTGCTTTTCGGCAAATTTCGGAAAGAGCTTTTTTACCCGCCTGTACGCATTTACCCGCCTGATATACTGCAATGAACGCGGTTTTACTATGCCCGCACCACCGCAGATTATTAACTTTTCCGCAAGCTCGCCGCGCTCGGATAACAGCTTGAAAGCCACCCTTGCGCCGAAGGAGTGAGCGATGATATGCGGACTGTCAAGCCGCATATTTTTTATGAATTTTTCAAGCCAGACGGCGTAATCGCCTACGCTCCAAGCTCTTTCCGTCTGCTCGCTTCCGCCAAAGCAAGGGAAGTCGGGTGCGGTTACGCAAAAACGCTCGGACAAATATTTTATTTGATAGTAAAAGCTTTCCTTGCGGGAGGCGTAGCCGTGCAACAAAAGCACGTCTTTGCCGCTGCCCGCTCTCGTGTAAGAAACGAATTTACCTTCTAAAAAAATGTTACAACTCCTTAACGGATAATCAACGCAACCGAATAAATCGGTCCGGGTCTAACCTGCGCGGCATTACGGAAACTACAGTTCTTTTACCATAACAAGACAGTCTTCGCCGTCGGAATAGTACCTTGTGCGGGCATATACGCCTTTAAAGCCGCATTTAAGGTACAGAGCCATTGCTACGCTGTTTGAAACGCGCACTTCCAAAAAGACCTTTTCCACGCCCTTTGATTTGGCATATTGCAAAAGCTCTTGCAAAACGGCGGTGCCTATGCCGCTATTGCGGTAATACTCAACCACGGCAATGTTATCGATATCCGCACTGTCAACCGCCTTCGTAATGCCGCCGTATCCCACGATTTCGCCGTTCTCTTCGGCAAGCACGCCGTGAAAGCTTTCCTCTTCGAAGCTCGAAACAAGCATTTTATAGCTCCACGGCTCCTTGGGAAAGCACTCCTTTTCCATTTCGGAAATCTTTAAAATGTCCTCGTATCTCCACTCTCTTATCTTCATATTACTCCCAATCAGACGCACTTTTCTGGCGTCTTTCACGCACTTCCTCTGCCTGACTTTTACGCACGTAGAGGGCATGAATATTTTTTGAAAAATTGCGTTCGTTGAGGCATATTGCGGGGGATAAGCATTTTTTTACGTCTAATTTCGAGTAGTTTTCAAAGGGCAAATCTTCAAAGCCGTACAGCTTTTTATTTAGGTTTTTTACTTCTTCCTCGGAGAGATATTTATATTCCTTATCGCCGCCGGAGTAAGCGCACAAATAATAGCAATTGCGCCCCGCATCTATGACGACGCAGAAATTTTCGTCTGCCACATTATATGCTATCATATCGAACGCCGTTACACCGAGAAGGGGCTTTTTCGTTGCAAGCGCAAACCCCTTTACGGTGGCAATACCTATTCTTATTCCCGTGAACGAGCCGGGGCCAGTAACCGCCGCAAAAAAGTCACACTCGTCAGGTTTGAGTTCGGCTTCGGAGAGAGCCGCGGCTATCTCGTCCATAAGTATCTGCGAGTGTTTCATGGCACACTCGGGTAAATGCCTTAAAACCTGCCTGTCTCCCTTTTGTGCAAGAACCGTGAGATAGCGGGACGAGGTGTCTATTGCCAAAAAATTACTCATAAATTATCTTTCTCCCGCCGCTTATCTTTTCTATGACGACCCTTTTACAGTTTTCGGGCAGTACGTCAGCAATATTTTGCGCCCACTCGATGACGCATACTCCGCCCGAATAGAAATAGTCGCAAAGCCCCAAAGCCTCCGCCTGCGCGCCGCTTTTTAAACGGTAGCAGTCGAAGTGGTACAATTTTCCGTCGTATTCGTTCATATAGGCGTAAGTCGGGCTTAAAATTTCGTCAAAAATGCCGAGACCCCTTGCAATTCCCTTGCAAAATACCGTCTTGCCCGCTCCCATTTCGCCTTCCAATAAGACGACGTCGCCGCTTTTAAGCGTCTTTGCATATTTTTCGCCAAGCGCCATAGTTTCCTCTGCACTCGCGGTTAAAATTACTGCCATACGCTTATTATAGCTCGTATGGCAGTTTTTTGCAATTAAGTTTGAGTATTTTGTTTAATTTTACGATTTTCGAATTTTTTGTTTGTTAGCTTAATCAGCTTTGAAACCGATTTGTAAATAAGCATTACGATAACGGAAATCGAAACTGCCTTTATCAGGTTAAACAGCATTACCCAGCCCCACACGTAGTTGTTTAAGAAGAATGACATTCCGAACTGCCAGTTAAAGCCCACGAATACGGGGAAGTTGAACAGCCAATTGACGGGGAACGACCATAAAACCTGTGCTATGCAACCAAGTGAAATAAATATGATAACGCTTTTAATGCCCTTGTGATATTTGTAGGCAACCGTCGGTATAAGCACGAAGGGCAGCATCATTATGATGTTTGCAATTTCGCCCACCCCGAAAGTCGAGGAAAAGAATATCCACAGCAATTCCTTTAAGACGCCGATTATAATACCCGCCAAGGGTCCAAGCGCGAAACCGCCCAAAAGCGGGAACACGTTTGAAAAGTCGAGTTTCAGAAATGAAATCGGCGTTCCCGGAAGCAGTGCAAACTCCAAAAAGCGCAGTGCGTAAGATAGTGCTGTAAAAATTGCAATGTACGCTATGCGTGTTGCCGTGAAGTACTCCGAAAATACTTGCTTTGCCGTGCGTTTTTGCTCAACCTTATTGAGCTGTTCGACCCCGTCGGGGGCGTTTGTTGTTCTTTCTTCCATAAAAAACACCTCTGAAATTTATTTTTAAAGTTGTTCTTTAAAGAAAACCGCCCCGAAAATTTCGGAGCGGAAAATAAGACGATTGAAAAATCGACCCTTACTCTTTTTTCATCCGGACTATACCGTTGGTACGGGAATTTCACCCGTTCGGGGTCTTTGAAGTTTTGCACGCTATTGTTTGAAATCTTTTACAATAAGGTGTGCAAAGCGTTGCTACGCTCGCGCAAAGACCTTCGTGGACTGTAACCACCAGTGGGGAATTGCACCCCGCCCCAAAGAATAACTTCAAATTGTAATTGTATTATATAATACTGAAATGTCGTTGTCAAATACTTATAGCCGACATTATTCGTGAATAAACAGCACGCCTAGAGTGTTCTTGCCGCAATGGGTAGTGACGACGCAACCCGCCGTGGTTTCGAGCACTTCTTTGAAGCTGAATGTCTCTTCAACTTGCTTTCTTGCCTTTTCAACAATTTCAGGTTCGCAGCTTGAATGAGTTATAAAGCAGCGCGTGTTGTCGTATTTATGGTAGGTTTCCGATAAATCGGATATATAGTTTTTAATGCAGCGCTCAATTCCGCCCATATATTTTTTCTTGGCGTACAGCTTGCCGTCCTTCATATCTATCATTGGATGAAGCTTTAACACCTTTGCACCCATAAGTGCGGCGAGCGAGCATCTTCCGCCCTTATGAAGATAGTCGAGCGCGTCCGGCACGAACGACGTATTTACTTTGTCGCGAAGGGACATGATGGTGTCCACGATTTCCTGCGGCTTTTTGCCCTCGGCGACAAGGTCGCATGCCTTTAATACCAATAGCCCCTGACCGGTTGAAAGTGCGTATGAGTCCACCGCGTACACTTTTCCGTCGAAGGATTTTGCGGCGGTAGCTGCGTTTTCGTGGGAGACCGAAGCCTTGGAGGAGATGTTAATATGAATAACCGTGTCGCAGTCTTCAAGGCACCTTTTAAAATACTCGGTGTATTCCTCTACCGAGGGTGCGCTCGATTTGGGTAAAACGCCGTTTTCCTTGACGAAAGAAAATATGTCCGTCGGCTTTATGTCAATACCGTCCTTATAAACCTTTTCGCCCATAATAACGCTGAGCGGCAAAATACCGACGTTGTAGCGCTCTATAAGTTCCGGACTTAAATCACAAGTAGAATCTGCTGTAATTTTGATCTTCATATTACCTCCAAAAATCGAATTGCCCCCGTAATATATTGGAGTTAACGCGATTTTCTCGAAAAAATTTTACGTTATTTTACAATGCCTTTATACAGAGGGAAGCTGTTGCAAAGATTTTTAACTTCCTTTTTAACACTCTCGAAAGCCGCCTCTTTTTTCTCGATTATGTCGGCAATAAGTCCGGCTATTATGCGTGCCTCTTTCTCTTTCATACCGCGCGTAGTAATCGCGGGAGTTCCCACCCTTATGCCCGAAGCTACAAAGGGCGATTGCTTATCGAAGGGTATTGTGTTCTTGTTAACGGTTATATGAACCTCGTCTAAAAGCGCAGTCAAGGCTTTACCGGTAAGGTCGGTCTGTGACAAATCCAAAAGTATGAGGTGATTGTCCGTTCCGCCCGATACCATTTTAATTCCGCGCTTTGTAAACTCGTCCGCCATAGCTGCAGCGTTTTTAAGTATTTGCGCCTGATACTCCTTGAACTCGGGGGACAGCGCTTCTTGGAAAGCCACCGCCTTTGCCGCAATTATATGCATGAGCGGACCGCCCTGAAGTCCGGGGAATACCGCCTTGTCGATAACCTTGCCCCACTTTTCCTTGCACATAATGACACCGCCGCGGGGACCGCGCAATGTCTTATGCGTGGTGGTGGTCACAAAATCGGCATAGGGCACGGGCGAGGGATGCAGCCCGGCAGCCACAAGACCCGCAATGTGGGCAATATCAACGAACATAACCGCGCCGACCTTGTCGCAAATTTCCCTTATACGCTTAAAATCTATAAATCTCGGATAGGCGCTTGCGCCCGAAATTATCACTTTAGGCTTGCATTCAAGCGCAATTTTCTCCATTTCGTCGTAGTCTATAGTTTCCTCGCCCTCTTTGACGCCGTAGGGCACGATATTGAAATACTTGCCCGAAATATTTACGGGTGAGCCGTGCGAAAGATGTCCGCCGTGCGAAAGGTTCATACCCATGACAGTATCGCCGGGGTTGCAGGTTGCAAAGAGAACGGCAAGATTGGCGCTTGCGCCCGAATGGGGCTGAACGTTGCAGTATTCACAGCCGAAAATCCGCTTTAATCTGTCCTTTGCAAGGTTTTCCGCAACATCCACGAACTCGCAGCCGCCGTAGTAGCGGTGTGCGGGGTAGCCCTCGGCATATTTGTTGGTGAGATGACTGCCCGCCGCTGCCATAACCGCAGGCGACACAAAATTTTCGCTTGCGATAAGCTCGATATTGTTCTGCTGACGCGCAAGTTCATTCTTTAACGCCTCGGCAATCTCGGGATCCGTTTGTTCAATTAGAGAAATGTCTATCATATTATAAACTCCTTTTTCCGCCGTCCGCCCTGACGCAATGTATTCGGCGCGCCATTCGTTGGGGATACCGACGGTTGATTTTTTAGTATATTATATCATAACAATTTAAAGATAACAAGGAATTAGCGCAAAAATTTAAACTTTAACACAAATACGGATATTCAACTCCGTCCGATACATTTATGTAAAAAGAGCGCAACCCTCCGTGTGAAGTGCGCCCTTTAAACTAACCGATTATAAATTTGCCGCAAGGAATTCCTCTGCCTCGTCCTTGGTCATATAGCCGAGAGATTTTTCCACAAGCTCGCCGCCCTTGAATACACCGACGAGGGGGATTGACATAATTCCGTAGCGTGCTGCAAGCTCCATATTCTTGTCGATATCGACCTTTACGAATATCGCCTTGTCCGCATAGCTTTCGGAGACCTCCTCCATAACGGGCGCAAGCATTTTGCATGGTCCGCACCAGGTTGCAAAGAAATCGCAAACCACGGGCTTGTCCCCCTTTAAAAGTTCGTCAAATTTTTGAATATCAATCTGTTCTACCATATCAATCTCCTTTAATTAAATATGTATAAATATCGTCGAATTTAACCGAAACCGAGGTTCCGTCAGCCATTTTTTTGAGATTTACAGAGCCCGATAAAAGCTCGTTTTCGCCGATAACTGCGACATATTCCGCCCCCAATTTGTCGGCGTACTTCATTTGGGCCTTTACGCTCCTGCCCATCAAATCCGTTTCGGCGTTTATTCCCTTTTCACGCAGAGCCATAACTGTTTCAAGCGCCTTTTTTCTGCCGTTTTCGTCAATAGCTGCGACATATATGGGGGGCTTTTTGTTTTCGGGGAAGGCTGCGCCCACACTTTCCATGACGAGAAGCAACCTTTCAATCCCTGCCGCAAAGCCTATTGCGGGAACACTTTGACCACCCAATTCCTCCAAAAGATTGTCGTATCTGCCGCCGCCGCAGACCGTTCCCTGTGCGCCGATATCTTCGGATACAAACTCGAAAACAGTCTTGGTATAATAGTCTAAACCCCGTACTATGCGCGAATTAACGCTATATTTTATATTTTGCGCATCGAGATATGAGCGTACCTTTTTAAAGTGAGAGGAACACTCTTCGCACAGATAGTCGAGAATTTGCGGGGCATTTAAAGAAATAGCCTTGCACCGCTCTTCCTTACAGTCGAGAATTCTCAAAGGGTTCTTTTCGAACCTGTCTCTGCAGGTTGCGCACATATTTTCAAGATTGGGCGCAAAGTAATTTTTGAGCGCAGCGTGATATTCCTTACGGCAGGTCTTGCAACCTATGGAATTTATTTCAAGCTTGGTATTCTTGATACCGAGCTTATTTAAAAAGCTCGACGCGGCAAAGATGACCTCTGCGTCCGTTTCGGGTGCAGGCGAGCCGAACACCTCTATACCGAACTGATGAAATTCGCGCAATCTACCCTTTTGGGGTCTTTCATAGCGGAACGCCGGAGTTAAATAAAAGGTTTTAACGGGCATGGGAGTTGCGCCGAGACCGTTTTCGATAAACAGCCTTGCCGCGCCCGCCGTGCCTTCCGGCTTTAAGGTTATAGAGCGGCCGCCCTTGTCCTCGAAGGTGTACATCTCCTTGTTGACGACGTCCGTAGTCTCGCCCACGCCGCGCAAAAACAGCTCGGTGTGTTCAAACACGGGCGTGCGTATCTCTTTATAGTTGAAAACTTCGGCAACACTTCTTGCCGTGTCCTCGACAAACTGCCATTTGTAGGATTCTTCGGGCAAAACGTCCTTGGTGCCCTTGGGTATATTTATCATTTTTATATTTTCCTTATATTAAAGAACGTACTTCTTCAAATCGCGGTTTCTTATTATATTTTCAAGGTGGTCGGTGACATACTTTTCGTTGACCTCTACCTGAATTACGGGGTAATCGTTGCCGCCTGCATTAAAGGAAATATCCTCTAAAAGGCACTCCATTACGGTATGCAGACGCCTTGCGCCGATGTCCTCCGAGGTGGAATTTATCTCTTCGGAAATTTCGGCTATTTTTTCTATTGCGTCTGATGTGAAGTGCAAATCGATATTGTCCACCGCCAAAAGTGCGGAGTACTGCATAGTGATTGCGTTCTGGGGCTGGGTTAAAATATTGATAAAGTCCTGCTTTGTAAGGCTCTTTAATTCGACCTGTATGGGGAATCTGCCCTGCAGTTCGGGAATTAAGTCCTCGACCTTGGAAACGTGGAAAGCGCCCGCCGCAATGAAGAGAATATAGTCGCTCTTTACGGGTCCGTACTTGGTCATAACCGTGCTTCCCTCGACTATGGGCAGAATATCGCGCTGAACGCCCTCGCGGGAGACGTCGGCACTGTTCTGATTGCCCTTGCCTGCTATTTTGTCTATTTCGTCGATAAAAATAATTCCGTCGTTCTCGGCGCGGCGAATTGCCTCCGCCGTAACCGCATCGTTGTCGATAAGCTTATCCGCCTCCTCGGCAATAATGAGATTTTTTGCCTCTCTTACGGTTATTTTGCGCTTCTTTTTCTTGTGCATACCGAGCCCCGAGAACACCGAGCCCAAATCAATTGCCGCACCGCTGCCGGGGGAAAGTTCCAAGGGCTTGGGGACGTCCTCGACTTCGATTTCTATTATCGTTTTATCGTACTTGCCACTGTGAATTTCTTCAACGAGCTTGTCTTCGAACACGCTTTGAGCAAGCTCGCCGCGCTCGTCCTTTTTCATTTCGGCAAGAACCTTTGCTATCCTTCTTTCGGCGACCGCGCCCGCCTTGTAGCTGACCTCCGCCGTCTTTTCCTCTTTGACAAGGCGAATTGCACACTCCGCCAAATCGCGCACCATGGACTCGACGTCCCTGCCGACGTAGCCCACTTCGGTGTACTTTGTTGCCTCGACCTTTATGAACGGAGCTTTGACAAGCTTTGCAAGTCTGCGGGCGATTTCCGTTTTACCTACGCCGGTGGGACCCTTCATAATGATGTTTTTGGGAGTAATCTCATCCATAAGCTCGGGGGAGAGCTGACTTCTGCGGTAGCGGTTACGAAGCGCGATTGCTACCGCCTTTTTTGCTTCGTCCTGACCTATGATATATTTATTGAGTTCGTGAACAATCTGTTTGGGAGTCAAATCCATTTTCTTCTCCTTATATCGTCTCGCATTTTATGTTGTCGTTGGTAAACACGCAGATTTCGCTGGCAATTTTGAGGGACTTTTTAGCAATTTCCTCTGCCGTAAAGTCGGTATTCTGAAGAAGCGCCCTCGCCGCCGCAAGCGCGTAGTTGCCACCGCTGCCGATAGCCGCAATTCCGTCGTCGGGCTCGATAACCTCGCCGGTACCCGAAACAATCAGCATCGTATTTGCGTCCGCCACAATCATCAGCGCTTCAAGCTTTCTTACCGCCTTGTCCGAGCGCCAGAGCTCGGCAAGCTCCACCGCAGAGCGCATGAGGTTTCCCGAAAATTTATTTAGCATTCCCTCGAACTTTTCGCTCAAAGAAAAGGCGTCCGAAACCGAACCGGCAAAGCCCAAAATTACTTTGCCGCCGTAAATTCTTCTAACCTTTTGCGCACTGTTTTTGAAAATTACGCTCTCGCCCATAGTGACCTGTCCGTCGCCTGCGATAGCCGTTTTGCCTCCGCGCTTTACCGCGCAGATTGTAGTTGCGTGAAATTCAACCATAACTTCTCCTCACAAAATAGTTTTCTATTCTGCGAAAACAATTTTCCGTGATTTTAGGGCTTCTCGCCCTCTTCGTGCGTTCTTAAGGGCACACCGTTATTTAAACGCACGAATTCACCTCGCTCAGGCGAAAGTTTTCGCAAATTGGGTGCGCTAAGCAAAAA
>JAFLVP010000003.1:33980-103514 GCA_022508265.1 Clostridiales bacterium
CGAATTCACCTCGCTCAGGCGAAAGTTTTCGCAAATTGGGTGCGCTAAGCAAAAAGTGTGATTTTTGCTTGCGCCGTTTATTTATTTGATTGCTTTCCTCACAAAATAGTTTTCTGTAAATCGAAACTATTTAATTTTAAAGCCGAAAACTTGTCGGCAAAAGTTTCTTTTATCTTTTTTAAAATACTCGAAGTATGCATTTTCTTCGAAGTTGATTAAATTACGCTTATCCAAAAAATTGTATAAAGCGCAGTCCACGGTCAGAACCATCTCTGCTCCGTCCTCGCCATCAGCGTCATAAACGTAGACCCTTATACCTATTCCGGAAGCGTTTAAAGTTGCAAACACGGAGCACTCCGCCCTATCGAACGGAATAATTTTTGCGCCGAAAACGTCGTCATCCTTCATAACGAAACCGTTATCGGAAATAATACCCCTTTGCTTTAAAATTTCCTCCGCCTTGCCCTGCGGCATATCCGTAAATTCTTCTTCAAGCCGAACGGCATTAACTTCCACAAGGCGATTGCGCAGTTTTAAAGCAATTAAATAATATATTCCGAGCCCTACGAAAAACACCGAAAAAAGTGCAATCATAGTAGCGTACGTTTCAACTCTTTCGTCGTAGATTACACCTACCGTAACCATTGCAGGTACGCACAGTGCAAACCACGCGGCAAAAAAACAGATTAAAGCAACGTTGAATTTAAAAACGCACGACGGGAGATGTTTTTTGTCAAAGCTTATCTGCCCTTTTAGAATCATAAAAGTTTTCCTACGTACTCTTTAATACTTTCAAGTGCGCGATTGGCTAAATATGCGTATCGCTCTTTTTTGTTTCTTATCTTGATTTCGGCGGGTTTGAGTATGCCGAAATTCGCATTCATAGGCTGAAAATTTTCATTTGCCCCCGATATATGCCTCGACAACGCGCCCATGACGGTGGTCGGCTCGGGAATTTTGGGCTCTCTTCCGCACAGCTTTTCGTAGAGATGGACGGCGGCTAAAATTCCGCTTGCCGCGCTTTCAACGTAACCCTCAACGCCCGTAATCTGCCCCGCAAAGAAAACTTTTTCATTGGATTTTAAAGAAAAATCAGCGTTCAGGCAGTCGGGGGAATTTAAGAATGTATTTCTGTGCATGACGCCGTATCTCAAAAATTCCGCATCCTTTAAGGCGGGAATTATGGAGAATACGCGCTTCTGCTCGCCGAATTTTAAATTTGTCTGACAGCCGACGAGATTGAACGCCGTGCCGTCGCCGTTTTCCTTGCGAAGCTGCAAAACGGCGTAATATTTGTTCTCGCCGCCGAGGCCCACGGGCTTGAAATTTGCAAAGCGCAAACAGTCCTCGCCCCGCGCCGCCATAACCTCTATTGGCATACAACCTTCGAAAATTTCTCTCTTTTCAAACTCGTGCAAGACGGTTTTTTCCGCCGAGACAAGCTCCTTCACGAACTTTGTATATTCTTCTTCATTCAAGGGGCAGTTTAAATAATCGTCGCCGCCCTTGCCGTATCTGTCGCCGAAAAAGCACTTGTCAAAGTTGATGCTCTCCCTCGAAACGATGGGTGCGGAGGCGTCGTAAAAATGCAATTGCCCCCCACATATGCTTGAAATACTGCCCGATAGCGCGTCCGTAGTCAGAGGTCCGCTCGCAATAATGCACCATTCGTCGGGGACGGAAGTTACCTCTTCACATACAAGCTTTATATTTTTATTTTCTTTAAGTTTCCGGGTAACGTACTCCGCAAATTTTGCCCTGTCCACGGCGAGTGCACCGCCGGCAGGAACCTCCGACATTTGCGCCGCCTCCATAGTCAGCGAACCGAAACAGCGCATTTCCTCTTTCAAAAGTCCGCAGGCGTTGCCGTAGACGTCCTTACTTTTTAAGGAGTTGGAGCAGACGAGCTCGCAGAAATTTTTATCGGTATGGGCGGGAGTGAACGAACGGGGTTTGATGTCGTAAAGCTCTACCTCCACGCCCCTGCGGGCGAGATAGTATGCCGCCTCCGACCCCGAAAGCCCCGCGCCGATAATTTTAATCTTCATCTTTGACAGGCACCGAGTAGTCGCACTCCTTTGACGAGCACTTTATATTTCCGTTCTTCTTTATCAGAAATTTTCCGCACTTGGGACATTTGTCGCCCGTGGGGGCGTCCCAGCTCATAAATTTGCACTCGGGATAACCCGTGCAGCCGAAATAAATTTTGCCGCTCTTTGAGTTCATTCTTCTCATCGGCTTGCCGCATTCGGGACATTTGCCGTCGATTTTATCCCTGTCGTTTTCGGGAGCACCGCCCTTCGAGCGCTTTGAATTGCACTTGGGACATTCGAGATACTGTCCGTATTTACCCCTTTTAAGAACCATATTGCTTCCGCACTCGCTGCATTTCTCCTGCGTGTTTTCCGCATCTATGGGAAGTATATACGAACATTTGGGGTAGTTGGGGCAGGCAAGGAATTTGCCGAATTTGCCGCTCTTTACGACCATATTCGCGCCGCACTTGGGGCAGAGGGTCTCGGACTTTTCCACCTCGCTTTCGCTCACGATATTGGAACAGGTGGGGTAGTTGGTGCAGGCAAGATACTTGCCGTACTTGCCCACGCGGCGAAGCATGGGGCTGCCGCACTTGTCGCAGACTATATCGGTTTTTTCGTCGCCGTCGGTGGTTGCGACTTTGAGCCTTTCCTCAAAGCTCGGATAAAAATCGGCAATAATCTTGTGCCAATCGCACCCCCCCTCCTCGATTTTATCGAGGTCGTCCTCCATTTTCGCCGTAAACCCGACATCCATAATGTCCGTAAAGTATTTTACAAGCATATCCGTAATACTGTACGCAACATCGGTGGGAAGCATATACTTGCCCTCCTTTTCAACGTACTTTCTCTTTGTGAGCACGGAAATTATGGAGGCATAGGTAGAGGGTCTGCCTATTCCCTTTTCCTCCATAGCCCTGACAAGCGACGCGTCGGTGTAGCGGAGCGGGGGCTTGGTGTTTTTCAATATTTTGTCGAAGTCGTTTAAATTTAATAAATCTCCCTCGTTTAAAGGGGGAAGGAGCTTTGCAACCTCCTCGTCCTCGTCCTTTTCCTTGGGTGCGTCCTGATAGACTGCGGTATAGCCCGCAAAGAGCATAGCCCTGCCGCTCGCCTTAAAGGTATAGCCGCCGCTTTCTGCCTCTATCTGCATAGAGTTGTACTGCGCTTCCGCCATCTGCGAGGCGACGAACCTGTCGTAGACGAGTTTGTAGATATTGTAGTGTTTTCTGTCAAGACTGTTTTTAACGCTTGCGGGAGTGATTGCAAGATTTATGGGGCGAATTGCCTCGTGTGCGTCCTGCGCTCCCTTTTTGGTAGCGTAATGGTTGGGTTTTTGGGGCGCGTATTCCTCGCCGTAGGTCTTTTTGATAAATTCGAGCGCATTCTGCTGTGCTTCCGCCGAAATGCGCACGGAGTCCGTTCTGATATAGGTAATGAGCGCGATATGGTCGCCGCCGACGTCCATACCCTCGTACAGATGTTGCGCAACGAGCATAGTTTCTGGGGAAGTCATGCCAAACTTGTTGGAAGCGTCCTGCTGTAGCGACGAGGTGGTAAATGGTGCGGGAGCGTGCTGTTTTACAATCCCCTTTTTGACGTTTGCAACCTTAAAGGTATCCGCCTTGACGCGTGACTCTACCTCGTTTGCTCTCTCTTCCGAAATGCTCTCGCCCGACTTTTTGAGAAGATACGTCGCCTTAAAGGGCGCATATTTGCCCTCTTTGTCCTGAAGATGGGCGTTCATCTGCCAATACGCTTCGGGTATAAAGGCGGTAATTTCGCGCTCTCTGTCGACGATTAGCCGAAGCGCAACCGACTGCACTCTGCCCGCCGAAAGTCCGTTACATATGCGTTTATTTAAAAGGGGCGACAGCTTATATCCCACGAGCCTGTCTAAAACTCGTCTTGCCTGCTGTGCGTCCACGAGATTGTAGTTGATTTTGCGTGGATGCTTTAAGGCGTTTTGCACGGCGGCGGGCGAAATTTCGTTGAATTCTATTCTGTTTTCGCCCTGCGCGTCAAGACCCAATACCGTCTGCAGGTGCCAGCTTATTGCCTCGCCCTCTCTGTCGGGGTCGGTTGCAAGATAAATTCTGCCGCTCTTTTGCGCAGCGCTTGCAAGTCTTTTTATAATCTCTTTCTTGGCGGGGGTTATCACGTAGGTGGGCTCGAAGCCCGCTCCGACCTTTACGCCGAGCGTTCTTTCGGGCAAATCGCGCACGTGCCCGCCCGAGGCGTCGACCCTGTACTTGCCCTTTAAGTATTTGGAAATTGTTTTCGCTTTCGAAGGCGATTCCACTATAATTAAGTCCATATGCTCCTTCCTTCGGCTATATCGCCGCATATCTGTTCCCGCCCAAGCGTATTATCAGACCCTTGATTTCAAGAGATGAGAGAACGGGTATTATCTGATGTGGTAATTTGTTGAGCTTTTCCGCAATTTCGGGGGCAAACGCCTCGCCCGCCTCGCGTATTGCGTCAAGAGCAATTTGCTCTTCGCCGTTTAGTTCTGTCTTTTCTTCGGGCGGCTCAAATTCAAGCCCGAACGCCTCGAAGATATCAGGCGTGTTTTCAACGAGATTTGCACCCTTTTTAATGAGAAAATTACACCCTGCGCCGTAGGTCACGCCCATCGAATAGGGAAACGCCATTACCTGCTTACCGTACTCCTCGGCATAGTTCGCGGTAATGAGAGCTCCGCTCTTTATGCCCGCCGAAACAACCAAAACCGCGTCCGAAAGCCCCGCAATTATTCTGTTCCTTACGGGAAACTGATAGTTTTTCGGCGGAATTTCGGGCGGGTATTCGGATAAAAGCAGTCCGCATCTTTCGACTTTTTGAATTAGTTTCGCGCTCACGGCGGGGTAGGCGTAGTCGAACCCGTAGGCAAGCACGGAGATAATTTTCCCGCTCTCTATCGCGCCCTCGATTGCCGCGCTGTCCGCGCCGTCCGCCATACCCGTAACGACAGTAAATTTATCGGTCAGCTCGCCCGAAATCTTTAAGCACTCTCTCAAAACGTTGGGCTGGGTTCTTCTCGAGCCGACTATGGCAAAGCGCCGCGTTTTCAGCAAAGACAAATTGCCCTTGCAGTACAAAACTATGGGCGGATTGGGTATTTGTTTCAAATCTTCGGGATAGTTTTCCGAGTAAAACGTGATACAGGTCACGCTTTTGGCTTTCAGAGAGCTTAAAATCTTGCTTCTGTACGCCTCGTCGGAAAATTTACCTTTCACTTTATTATATACTCCCTCCGAAAGACTTTTAATCAATGTCGGGGTATTTTTATCTGAATTCGCAAACGGGTTTTTAAAGCCGCTTAATAAAATACATTTGTTTTTATAAGTAAGTTCTTCGAACGAATCTATTATAATTGCGTCAATCTCTTGCCTTGAATAGGTCATAATTTACTCGTGTCGTAGCTCCTGTACGAAGTGGCTTCGAGAATATGCTCGGGCTTTATCTCCGATGAGAAATCGAGGTCGGCTATGGTTCTTGCAACCTTTATAATCCTCGTCCTTGCGCGGGCGGAAAGATGCAGAGTTTCGAACGCCGTGCGCAGAATGTTTTCGCACTCCTTTGAAAGCTTACAGTACTTTTTAATCTGTCTCTCGCCCATATTCGAGTTTACGGCAATATTTTCTTCGCAAAACCTCTCTCTTTGAATTGCGCGCGCTCTTTCTACACGCTCTTTTACCTTTGCGCTCGGTTCCTCGCTTCCCTCTCCCGAGAGGTCGTCGTATTTTACGCCGTCCACCTCGACCTGCAAGTCAATTCTGTCTAAAAGCGGACCCGAAATTTTACTTCTGTATTTATGAATTTGTGCGGGCGTACAGGTGCAAGTGAGATGCGCCGAACCGTAATTTCCGCAGGGGCAGGGGTTCATACTTGCGCAGAGAATAAAATCTGCAGGAAAAGTGACGGCTCCGCCCGCGCGGGTTACTGTTATTATTTTATCTTCAAGGGGCTGACGAAGGGATTCGAGTGCATTGCGTGTATATTCGGGCAACTCGTCCAAAAACAGTACGCCCTTGTGCGCTTTGGAAATTTCGCCGGGATGTATTTTGCTGTTCCCGCCTCCGCAGAGCGATACGGTAGTCGCCGTGTGGTGAGGCGTTCTGAATGGACGCAGGGATACAATTCCCTCCTCGTTGAGCTCGCCCGCAACCGAGTGTATTTTGGTAACTTCCAAAGCCTCGTCAAAGGTCATATCGGGCATAATCGTAGGAATACACCTTGCAAGCAAGGTCTTGCCCGTTCCGGGAGGACCTGCAAGCAGAATATTGTGACCGCCCGCAACGGCAATCTCCAACGCTCTTTTAGCCGTTTTCTGACCGCGCACGAGCGACATATCGTAGTTGTAGTTATTCTCCTTCTGCGTTGCCGTAAAATCGCGGTGCGCTACGGGCTTAAACGCCCTCTCTCCCTTTAAAAACTCCACGGTGTCGCGAAGTGAGGCCAGCGCGTAAACCTCCGTACCCGCCAAATAGCTCGCCTCGTTGGCGTTGCCCTTGGGCACAATAAAGCGGGTACAGCCCTTCGCCTTTGCCGATATGAGTATGGGCATTATGCCCGTCACGGGGCGCAAGCCTCCGTCGAGGGCAAGCTCGCCCAAAAATACCGTGCCGTCCGTGTCGGCTTCAAGCTGGTCGCTCGCCTTCAATATGCTTATAGCAATGGGCAAATCGTAGTGCGAACCCTCTTTTTTTATGTCCGCGGGCGCAAGATTTATAGTTATTTTGTTTACGGGAAAGTTAAGAGCGCTGTTTTTTATGGCGGAGCGCACGCGCTCCTTGCTCTCTTTTACGGCGGCGTCGGGCAACCCTACGAGGTCGTAGGACACAATACCCTTGTTTATATCCGTCTCTATCTGAACGGCAACGCCTTCAAGTCCGTTTAAAGCAAAGCTCGCAATTTTAGACAGCATGTTATTCCCCTTTGTATCTTTCCCCTTTGTAAAAGTAAAGCTCCCGCGCATAACGGGAGCATTTATAAATTATTTAAGTTCGGTAATCTTCGCGGCTTTACCGGTAAGTCCGCGCAGGTAGTAAAGTTTAGCTCTTCTTACTCTGCCGCGCTTAACCACGGTTATAGACGCAATCTTGGGGGAGTGCAAGGGGAAGGTTCTTTCTACGCCGACGCCGAACGAAAGCCTGCGAACGGTGAAACTTTCGCGGATGCCGCCGTGCTTTTTGGCAATTACAACGCCCTCGAAGTTCTGAATTCTTTCCTTTGTACCCTCGATAACCTTGAAGCCTACCTTAACCGTGTCGCCCACGTTGAATACGGGAACCGACTTTTTCATGCCTTCTGCTTCTATGGCTTCTACAAGACCTTTCATTTCAAATCCTCCATTTATACAGCGCGTTCGTGCAAGGTTTTTGCAGAGGACCGCGCAAAATCGAACTCTATCTTAACAGAACAATAGTAAAAAAGCAACTCATTTTAGGGGGTGTGTCGCAATTTTCACAAATCTTTTTTTCAATATTATAATAGGTTCACAAAAATTAAAAACTATTCTGCGTTTTCAATTTTTCGTGAGTTTTGGGAACTAAGTTCCCCTTTGCGCAATCTTTAAGGGCAAACAATAATATGATTGCGCAAATTCCCCTCCACGAAGGCGTAGGCATACGCAAATTGGGTGCGCAAGCAAAAAGCGTGGTTTTTGCTTGCGCCGTTAAAAGTTATAAGATGTGTTAACAAAATTAAAAACTATTCTGCGTTTTCGATTTTTCGTGAATTATACAAATTTAGAATAGCCGTAAGAGTTGACGACCGCGTCTACTTTTACGCCGCTTCTGCAAAGGGGGCAGTCAACGGGCGCGTAAGAGGAATAATCGGGAATATCGTCTATGCCGAACAGCTTTACCGTTTGAACGCTGCAATCGAATTTACCGCCGAAAACCATAGCCGCGCCCACGGGAGTGCCGCCGTAAAAACGAATTCCCTCTACAACGCTGTTCACGTCCTTACCCGTCGTAGCCGAATCCGTTAAAAGGAGAACGTGCTTGTATTTTACGTAGGACAAAAAGTTGTCGCGAAGCAGCAATTTATCGTTAGTGATTTCGGGAGTAATTACTGCGATGTTCTGATTTTTGCTCATCTGTGTGTGCGCAAGCTCTTCCGCCATAAACGAGCCGACCATCTTCATTCTGTCAAGCGAAATAATGGTATCAACGGGCGTGCCCGCAAAGCGCGCCGCAAGCAGTTTTGCCGCCGCCTTGGCATCAAATAGCTGCGACTTGACCGCCGTCATATCCACGCAGTAATTTACGTGCGAGTGCTTTGTGGCAAAGTGCCCGGGAATAACCTTGATAAATACGTTCCGGTCTGCCTTTGAAAAAAGTTCGTATGCTCTGCCTTCCATAAAATTCCTCCAAAAATTTGCGTTTTTATATGTAAAATTCAGTCGAAATGATAAATTGACCACCACATATGCCTTAAATAACGACGTTTTAGGTATTATTGACCAAATGCGTTATCTATATGATTGAGCTCGCTTTTGAACACCTCTATTATATCAAAACGCACCGTACAATCGATAATTTTATTCATAAAATAGTAATTTGCCCCCCTAATATACCGCAGTTTCCGCTCATTTGACACAGCTTCGGATGGGGCACCGTAGATATCGGACAGCCTTGTTTTAACCTCAATAAAGGCAACGACCTCGCCTTTTTCAGCTATAATATCTATCTCTCCGAAGGGGGTTTTATAGTTTTTTTCAAGTATTTTCCAGCCCCGCCTTTTCAGATAAGAGCGCGCCTTCTTTTCGCCCTCTTTCCCAAGCTTTTTGTTGTGAAAGCTGTCCTTATTTTCCTTTTCTACTGCCATTTTTTTGTAAAGCTCCTGCGGTGAACGGGGCATATTCCCGCCCGTTTTATGGCGTCTATGTGAGTTTTGGTTCCGTAGCCCTTGTGCTTTGCAAAGCCGTATTCGGGGTAAAGCCTGTCGTATTCGTCCATGACGGCGTCCCTGTAAACCTTGGCGATAATGGACGCTGCGCCTATCGAATAGGACAAGCTGTCGCCCTTTACTATACTCATCTGCTCATAGGGAATATCCAGCGTCATATTGCCGTCCGTCAGCACGAAATCAGGCTTAATTTTAAGGCTTTCAACCGCATTTTTCATACACAGCTTTGTTGCCTCTAAAATGTTTATTTCGTCAATAATTTGCGGTTCAATGCGGCATATTGCGTGGGCAATTGCCTTTTTTTGAATTTGCTCCGCCAGCGTTTCACGCTTTTTTGCGGACAGTTTTTTGCTGTCGTCAACCCCCTCGATTATATCGTCAAGGGGCATAATTACGGCGGCGCAGACGACGGGCCCCGCAAGCGGACCTCTGCCCACCTCGTCAACTCCGCAGATATATTTTGCTCCCCTTTCAAGGAGTTCTCTTTCGTAAATAAGCTTATCCATATCAAAATGTCTTACGGCGCAAGCAGAACCACGCTTCTGCGCCCGCGCACTCAATTTGCGAATACTTTCGCCTCAGTGGAAGTGAATGCCCGCATTTTTATTATTGTTTGCCCTTATAGAATGCGGGCAGAGAAACTTAGTTTCTCAAACTCACGGAAAATATGCTTCGCAGAATAGAAGCTTATTTTCGTGAACACTATTAAAATTCAAGCGAGGTTATGTCCTCTACGCTGTCGAGCGTAATTCTGCCAAGTCTGCCCTTTCTGAAATCGTCGATTATTGCCCGCTCGCCCCGCTCGTAGTCGTACTCGCCTCCGCGCAGAATAAAGCCTCTGCGGGCGCAGACCCCTTCAAGCATTTCAAGTGGCTGCCCTATATTTATCGAATATCGCTCCTCGAGGCGTTTGGGATAGTTTGCCGCGAGCTCTTCCAGAAGTGCAAGCGCAATTTCGTCCATTTCCAAAATATCGTCGTTTATGCTGCCGACGTATGCAAGATGTCTTGCAAGATATTGATTTTCGAACGCGGGGGGCATTGTGCCGGGGGTATCCAAGAGCTCGAACCCGTCGCACTTTATCCACTGTTTGCCGCGCGTCACTCCCGCCTTGTCGCCCGTTTCCGCGCGCTTTGAACCAGCAAGTATATTTATAAGCGTACTTTTGCCAGTGTTGGGAACTCCCGCAACCATAAAACGGAAAACCCTGTTGTAGCCCTTTGCGGCAGCCGTCTCTCTCTTTTGGGCGACGAGTGACTTAATAGCTTCGGTAAGCGCCCTGCGGGCGCCCGCGTTTACGGAATTAGCCTTAACGCAGACCGCACCCATACTCTTTACTGCCGACATTAAAATATCGACCCTCTCGTCAGCGAGGTCGGCCTTGTTGAACACGTATAAGACGGGTTTTGACTTTAAAAGCTTTTTAAGTTTTGCGTTGAACGAGGCGGCGGGGCAACGGGCGTCGAGCACGAAAATTACTCCGTCCACGAGGGACAAATTTTGCTCCATCATGCGCATTGCCCCCGTCATATGCCCCGGATACCACTGTATTATCTTCATAAAATTGCCTTAAATACGCCTACTTTAGACCTTTGTTTAAAAGGTCGGGACGCAGTTTTTTTGTGAGTTCTTCGCTCTGCTCCCTGCGCCACCTGTCTATCTCGGCGTGGTTGCCCGAAAGCAGAACTTCGGGAACGGACAGCCCCTCGTAGACTGCGGGGCGGGTGTACTGCGGATATTCGAGTCCGCCCTCGCCGAAAGTTTCGTCTGTCAGCGACTTGTCCGAAATTACCCCGTCCACGTACCGCGAAATGCAGTCGCATACGACCATAGCGGGCAGTTCTCCGCCCGTCAGCACGTAGTCGCCTATGGAAATTTCCTCGTCTATATAGAGGTCGATAATCCTTTGGTCTATCCCCTCGTAGTGTCCGCACAAAAGGACGATGTGCCCGTAGCTTAAAAGCCCGAACACCTTGTCCTGCTTAAAGGTTGCGCCCTTGGGCGAGAGGTATATGCGGTGCGCCCTGTGTTCGGGGTCAACGGCGTTTATTGCCGAACCTATCGGCTGGGGCATCATTACCATACCCGCGCCGCCGCCGAAAGGATAGTCGTCGCACTTAAAATGCTTGTTATCGGCATAATCGCGGATATTGACGATTTGAATATCGAGCTTTCCCGCTTTCAGCGCCCTGCCCGTAATACTTGAAAAGAGTGGCGCGAACATTTCGGGAAAGAGTGTCAAAACGGTAATTTTCAAACCGACACTTCCTTAAACCTTTTTTTGTTTACCGTAATTTTCTTGGTCTCGACGTCAACGTCCTCTATGACGCCGTCCGCAGCCGCAAAGCTGACCTCGCCCTTCGCTGTTGAAAGCACGTAGATATCCGTCCCTGCGGGAACGACCTCTTTTACCTCGCCTATTTTCTCGCCGGAGGTGTAGAAAACCTCACAGCCGAGCAAATCTGCGATATAATACCTGCCTTCGGGCAGTGGCGGACAGTCCGAACGCAGAACGTCGATATCTTTTCCGCGCAAGGTTTCGGCGACGTTTCTGTCGGCTATGCCCTTGACGCCAACAAAGGCAAAATCGCCCTGCGTGCGCACGCTCAAAACGGAGTATTCCTCCCCGCCGATAAATATGCGCTTGAAGGTCTTAAAGTCCTCGCTTTCGTCCAAAAAAACCTTAACTTTAATCTCGCCGCGGATACCTTGAGGCTTTAACACCGTGGCAACGTTTAATTTTTCTTCCATACTTTAAAAAATTGCAACCGAGTAATTACCCCGGTTGCACAGCGCAACCCGCGTTACGCCTTTTCTTTTATTTCGATGATATAGCGCTTGCTGTTTCTGGGCGTAGCCGCAGCAACGAGCGTGCGGAGTGATTTGGCAATCTTGCCCTGCTTTCCGATTACCTTTCCCATATCGCCGGGGTCAAGCAAAACGGTAACCTCGTACGCGTTTTCCTTTTCCTCGATATTGTACTCGACCTCGTCCTTCTTCTCGGCAAAAGTGCCCACGACGTATTTTATAAGTTCTAAAATATTATCCATTTTAATTTCCCGTTACAAATTAGCTTTTCTTCTTTTTGTTGTTGGTCTTGGGAGCGGAAAGCTTGTCGCTCTTTTGAATAGCGCCGACGGTAACAAGATAGCTTTTAACGGTTTCCGTAGGCTGAACGCCCTTGGAGAGCCAATCTTTAGCCTTTTCCACGTCGAGGTGAATTTCCGCAGGCGATTTGAGGGGATCAACGTAACCGATCTGATCGATATACTCACCCGAGCGCGCCTTGCGCGAATCCGTTACGACGACACGGTAGAAGGGATGCTTCTTGTCGCCCATTCTCGTAAGTCTCATTTTAACTGCCATTTTAGTAAAACTCCTTAAAAATTATTATCCTGTATTTTAACCCCAAAAGTGCAATAACTGCGGCATATATTGGGGGTAATTACAAATTTTGTATTAAAAATCACCTATAATTTGAACCCCAAAAAATGCGTTATTTAAGGCATATATGGGGGCGAGCACGGATTTCTCAAAACAGCACAGCGCGCTGTTTTGCCGTGCGAGGTGAGCTTGCACATAAGGGGTGCAAGCGGTGCCCGAGTTGGCAGATGCTCCTTACTGCCAACGAGAAAATTGCAATTTTTTATGTTAAAAAGGCAATCTTCTTCTGCCGTTTTTAAACTGTTTCATAAGCTGCTTTGTCTGGTCGAACTGCTTTAAAAGCTGATTGACCTCCTGCACACTTGTTCCGCTTCCCGCGGCAATTCGCTTTCTTCTCGACGAGTTTATAATCGAGGGGTCTACCCTCTCTCTCTTTGTCATTGAAAGAATTATCGCCTTGGTTTTTTCTATCCTCTTTTCGTCTATATCGTCGGCTTTTACCTTTCCGCCCATACCCGGCATCATAGAAAGTAACGCCTGCGCACCGCCCATTTTTTTCATGCTCTCGAACTGTTCCAGGTAGTCCTCGAGCGTGAAGGTGTTTTCAAGCATCTTTTTCTGCATGGCTTTCGCCTGCTCTTCCGTGACAGCCTCCTGCGCCTTTTCTATGAGCGTCAGAACGTCGCCCATGCCGAGAATTCTCGACGCCATTCTGTCGGGATAGAAGGGCTCCAACTCGGTCAGCTTTTCGCCCACGCCGATAAACTTAATGGGCTTGCCCGTAACAGCCTTTATCGAAAGGCATGCACCGCCCCTCGTGTCGCCGTCAAGCTTGGTTAAGATTATGCCCGTGACTTCCAGCCTCTCGTTGAAGGTTTTGGCAACGTTTACAGCCACCTGACCCATCATACTGTCTACGGTTAAAAGAATTTCGCAGACGCTGACTGCCGACTTAATCTCTTCAAGCTCGCGCATAAGAGGCTCGTCGATTTCAAGTCTGCCCGCGGTATCGATGACGACGGTATCAAAGCCCATAGAACGGGCGTACTCAACAGCCTCTTTGGCAGTTTTAACGGGGTTCTGCGTTCCCTTTTCAAAGACCTCGGCACCCGCATTTCTGCCCACCACTTTAAGCTGGTTGATTGCGGCGGGTCTGTATATGTCGCAGCCGACGAGCAGGGGCTTTTTGCCGCTCTTTTTTAAATTTATTGCAAGCTTGCCGCAAAGTGTGGTTTTACCCGCGCCCTGCAAGCCGCACATCATTATGACCGTAGGGGGCTTGGGCGCGATATTGAGCTTCTGGTTGGAGGAACCCATAAGAGCTATGAGCTCTTCGTTTACAATCTTTATAACCTGCTGAGCGGGGTTAAGGCTCTTCATAATCTCCTGCCCAACCGCCTTTTCGGAGACGTCGGCGCAGAATTTTTTGGCAACCTGAATATTTACGTCCGCCTCTAAAAGGGCAACGCGAACCTCGCGCATGGCAGTTTTGATTTCAAGCTCCGTCAGCCTACCGCGCTTTGTAAGTTTTGAAAATATATGATTTAATCTTTCGGAAAGAGATGCAAAAAGTGCCATTTTTTACCTTAATTTTTCAGCGCGTCGCTTGAGTTCTCCGAATAATCTCTATCAAGAATTTCTGAAAGTTTTGCTATGTCCTGTTCAAATTCCGGGCATTTAAGCTTGAAATTTTCCGCCCAATTTTTTGCTTTTGTGACCAAAAGCGAAATTTCCAAGGAAATTTTGTCCATATTCTTTGCAAAACCGAGCTTTCGTTCAAGATCTTCAAGCTGTTTTTTGCAGGTCTGCAAACACTCCGAAACGGCTTGACGGGTCACGCCTTTTTCCGCGGCAATTTCCGAAACCGTCAAATCGAAATTGAAATACAGATCGGTAAACTCCCGCTGGGTGGGCGTTAAAATTCCGCTATATATGTCCCAAAGCCGCATAAACTCGGTTTTATTCATAGTCTGTCAAGCCCTTTTACTTTACGGCTATTATATCTCTTTAAAAATTCGTTGTCAAGCAATTTGGCTTGACGATTTTGCATAAATTTACTCTTTTTTTAATAGTTTTTAACAGAATAATTTATTTTTTAACAAAAGAAGGTCTTGAAAACCGTTGAAAAATTTTTAAATTGACATAAAAAATTCAAAGTGCTAAAATCGAATCAACAGGAGGATGTGTTGATGTGTAAAGAGATTGACGGCATCATCTACGATACCGCTTCTTCTACGATTGACAAAAAATTCACCTACGGTGTACCCGGCGACCCCTGCGGCTATGAGGAGACCTTGTATATAACGAGCGACGGAAGATATTTTATTTACACCTACGGCGGTTCACAATCGAAATATCCCGTGGAAAATGTAGTTCCAATTGCGCGGGAGGACGTAAAAAATTGGATGATGTCCAGATAAAACGCATAAAAATACAAATCGGTTTACTCGCGTAAACCGATTTTTTTATTTATTGAGTCGGAGCCGAACTGTCAGATACGACAGGGTTTTCCGAAACTGCGTTATCTTCCGAAACCGCACTTTCGGCAAGGACGGTATCAGCACTTTCTTCCGTTCCGCCGCCACCGCTTTCCTCGGGAGGCTTTTTCTCTTTACCGTATAATACCTTTAAAAGTATCGGCGTAAGTATCGACGAAACGAGTATTAAAAGTACGGTCATGAACATAAATTTTGGGTCAAGCTGCGCCGAGCCAAGCCCCGCGTCTGTTACGACCGCAGTTACTATAAGCGCAACCTCGCCGCGCGCCGCCATACCCGTGCCGCCTATCGCGCTTTCGCGCAGATTATAGCCGAACGCCTTGAACACCCCGCCGCACCCGACGATTTTGCCTATAATGCCCAAAATTACCGCAAGCACGGCAAAGAGCAGAATTTTATAGTCAAGACCGCTGAAGGAAATGCTTGAGATGCCGATATTCGCAAAGAATACGGGTGCAAATACGGTGTAAGTGTCTACCTCTATCTGACTGTCTATGTACTTGCTCTCGCGGATGTCGGTTGAAAGCACTACGCCCGCAAGGAAGGCGCCCGTTATATCCGCAACGCCGAAAATATGTTCCGCGAGCCAGCTGTAACCGAAGCACACGGCAAGCGAGAAAATGGGTATGCGGTGATGGGTGGGCCAACGTTTATCCATCCATTTAAAGCATTTTGAAACCACCCAGCCCGCCGCAACGGCAAAGATGAAGAAGCACACAATCATTATAATGGTTCCGTAGGGAGTGGCTTTAAACGCCTCGAATGGGTTATCGCTTTCAACCGCGCCCGACTTTGCCATACCCGTAATTACGGACAACAGCACTATGCCTATGACGTCGTCTATAATTGCCGCAGAGACGATCGTGGTGCCCAGCTTGGTATTGATTTTCCCGAGCTCCTTCAAAACCGAAACGGTTATTGCAACGCTTGTGGCAGTGAGAATTACGCCTACGAACAGACTTCTGAAAATATCGTCGCGCGAGGCAAGCCCGAAACCAAGCTCGCCGAAGGGCAAAGAGATTAAAAATCCGAACAAAAGGGGCACAAAAACGCCGGAAAGCGCCACCAAAAGAGCGGTAAGTCCCGTATTTTTGAGTTCCTTTAGGTTTGTTTCAAGTCCCGTTGAAAACATCAGGAGAAGTACGCCTATCTTGGAAAATATACTCAACCCGTTGCCTCCCGTCGGCAGAACGAAAAGCGCGCTGTACTTACCCGCTTCCTGCGCATCTTCAAAGCCGATGAGCGAGACGTGCGCAAATTCGCCGAAGACGGCAGGACCTATGAGTATTCCCGCAATTATAAAACCGAGAACCTGCGGCAGACCGAAATGTCTGAACACGAGCCCCAAAAATTTAGTCGAAAATAAAATTATGGCAAGCACGGCAACAAAGCCGAGAGCCGAATTCCCCTCAAACGGAAGCGTCATACAAATTCATACCTCTCAATAAGCTCACGCCCGCACGAGCACGGCGTCGCTTTTTACACCGCTTTGAATACGGCGTGTAAATACCGTTACAAGCAAGTAATTACACTTGCTATTATAGTATCGATTGTTTCAAATGTTAAGCAATTTGAAAAGGTTGATTTTGCCACTTTAAAAAAAATTGAAAAAAATTTTAAAAAACCTCTTGACAAGTGTGTTTTTGATGATATAATGAAAGTACAAAAAGAAAGAAACTTTCAAAAAATGTTAGCGCGCAACATTATTGAGGTGTTCCAATGAAGGATACGTAGCCGCGAAAGCGGGTCAAGGTTTAATTTATTTGAGTTGCATTTAGCCGACTCTATCTGATAAGGGAAAAATTTAATGTGTTAAGGAGGTAAAGTCCGATGGGAAATCTTTACACCTACACTATTAAAAATAAAGGATGGTAAACTCCGATGTACAAGTTTACAGATGAGGTTTAATTCCAAACACGGTATAAGTTTGCGGCAGATTGCCGAGTGGTTTCTGAACCAACGTGCCTTTTAAAGCACCGTGAGGAGGCGACCTCGAAACCACAACTTAATAATTGATATATTTGCCCCGTGCGGTTGCGCGGGGTTTTGTTTATATTCACAAAAATTTAATTCTATTCTGCGAATTGAATTTTTCGTGATTTGGGGAACTAAGTTCCCCTTTACGCGATTTTTAAGTGCAAACGATTATAAAATTACGCAAATTCCCCTTGGGTTCGGGAGGGAAAGCGCAGTTTTCCCGCCCGCCATGGAGTGTTTTAAAAAGTTCACAAAAATATGCCTCTATTCTGCGCCGACTATTTTTGTGAACAGGCTTTTTTTATGTTGCAATTTAGCTTTTTGTTTGATATAATCATATAGAAGTTTATATACGGAGATTATATGAAACCCAAATACAAAAGAGTTCTTATAAAACTTTCCGGTGAAGCTCTTGCGGGCGAAAGCGGCCACGGGCTTGACGAAAACGTCGTTTCGGGCGTGGTTGAGCAGATTTACAAGATTCACGAAATGGGCGTTCAGGTAGGGCTTGTAATAGGCGGCGGAAATTTCTGGCGGGGACGTCAGGGCAAGCAGATGGACAGAACGACTGCCGACCATATGGGAATGCTTGCCACCGTTATGAACTCGCTTGCAATGATGGACGCGCTCGAACAGCGCGGCATACCCACCCGCGTTCAGACGGCGCTTATTATGACCTCGGTTGCAGAGCCCTATATTTTAAGAAAGACCCTCCACCACTTTGAAAAGGGCAGGGTAGTGATTATGGCTTGCGGTACGGGTAACCCCTATTTTTCCACCGACACGGCTGCCGCCCTGCGCGCCTGCGAAATTCAGGCAGACGTCGTGCTGATGGCGAAAAACGTTGACGGCATCTACGACAGCGACCCCAAGCTGAATCCCAACGCAAAAAAATACTCGCATATTAAATATTTGGATATTATCAAGAACGGTATAAAGGCAATGGATACAACCGCCGCCACAATGTGTATGGAAAATAATATCCCTGTCCTCGCTTTCGGGCTTGACGCAAAGGACTCTATTATCCGCGCCGTATTCGGCGATATATCAGGCACCGTTATAGATAACAACTAAATCCCTTTGGGCTTTCCCTTGGATTAGAAACGAGTAGTTCAAGGCGCACGAGGCTTTCCGACACGAGTTTACTACCCGTAAATGAGTTAGGAAAACGCAGAAATGCGCAGTTTATAATACAAGAACTATATTAAAAGAGGTAAATTATGATTGATAACGAACAGGTTGAAGAAATAATTCTAACTCTCGACGACAAGCTTTCAAAGACGGTAAGCGTGCTCAAGGAAGAGTACGCGGCAGTCCGCGCGGGCAGAGCTAATCCTCATATTCTTGATAAAGTTATGGTGGACTACTACGGCGTACCCACCCCTATTCCGCAGACTTCGAATATCTCCGTTCAGGAGGGCAGATGCCTTGTTATAGCTCCCTGGGATTCTTCCCTTTTGAAGGGCATCGAAAAGGCGTTGCAGGTTTCCAATATCGGCATTAACCCTACCAACGACGGCAAGGTTATCCGCCTCGTATTCCCTCAACTTACCGAGGAGCGCAGAAAGGAGCTGTGCAAGCAGGTGCGCAAGACGGGCGAAGATTCCAAGGTTGCGACAAGAAATATCCGCCGCGACGCTTTGGACGGACTTAAAAAGCTTAAAACGGATAAAATAATTTCAGAGGACGAACACGCTTCCTGTGAAAAGGACGTTGAAAAGTACGTAACCGATGCAATTGCTTCGATTGATAACTTAATGTCCCAGAAAGAAAAGGAGATTATGACCGTTTAATGCAGGATAGAGGAACGCCGCTGCACGTTGCGGTAATTATGGACGGCAACGGCAGATGGGCAAAAAAGAGGCTTCTGCCCCGAACCGTAGGACACGGCGCGGGTATGAAGGCAATGATTGCCCTTGCAAAGCGGGCGAAGGAGCGCGGTGTTAAATATTTTACGGTATACGCGCTGTCCTCGGAAAATCTTTCCCGCCCCAAGGACGAGCTTGAAGGCTTATTCAATTTAATTCGCGAATACTTTACAAAAAATTTAAAAGAACTTTATGAAAGCAACTCCGCAGTTAAAATTATAGGCGATATTTCCGCTCTGCCCCAAGACTGCGCCGCTGTCTTGGAGGACAGTCAAAAAAATTCGCCGAAGGACGCGGATTTTACGATAATTTTTGCCGTAAACTACGGTTCGCGGCCTGAAATTATAAGGGCTGTAAATACCGCCGTCGAAAGGGGCGAGAAAGTGGACGTAAACTCCTTTTCCTCCCTTTTATACACGGACGGAGTACCCGACCCCGACCTTGTGATACGCACGGGGGGCGAAGTAAGGCTTTCAAACTTTCTCTTATGGCAGGCTGCGTATGCCGAGCTGTATTTTACAGACGTACTCTTCCCCGACTTTACGCCCAAAAAGCTTGATAAGGCGCTCGACGAGTACGCGCGGCGCGACAGACGCTTCGGAAAAATAAAAACTATATAACAAAGCCTGATAATTGAAAACCAGGTTAAATAAAAGGTAACTATTATGAACAATTCGGAAATGAAGACCGCACAAACAAAGGGGCTTTCCTCAATGCAAAAAAGATGCATAACTGCGGCAGTTTATCTCGTTGTATGGGTAGGGCTGTGCGCCCTGAAATGGACGTTACCCGGTAATTGGGGCGCGTTGGGCTTTGATGCGGCATTCACGGCAGTATCGGTTATAGGCTGCTATGAATTTTTAAGGGCGGTAAACCGTCCCGAAAGCGGTCAATGCACAATCTCCTCCCCTCAACACACATTCACAATGGCGTTCTGCGCGCTCGTCGTGCCCCTGCACACACTCGTACAGCTCACTATGGGCGCCGGACTTTTAGCCGTTGCCTGCGCGTTTACGATTTATGTAATGTTCCTTGCGGCGGCGTCGGTGTTCGACCACCAAAAGAGCACCGTAAAGGGCACAATTTACTGCATATTCTGTATGCTGTACTGCGGCGTGCTCTCAACCATACTTTCATCCATCAACCATCTTGAAACCAACTCTATGGTGGCAATTTTGGTTCTGTTTATGTCCACCGTCTTAACGGACACGGGTGCGTTTACAATAGGTACGGCGCTCAAAAAGGTATTGCCCTTGAAGCTTGCGCCCCAGCTTTCCCCCAACAAGACGGTAATCGGCGCGATAGGCGGACTTTTGGGCGGCATAGTCGGCGGAATTCTTGCATACTATACGATATACATCTTCGGCGGCGTAAACGGACAGTCCATTATCCTGGGCTCCAATTTCAGCGTTTATCTCACCTTCTCAAGCGACAAAATTCATCCCATCGTCTCCTTTATTCTCGTTGGACTTGCCACCTCGGTAATGGCGCAGATAGGCGACCTCTTTGAGAGCGCAATCAAGCGTGAATGCAGCGTTAAGGATATGGGAAACTGCCTGCCCGGACACGGCGGAGTTTTAGACAGATTTGACAGTATGCTTTACTGCAGCTGCGTAGTTCTGCTCTGCTTCGGCACTATTATCGTTTAATTTAAATTCAATTTTACGTGGACAAGAATAGCCCACTACACTTCAAGCAAGAAGTATAGTGGGCTATAATTATAACCGTCGTTTTGTCATTTTTTATTTTTTAACGGGTATAATAATTATGAAAAATATTTCGCTGATAGGTTCAACGGGCTCAATCGGCAGACAGGTTTTAAACGTCGTGCGCGCAAACCCCGACAAATTCAAAATTTGCGCACTCGTCTGCAACTCCCCCTCCGAGGAGTTTAAAAAGCAAATCGAAGAGTTCAAGCCCGCCTACGCTTACGTAGCCTCGCAGGACAAAGACGCCGTGCAGGCGGCGCGACTTGACGAAGCCGATATAATTTTCAATGCGGCGGGCGGCTTTGCGGGGCTCGAATACAGCTTAACGGCTGTGGAAAACGGCAAAAGGCTTGCACTTGCCAACAAGGAAACTCTTGTGTGCGCGGGAAGTCTTATTAAATCTCGCGCTGAAATGACGGGTGCGGAAATTTTACCCGTTGACAGCGAGCACTCGGCAATCTGGCAGTGCCTGAACTACGACCTTTCCACCCCATTCAAAAAACTGATAATTACGGCGAGCGGCGGGGCTTTTCGCAATCTTACAAAGGACGAGCTTGAAAAAGTGACTCCCGAACAAGCTCTCAACCACCCCACCTGGAAGATGGGTGCAAAAATTACGGTGGACAGCGCGACGCTAATGAACAAGGGCTACGAGGTAATAGAGGCTCACGAGCTGTACGACTGCCCCTACGAAAAAATTCAGACGGTACTTCAGCCCACGAGCATAGTACACTCGCTCGTCGAGTTCGGGGACGGCGGAGTTTTGGCGCAGATGGGCACGCCGAGCATGGAGTTGCCCATAACCCTTGCACTTACCTACCCCGAAAGAATTAAGGGGACAACTACTCCTCTCGACTTTAAAAAGGCGTTCAATCTGGAATTTTTACCCCTTATCCGCAAGAACTACCCCCTCTACGACCTTGCCTTAAGCTGCGGCGAGGCGGGCGGAACTCTGCCCTGCGCTTTAAACGGTGCCGACGAGGTTGCCGTTCACGCTTTCCTAAATAAAAAAATATCATTTACACGCATTTACAGCGTCGTTTCCGAGGTTGTTTCCGCCACCGTGCGCGAGGATATTAAGTCCTTTGAACAGCTCACGGAGGTTGACCGCAAGGCAAGGCAAAGAGCGGAAGAGTTTATCAGACGGCTTTAATGCGCATTTCAATTTTATGAATCTACTTTCCTTTTCATCGGTAATGCAAATAATCGGCTCGGTACTGCTGGCAATCCTGATATTGCTCGTAATGATTACCGTGCACGAGTTCGGGCATTACCTCGCGGGAAAAGCTTTAAAATTTAAAATAAACGAGTTTGCAATAGGCTTCGGTCCCCGACTTTTTAAACGCACCTCCAAAAAAAGCGGGGAAATTTTTTCGGTTAGGGCTCTGCCACTCGGCGGATTCTGCGCATTCGAGGGCGAGGATACAAGTAGCGACGACGACGGCGCGTTCACGAAAAAGGCGCCTTGGAAGCGCATAATAGTTCTCGTTGCGGGTCCGCTTGCAAACTATTTAATTGCCCTGCTACTCATAATCGTTTCGCTGTTCGCGTTCGGACAGCCCGTCTTTAAGGTGGGCGGCGTTGTCGCTCCCGAGAGCAACACGGAAATTTTCGCCGAATATTCCCTTAAAGAGAACGACCTTATTTTGAAAGCGAACGGGCAGGGCGTGTACCTTGTAACCGATTTGATGTCGGCGCTGAACGGTAAAAAAGAGGGCGACAAGGTGGGTTTTACCGTGTTCCGCGACGGCAAGGAACAGGATATTAAGGTTATGCTCCGCGCCGACTGTAAATTCGAAAACTCCTCTCAAACGAGCAGGGTCTGGCGCGCCCTCGGCATAGAGACGGTCGAAAGAGAGGACGGCAACATCTATTGGAACCTGTCCTCGGTAAATTACAGATTTTCCTTCTTCTCCACGCTCGGGCGTGCGTTCGTATATTCGGGAAGAATTGCGGGAACTATTTTCAAGGTTTTGGGCGAGCTTTTAACAGGCAAGCTCGGCTTGAGCGCAATGGGCGGGCCCGTCACAACGATTAAGCTGACTTCGCAGATTGCCGCACAAGGCTTGCAGAGCTTTCTTGAAATAGCCGCCTATATCGGCGTGAATTTGGCGGTGTTCAATCTCTTGCCCATACCCGCGCTCGACGGCAGTAAAGTGGTGTTCTGCTTAATTGAGTGGATATTCAGAAAACCCGTCCCGCGCAAAATAGAGGCGATTATCCACGCCGTAGGCTTTATACTCATTCTCGCCTTCGCCGTCCTTGTGGATATTCTGCAATTTATTTAAAAACTAAAAAATAAGCCTCTTGTGCATTGCACAAGAGGCTTTATTATTATATTGATTATTCAGCCGTTGTTTCTGCGGAAGCCTCCGCCTTTTCAACTTTTTTTGTACCCATAAGAGTATATTTTTCAACCTGATTTGTGAAGTTTTTGGACGTGAAAAGCAACACGCCGACAACCACGACGATAATAATTTCGGGTATGACGTACAGCGCGTTGTAGACGAGCGAATACACGTACGCGTTGGAAAAGCCCTCCCAGACGTCGGTGTACCAGGCGCCGAACGAGCCGAACGCAAACGCGCCAGAGAAGAAGTGCGCTATATAGCGCAAAACGCCAGCAATAGTTGCGCCGAGCGCAAACTGTGCTTTGTTGCCATTAAATAAGTTAAAGCTCCTCAAAATTCCCGTAAGTCCGAGTGCGGAGAACGCCACGAGATAGTCTAAAACAAACTGTGCGGGGTGAACCACGTAGGGGTCCTGAATTGCCTGCAGACAGCCGTAGACAAGTCCTGCTATTACACCCTTGCGTGCGCCGAACATATATGCGAAGAGCATAAGAGGCAGCATCGAAGCAAAGGTTATCGAGCCACCGAAGGGCATTTTGACTATTCTTATGTAGGACAGCGCAAAGGACATACCTACGCACACTGCCGCAAAGGTCAAAGAACGGGTATCCCAACCCGTAGAGTTTTTGTCAAAAAGAATTGCGGGAACGGCAATCACTGCTACGAGAATTACAGCCGATATGTACAGCCCGAGCGTGTTGACGTCCTCTGCGCTCTCAAACCAGTTGGGCTCGATATAGTCGCCGCTCGCAAAGTGGAAGCCAACGCAGACAATAGCCGCGACCAATGCCGCACCCGTGAGCGAGGCGCAAGTAATTTTTACCCACTTTAAGGGCTTTAAGTAGATTGCAAGGGCGCTTCCCACCGCCACGAGCACGAGCGCAAGCAGAGGATAGTACAAAAGCGGGAAGAAGTACTCCTCTTTATCGCTTACTTCAAGGAAGTAGCATACGGTAAACAGCACTATGGAAGTGATGACGTAAGCCAAAATAACGCCTAGGCTTATCTTGTTTACAAGCGGTTGCTTGTCTTTGGGAATTACCAGCTTGCACACGATTATGCCGATTGTCAAGGCAATTGCAATCCACAGCATTGACGAGCGGCTTGCGTTGGTAAGTCCGTCGAAGTTCGTAAAGTACTGTTTCATATTTTCGAATATGTACTCTCCAAACCCCGAAAGTAATGAGTTAATCATAAAACTTTCTCCTTTTACCGCCGTAAAAGTTCCGTTTAAAATAAAAACGCACCGTAAACGGTGCGTAGAAAAAACTTTTCTTTATCATCTTTCGCTCAACAATTACGTTGCCGATTCCAATGGTATAATCTCAGCTTTTTACAGCACCCACGACGGTATTAAATTATTTTGTATTTAAAGTATATAGCGTAATTATGTTAATGTCAACAAAAATTCGTATATTATAAAAATAAACGGCGCGGAGCTTGCTCCGCGCCGAAATTGTTTTAAATTATTTCTTCATTGACTCGATTTGTTTAGCGACTTCGTCCTGAAGGTTTTCGCTCTTCTTTTCAAGGCCCTCGCCCATTTCAAAGCGGGCAAAGCGGGCAACTACGAACTTGTTGCCGATAACCTGCGCAACCTTCTGCGTGTCGTCCTTTACGTAGGGCTGTTCGAGTAAGCAGCTCTCGGAATAGAACTTGCCCATCTTGCCCATAACGATTTTTTCGAGAATTTCCTTGGGCTTGCTTGCATTCTTGGGGTCGTTCTGCATCTGAACGAGCATAATTTCCTTTTCTTTTTCAAGAACTTCCGCGGGAACGTCGCTGTTCTTTACATAATAGGGCTTGGATGCAGCAATCTGCAGAGCTATATCGTGAAGAATTTCTTCCGAGCCGTCCTTGTAGTCGACAGCCTCAACCATAACGCCGACCTTGCCGCCCATGTGGATATAGGTTTCAAGCTTGCCCTTGGTGGTGTAAATTTCAAAGCGGCGGATAGAAATCTTTTCGCCGATAACAGCCGTCTGCGCCGTGATATAGTCTTTAACCGTGCCGTCGCCGAGCTTGCAAGCCTCGAGCGCCGCAACGTCTGCGGGCTTGTTCTGGGCAACTACTTTTGCAACCGTATCGATTATTTCGTGGAATTTATCGCCGCGGGAAACGAAGTCGCTCTCGCAGTTAATTTCCAAGAGAACGCCCGTGCCGCACTCCTTGCAAACGAACGCGCCTACTGCGCCCTCTGCAGCAACTCTGCCTTCCTTTTTGACAGCCTTTGCAATGCCGCGCTCTCTCAAAAGCTCGGCAGCCTTTTCCATATCGCCGTCTGCGTCCTCAAGTGCCTTCTTGCAATCGAGCATACCTGCGCCGCTCTTTTCGCGCAAATCTTTAACGTCCTGTGCTGTGAATGCCATAATCTATTCTCCTTTAATTACTTCTCTATTTCTTCTACGGAGGGCTCTGCCGCCTCTACTACTTCCTCTATGGAAGTGGGTTCCGCAGTGTCTTCGGGCACAACGTAAGCCTCGCCCTGATTCGCCTCTATTACGGCGTTAGCGATAACCGACGAAATGAGCTTGACCGCTCTAATAGCGTCGTCGTTACCGGGGATTACGCAGTCGATAAGATCGGGGTCGCAGTTGGTGTCGGTAATTGCAACGATGGGGATGTTGAGCTTGCGTGCTTCCGCAACCGCAATATCCTCGCAGTTGGGGTCAACGATGAACATAACGCCGGGGAGCTTGTTCATATCTCTTATACCGCCGAGGTTGGTCTGCAACTTGTCGTATTCTTCTTTGAGTTTTGCAACTTCCTTTTTGGGGAGAAGGTCGAACTCGCCGTTTTGTTCCATTTTTTCAATCTTAACCATTCTGTCGACGCGCGAACGAATAGTCTTGAAGTTGGTGAGCGTACCGCCCAGCCAACGGGAGTTTACGTAGTACATACCGCAGCGCAGAGCCTCTTCCTTGATTGCGTCCTGCGCCTGCTTTTTCGTTCCTACGAAGAGAACGGACTTGCCCTCTTTAACCGCATCGCATACGAACTTGTATGCCTCTTCCACAAGACCGACCGTCAAAGAAAGGTCGATAATGTGAATATCGTTACGAGCGGCATAGATGTACTTTGCCATCTTGGGGTTCCACTTTCTCGTCTGATGCCCGAAATGCACGCCTGCTTCGAGCAGTTGCTTCATTGTTATAACTGCCATTTAATTCCTCCGTTTGCCTCCCCGAAAGCGCGGCTTTTTCGGCATTTATAACGGCATAGAATAGATTTACCGTCACGGACTGCCCGCCTCTCGGGTGTGAATTTTTTTACAGCCTTTGTATTTTAGCAAAATTTTCCGCAGTTGTCAAAGCTTTTAACCCCATTACATAAAAATAAAGACATTCAGTTATGAATGCCCTTTTTGTTCTTCTGATGTTTTTTTATATTTTAAAATCAAACTGCTCAGCTGTTCGTAAAGTCCCAATATAAGCCCCGCAACAATTCCGCTTGCGTGTCCCAAATTGTTTAAAAGGTCGTAAGGATACCATTTAAAGGCTACTCTCTCGGTGCCGCCGCAAAAGCACATTGCAAAGTATATCAGCCCAACGACGATTGCCCCGAATACGATATTGAAAAGATATCTCTTTTCCTTTTGGCAAAGCGTAAATATATACTCTACGAATATGTATCCGTACATCCCGAAGTTGATGCCCGAAAAACCGTGCCACCAAAGGCTTATATCATTCGTGGTGCTGGCAAATGCCGTAAACAGCGACATCATTACCATAAAAAGCAAAAACGGCAAACTGCCCTTTTTTCTCTCGACGTACAAACCTGCAATAAAAAAGCAAAGCATATTCAAAAGTGTATGTTGCCAATTTGCGTGGGTGTAAGAGTTTACTAACGCCTGAAAGAGATTTTTCACGGAGAAAGTGTGCCACTGTGGGGGGTAAGTATAGAACTCGCCCGTGTCCGAACCGTGTACGGCATAGACGATTATATTTAAAAGAACGATAAAAACAGTTACCACAAAAACGTAGTTCCTGTTCAAAACTGTCAGCTTTTTGCTCTTATCGTCAAGGCATATCCTGATATCAAAATTGATTTTTGCCAAAGCATTTGCCTCTGATCAGTTATTTTCTTCTTCGTCGATTTCGTTCTGGTAAAATTCAAAGACTTCCTCTAAAAGCTTGTCGTCCTCGATGGGCTCCAAAACCTCCTCCACCTCGTTCAGGCGGAAAATTACCACCTCGTCCTCGGCGATTTCCTCGTTGGGTTCGGCGGCAAGAAGAAGGGTATATTTTACTCCCTTGTACTCCGTTACGTCCAATAGCTTGAATTTGAGAACATTGCCGTTATCGTCGATAAGTTCAACAATCTCTTCTCCGTCTTCTTCAAGTATTTCGTCCTCGTTTTCAAGAATTTCGTCGCTCATATTAAACTCCTTTTTTATTAATTATGGCAAGATATCCGTCTAAAATATTCGCAGCCGCAAGCGCGTCCACGTAGTTTTTGCGCTTTTCCCTTCTCATACCCTCGCTTATCAGCGTTTGGTGCGCCATTTGCGTTGTAAACCGCTCGTCGCAACACTCCACGGGTATCGAGGTACGCTCTTTAAGCGCCTCGATAAAATTGCGCGTTTTTACCGTCTGCACTGCCTCGGTTCCGTCGAAGTTGACGGGCAGTCCGCAAATAATTTTGGTTGCGCCCTTTTCCTGCGCTATCTTTATAACTGCCTCTATATCTTCTTCGAATTTCTTTCGGAAGTAGGTCTGTGAGGGCAGGGCATAGGTGTTGAAAGGGTCGGAGACGGCAACGCCTATTCTTTTATCGCCTATATCGAACGCGACGTATCTTTCCATACGCACATTATAACATTAAATTTTGCATATTACAAGTATTTTAAAAGTATATTGCCGCAGGCGTTCCGCCTGCGGCAACAAGAAAAGAAAAAGGCGGTTATTCTTCCTCGGTTTCAACTTTCTTTTCCATTTCTTCAAGCTTTGTGTCGATATAATTTTCTGCCTTTTTCATTAAATCTTCCTGATTCTTTTTAACGAGATTCAAAAGCTTGCAGTTGTTCGCCACAATAAGCGCTCCGCCCGCCATACCTAAGGCGAGCCCGAAAATAAATTTTTCCACTTTTTTCTCCTTTGGGAAGGCAACCGTTGACAACCCCAAAAGAAACGCTCTGCCAGGTTGTCAGCGGTCAATAATCTGCCGCCCCTCTGCAATTAGTTTGTGTCGGACAAATAGTGATATGTATGTAAAATTTATACAGTCATAGTCTAAAATCATTTTTTTCGGCGACCGACATAATTCGACAAACAAAGACATTTTACCGCTTTATAAGACACGCGTTTTGCCCTTGCATTACTTGCCGAAATTTGGCTGAAAATGTATAATATAATAAAAAAACAAAGGAGGACAATATGATTAAAATACAGAACATCAATGTTACCGAAAGCGATATTGTTTCATCATTGACACCTTTGATGGAAGAATATTTCTGCGGGAAGATTGCCGCTGAAGAGAACAAAATTATATTTACTTCCGAAAGCGGACAAACCTTTCAAATTACAGTAACTCAAATTTAATGTAACCCGCCCCGATACGCTCGGGGCGGGTTTTTAGTTAATTTTGCAGATTTTTGATTTGAAGTCTTAAAAGAGAGTTTTCGTCCGTCAGCTTTTTTAAAAGCGCCGTAAGCTTTTTATTTTCCTCTTTTAAAGACGAAGCGAGGCGGTTATAGAGCCCGTTTATTTCGTCCTCTATCTTCTTTCTTATCTCGTCGCCGCCGCCTGAAATGTTGTTTTCGCGCATTATCTTTTCAACGCGCTCGGGCTGTTTGCTCAATACGTTGCGGTACTTGTTCTGATAGCGCAGCATAAGCTTGTCGTTGCCGCCCGAAAGATTTAAAACGGCACGGCGCACGGACACGCCCTTTGACTTCTGCTCTAAAATTCTCTTTAAGATTTCGTCCGTTTCCTCTTCGGAGAAGGGCATAATCTTTTCCGCCGAAAGGTTCTTGCCGTGCAACATATTTTTAACCCTCTCGTCGCCCGTGCTTCTGAGGAGTGCGTAGTAATAATTTCTTACGCTCCCCTTTGCTCTGCCCGTTTTTTGCGCGTAGGAAGCGAACAGCCCCGACAGAGTTCTACCCTCCTTTTTGCCGTTATAAATGTACTCTACAAGGTTTTTTGCCTCTTCCTCCGTGTAGCCGTTGATTTTATTCATACTTGTCTACTCCTTTTTTTATTCCATTAAAAATTACACTCTCTTTATTGACATAATTTTTTGTTGATATTCATTAACTAATAAAAAAGGTGTAAAATGAGAGTTTATTTTTTGTCATACAAGGCGGCTATTTTAAAGCTGAACGGGCTGTACGTCGGCGGCATAGATTTATTTGAAAGGCACATTGAAATTGACCTTGCGGACAGCGTACTTGCCGAAATCGTACCGGGCGAAAATCTGCAACCCGTCAATTTTTTCATAAACGAAGATCTGCTTACCAATCCGCCCGAGTTTATGGACGTGTACCTTATGGGCGGAGAGGCGCTCATATATATAAGGGCGTACGGGAACAAGGACGCGGGGCTTAAAGTTATTGCACAGACGAGGTTTTACGGAAACCTTGTAACCATATTTTCACAGGGAGGAATTTACCTCTCCGTGGAAGGCGGGGAATACTCGCTTATACCCCTGCCTGCGGGTTTTGCGGGCGCGAAGTTCGAAGAAAAATCAATATCAAATCTGCCCGTACTCGAAATAAAGAGCGGAAACGCCCTTTTAATACTCTCCGACAAGGGCAAGCGGATTTTTATGAACCGCGTTTTGAAAGCCGACTATAAAGACACCCTTGGAATAGAAGCGGCGTTCGAAACCTGCACCGCCGCGAAAGCCGTGTGCTCCTACTCCTACGACGGCGAAAAATTGACCCTCGTATCCTCTGAAACGGTTGAAACCCACCCGCCCGAAAGGGGAATTCTGCACTTTGCTTTCTTTGAGTGCGTGCTGACCTGCGGAGATTTTGCCGAATACCTTGACGAAAGCTTAAAGGATAAGGCAGGCTCCCTTAAAAGTTATCTCGGCGAGTTTGTCAGCGTTACCGTTCCAACCGAAAAGTTTTACGCAGAACACCCTGCGGAACAGTCGGCGGGGCTGGTCTATCCCAAGGGCGCAAACCTTTTCGAAGTGAAATATTTTGCAACCCAAATTTCCAAAGACGGAAAAATAACAAACATCTACCCCGTAGAAAATTAATATGGCGCGGCTTTTAAGCCGCGCCTTTTATTTATATTACGGATTTTAACAGCCACGGCTTCTGCCACCGCCGCCTCCGCCGCCGTGCGAGCCGTGATGACCTCCGCCGCCTCCGCTGAAGTGACGACTGCCTCCGCCCGAGGACGAAGTGTGTCTTGCGGGTAAGCTGTGGAAATGCGAGTGATACATACAGCGGCAAATCCACCTGACCTTGATACCCTCACTCATATACTCGGGGAGATTGAAGGACAGGGCGGCAAATCTCTTTTCAACCTTGTCGCTTATGCCCATAATTACACACCAGGCGAGAATATCCGAAAAATATTCGGGGTTTTCGTCGAACAAAAGCTGTATTTTGGGCAGTTCCGCCTTTAAAAGGAAGGTTTCAAAGCCCTTTAATCTACCGTAAGTTTTCTGTGCCTCCTCAGTCCTTACGCCCTTTACAAAGAAAGGTAAAACGAACACGCAAATTACCCAAATTATGGGCGATATCCACAGGAGACCGATATAGTCGTACGCCGTGAGCGCAAAAAATACGGAAAACAACGCGAACACTCCGCCGTAGAACACAACGGGGAAAAGCATATATAAAAGGGCTGTCGGATTTTGTCTCCACATAACGCCCGTATAGGTTCCCGCCGCCATAAATATGATGAAGAACACGGGGAAGATTTCGCCGAGAAGCAAGCCGTAAAATATCAATACTCCGAGCGTGGGGATAAGCCCTATAAACGGAAGCGCCGTGCGCACCTTTTCCGTATTGCCCTTTACGTGCTCCTTATCCTTGCCTTCGTCGGTAAGCTCCTTTATATTGTCAAAGAAAGCCGACTTACTGCTGTTTGATTTGCTCTTGAAAGTGCGGGTCGAGAAAAATCCGTCGCCGCCAATGCCTAAAAAGAGACGGAAATAAAACTTTTTCTCTACAATGCTGTCGAAGTATTTTTTGTCCGCATCAGAGTAAATAGCGGTAGCTTGCTCGCTCTTTTCTCCCTCCGCGGGCTTGGCGCCTTGATTTTGAGAAAGCTCGGTAGACACTTCTGCCTTTGCGCTCTTTAATCTGAAGGTGCTAAAATCGTATATTCCCGTGGGGCGCAGAATTAAGTCCTTTTCCCCGTCCTTTTCTATCGTCAAAAGTCCGAGGTTTGCCCACTTTAAGATGAGCGCCGCCGAGTCCTTTGCCCTTGCGCCCCTGTGCCATATCGAGGAAAACTCCATTACGGACATTCCCTCCGGGGGATAAAATTCCACAACTTCAAGCGTCTTGCCCTGCAAAAAATTTCTTAAAAATAATATCAAAGCAAGCGCAATCCCGCCGACTGCACAGATTATTGCAATTATATAGTACCAATAGAACGTGAGGGAAGCCTCGGAAAAATATCCGTCTGGCAGAATTACCTGCACAGTATAGCCCTTGTTCTCTGCCTTGGGGTATGCCGTAAATTGAATGTAATTACTTCCTATTTGCAGGCTCTCGGGCTCGTACTCGTTTTCAAGGTCCGGACTCCACTCAAATACCTCGGAGCGACCCGACTTATTGGTTCTGATTGAAACCTTATCCGAAGAAATATTTGCGGGAAAGGTTATTTTTGCGGTTAATACTTCCGTCTTGTTCATTTCGTAGCCGAGCACGTCGAAAATAAAGTCGTCGTAGCCCGAGACCTTGTCGTCGCTCATATCGTAGGCGTATTCGAGCACAAAGGTGTGCTCGCCCTCTTCGATTTTTCCGCTCGGCTTGCGCATATATATTGAGTACATTTCCGAGCTTGTTTCTATTTGGGGCTTTATAGTCGTGCCGTCGTAGCTCGCCTTTACGTTTTTAAGCTGTGCGTAAAAACTCTTGCCCTTGACCTTTTTGCCGTCTATGTAGCGTGTAGTCGTGGTCTGGCGCTGAATATCCCTTACAATGCCCCTGTTTATACCCGAGTCTTTGAAATAGGTTACAAGGGTTTCTTTAACGGTGTAGACCTTGTTCTTACCCACTTCGATTTCTACGTCTATCCGGTTAAATTCAAAGTTCGTGTCAAGCGAGCTTGAAGCCGCATATGCCGCTTCAGGCGTACCCAAAGAGCTTACAAAAGTCGAGCAGACAAGGGTTAAAAGTATGAGCGCAAGTGCGGCAAGTACCGCAAAGATGTTTTTTGTTTTTTTCATAACTCTCTATAAACAAACGGACGGCACAATTTGCCGCCGTAAAGCGGGTATTCAGCCCGCGGATTTTTATTTGTGTTTTTGAACGTAGTCCTTCATCATATCAAAGGTTACCTTCGATACGACGTGTTCGAGCTCGCACGCGTCCTCGTCCGCGTCCTTTGAATTGACGCCGTGCAGGGTTAAAAATTCGCGTATGGTGCAGTGTCTGTCAAAAATCTCTTCCGCGTAATTTTTGCCCTTTGTAGTCAAATAGATGTGCATACCGTCGCACTCTATATAGCCGTTTTCAACGAGTATGCGCACCGCCTTTTGCACCGCGGGTTGGGAAACGCCTATCTTTCTTGCCACATCGACGCGATGAACGAACTCCGTCTCGCGCGAGAGCAATAAAATACATTCAAGATAGTCCTCTGCCGACTGACTTTTTTTCATCCGTTTCCCCCAACAGCCAAAAAGTAGCTTTTGATTTTTTAAATATTTAACGGCGCAAGCAGAACCACGCTTCTGCGACCGCGCACCCGATTTGCGAATACCTTCGCCTCGGTGGAAGTGAATGCCCGCAATTCATCACTTGTTTGCCCTTAAATATTGCGGGCAGAGAAACTTAGTTTCTCAAAATCACGAAAATTTGTTTTCGCAGAATAGAAAACAAATTTTGTGAACTTATTTTACTCTTCACCGGCAAGCTGGGCTTCGCGTTCCGCAACAGTCAAAGCCTCTATCATACTGTCTATATCGCCCATTATAAATTCCGTAAGGTTGTACTGCGAAAGCCCTATTCTGTGGTCTGTGACTCTGCCCTGCGGGAAGTTGTAAGTTCTTATTCTCTCGCTCCGATCCCCCGTACCGACGAGTGATTTTCTGTGTTCGTCGTACGCCGAGCGGTTCTGCGAATTGTAGTAATCGTACAGCCTCGAACGCAGCACTTTAAACGCCTTGTCCTTGTTTTTAAGCTGACTTCTCTCGTCCTGACAGGTTACCACGAGCCCCGTGGGGAAGTGAGTAATGCGGATGGCGGTCTCCGTCTTGTTTACCTTCTGTCCGCCCGCGCCCGAGGAGCGGTATACGTCCACCCTTATGTCCTCGTCCTTTATCTCAACTTCGACGTCTTCCGCCTCTGGAAGCACCGCAACCGTTGCGGTGGAGGTATGAACCCTGCCTTGCGACTCCGTTTCCGGAACGCGCTGAACGCGGTGAACTCCGCTCTCGAATTTGAGCTGTTTGTAGGCGTTTTTGCCGCTGACGTTAAAGACAACCTCCTTGACTCCGCCCAGCTCGGTTTGGTTTAAATCTACAATCTCTGCTTTGAGTCTGTGCCTCTCGCAGTAGTTCAAATACATTCTGTACAGCTCGTAGGCAAAGAGCGCCGCCTCCTCGCCGCCTGCACCGCCCCTTATTTCTACGATACAGTTTCTGTCGTCGTTTTTGTCCTTGGGAAGGAGCAGAATTTTGAGCTCTTCTCTTAAAGATGCAAGCTTTTCACGGCAGGAGTACACCTCCTCCGAAAACATTGCCCTCATCTCGGGGTCGCTCTCCGTCTTTTCCGCCTCCTCGGCGCCTGAAAGCTGTCTTTCGCACTCGGCGTATTCGGCATACTTTAATGCCGTTTCCGAAATTTCCGCCTGCGCTTTTGCAATCTCCGTCCAAAGCTTTGTATCGGAAATGATTGCGGGGTCGCTCATTTGCTTTGTGAGCTCCCCGTATCTCGCGTAAATATCTGCAAGTTTTTCAATCATCTTGTCCGCCATAAAAGACCCGTTATTTAACTAAAATGCTATTTTTACGAACCTGTCTACGCCCGATAGGTCCTTTTGAACCATAGCAAAGTCGCGCTTGGGGAAGAGCTTGATTATATCTGTTGCCTGACCCTCTCCGCACTCCATAATGAGCATACCGCCGCTTACGAGGTAGCTTTTAACCACCTTTGCTATTCGGCGGTAGAACTCAAGTCCGTCGCTGCCGCCGTCGAGTGCAAGCTTGGGCTCGTGCTCGCGCACTTCGCGCTGAAGATGGGGAATGTCCCCGCTCTTTATATACGGCGGGTTGCAGACTATTATGTCGAACCTGCCCCTTACTTTCGTAAACAAATCGCTTAATACAAAGTCTATTACAACGCCGTTGCGTTTGGCGTTCTCCCGCGCAAGGGATATTGCGGCTTCCGAAATATCCGAGGCGGTTACTGTTAAATCCTCTCTCGCCTTTGCAACCGCCACGGCAATACAGCCGCTGCCCGTGCACAAATCGAGAATTTTATTGCCCTCTTCGGCGGTCTTTACCACGATGTCGGCAAGAATTTCAGTCTCGGGACGGGGGATGAGCGCGCGCTCGTCCACCTTTATGGTGCAACCGTAAAACTCGGTGTCGCCGAATATATACCAAAGGGGTATGCCCGAAAGCCTTTTTTGCACTATTCCGTCAATACGCTTGCTCTCCGAAACCAATACTTTCCGCTCTACCCCAAGCTGACTGCGGTTTACGTTTAAAACAAGCGAGTATATCCACTCCGCGTCGCTCTCGTCAATGCCCTCCGCCCAGAATTTTTTCTTGGTTTTATCAAGCATCTTTGTGAGCAGTCCGCTTGTAACGAAACTCGTTTCGGGAACACTCTCGTCCGCGTCCATTTCAAGCACCTTGTTGAACGCCGCTATTGCTACGGCGAGCATCTCCTCGTCGGGTTCGCGTGTGGTTAAAAGCTTTTGAAGCAACATTCCGGGCGCCTTGAATATATTTACGAAAGGGTTATCAAACCTTGCCAGAAATCTTAAAATCTCGTAGGAAATGCCCGTTATAACGGGAAGCAACACTATCTCCATACCTATGCGGGCAAAGGCTTTTAAAACGCCGTTTTCGATACCGTCTATGCCCGTGAGCCAGCCGAAGAAAGAAAATATAAAAATATTAATTATTACTACTATGAACAGAAACGAGGTTCCGCACCTGTCGTGTATTCGGGAAGCCTCCTTAACCTTTTCGGGAACGAGCTCTATGCCGTGTTCGTAGGCGTTAATAGTCTTATGCTCGGCGCCGTGGTACATATACAGCCGGCGTATATCCTTCATAAGGAGTATTGCCGCAAGATAAATTATGAATATAACAAGCTTTATTCCGCCGAGAATAAGTCCCGACCAAAGCCCCGCAAGCTCGTGTTGTTTAAGCGCGGGGAAAGCCTTTTGCAGAAGGTTTAAAAGTATATTGGGCACAACGATAAATATGCCGACCGCGAGCACTATGCCGACGACTATTGCAACCCACGAAAGAATCGAGGACAGGCTTACCTTAAACTTGGAGGCAACGAAGCTTTCTACCTTGCCCGCCTCCTCGTCGTCGTCACCGTAGACGTCGGCAGAGCGCATAAGCGTTTTGCTTCCGCGCATAAGCGAAGAAAACAGGTTGACGACGCCGCGCACAAAGGGGATTTTAGACGCCCTCTGCGCGTGAACGCCCTTATTCAGCCTCTTGGACTCTATCTGAATTTGTCCGTCGGGGTCACGGACGGCGGTTGCCATAGAGGTCTTGCCCATCATCATAACGCCTTCGAGCACAGCCTGCCCGCCTATATAGGTTCCGCACTTTTTTACTTTTTTCTTTCCCATATCACAACACCGCTACGTTTAAAAAAATTACGGCTCTTTTGAGCCGTATTCGCAGACCATAATCAAATGCTGTATCTTTTTTTGAACTTATCTACACGGCCGCCTGTATCTACCAACTTCTGCTTGCCGGTAAAGAAAGGATGGCATTTGTTGCAAATGTCCACTTTCAGCGTATCAACCTTCTTGGTGGTACCCGTCTTGAAAGTAGCCCCGCATGCGCAAACAACCGTTACATCGTGATAGTTAGGATGTATCTCGGGCTTCATCTTTTCACCTCGCTTAATTTTGACTTACGGACGCAAAATATACTTGCGCCCCATACATAAGTCATTATATAACAAGTCGCGCGAAGCAGTCAAACGATTTTAACCGCGTTTAACAAAAAAAGATGAGTATTTGCGTTAAGTTGGCAATTTGCCAAAAAACGGTAATTTTAGTTGCAAATATTTAAAAATGAGCGTATAATGGGCGTACAATGTCTAACTGGGTATTGAAAGGCGTAAAAACGCTTGAAGATGAACAAGAGAGCGTAAACATTACCTCTCCCACACAGGTAAAGGTCAAGGTATCGCACCTGATGATTACCGACTACGACGCAATGCTGTACAGCGGCAAAATCAAGACTGATTACCCCATTATACCGGGGCGTGCTGCCGTCGGCATCGTAACCGAGGTCGGAGAAAACTGCTACGGTATGGAAAAGGGTATGCGGGTTTATTTCAAACCTACGCGCGCCTGCGGAAGCTGTCTTTCCTGCCTCGGCGGCAAGAAGAGAGACTGCACCACCTTGAAACTCGCGGGCAGAGACTTTAACGGGTTCTTGCGCGATTTCGTGGTCTGCGACCAATCCGAGGTTGCCCCCCTGCCCCAGTCGGTTGACGAATTCCGCGCCCTTTGCATAGAAACTATCGGAATAGCCGAAAATATCTATAACAAACTCAATCTCTCCGCAGGTCAGAGAGTTGCGGTTATAGGCGCAGGCTTCGAAGGCAACGTAATTGCCCAAGTGCTTTTGTACCACAAGATTATTCCCATAGTTATAGACGGCGATATTTCAAAGCTCGAAATGGCAAGGAAATGCGGTATCTACTTCACTTACGAAGCGGACGACAAGCTGACGGACTGCATTGTAAACACCACGAGCGGAGATATGTGCGACGCGGTTGTGTACTGCGCAAACTCCAACCTGCCTATAAATACCGCCATAAATATAGCGGGTTACGGCAAAAAGGTGGTTTTGTGCGGGCAGACTGGTTTCGGCTCTACCCTCAATGCGGGCAAGCTGTTCGATAAGAACCTGACCGTATTCGGAATAAGCAACGCGTTTACCTATACCGACACCGTAATAAATATGCTCGTAAACAATGCGGTAAATCTCGATTTCTTTGAGCGGGAAACACTGACTTCGTTCGACCCCGCCGCCCTTTTGGAGGAGCGCGCTAACGATATAGCGCAGTCCAAGGAAGGCACTATGAAGATATTGAAAATGGTTCTCTGACTTGCGCATTTTATTTATGCCAAAGTTTTTGAAGGTTATATTTTCACTCAATTTTTTGTATATAATTCTGATTGCGGCACAGGTTGCCGCAATTATTTTTTTGTGCGTATATATCCCCTCCACTCTGCCCCTCGCACTCGCCTTTGCCGCCGTTTGGATTCTCGACGCGATTTGCGCACTTATACTCTTTTCCAAAAAAGGTGCGCCCGAAGTAAAATGCGTGTGGTTTCTCTTGATTGCCGCTCTGCCCGTCGTGGGAGCGATAATATACCTTTTTGCATCTTCGGACAAGAGGCCGTGCGGCACGCTTAAAATCGTATGCGAGAACGGGACGGGCTTGAACGGAGCCGCAAATTTACTGTGCGGAACCACTTTGGCGGGGTATGAAGACGCGGTGTATTTCCCCGACGGCGAAAGCTTTTTCACCGCCGCCGTTTCCGAGATAGAGAGGGCGAAAAAGAGCGTATATATCGAGTTTTTTATAATCGAACGCGGAAATCTGTTCGAAAGGGTGCTTGCCGCATTAAAAAAGGCGAGAGAGCGCGGCGCGGAGGTCAAGATGATTTCCGACGGCGTGGGTTCGGCGTTCAGACTGCGCAAAAAGGAGATAAAGCGCCTTAAAGACGAGGGCGTTGAAATAAAAATTTTTCATAGAATTACCCCCGTTGCCCGCACCAAACTCAACCTGCGCGACCACAGAAAAATTATAACGGTTGACGGAAAAGTTGCGTTTACGGGTGGAGTTAATCTTGCCGACGAGTATATAAATATCGGCAGTCCCTACGGGTATTGGAAGGACGCGGGCGTAGCCGTCTACGGGGAGGCGGCAAAAATTTTCGAGGGGATGTTCCTTGCCCTGTTCGAGGGAAATTGCAAAGAAATTCCAGTGCCCCGACAAGGTAAAAAGAACTGTCTGCCGATCTGCGACAGTCCGCCCTTAAATTCAATCTGCGAGGACGCCTACGCGTGCGCAATTTGCTCCGCCGAGGAGCGTATTCATATTATGACCCCCTATTTTTGCCCGAGCGACAAGCTTTTATCCGCGCTTGCGTTCGCCGCCCGTCGGGGTGTGGACGTAAAAATTATTCTGCCACATATCCCCGACAAGAAATACGCATTTGAAATTTCCAAGGCGTACGCCCGTTCTCTTATCCCCTGCGGGGTTAAATTTTACGAATACACCCCCGGCTTTATGCACGCAAAAAACGCTATTTTCGACAACAGGTGCTTCATTGGGAGCTATAACTTCGATTTTCGCTCCACCCACTTCAACCACGAGTGCGGAATTATGTTCGAGGACGAAATGACGGTTGAGGCCGAAAAGGATTTTGAAAAATGCCTTGTCCTCTCCTCCCCCTTTGCCGAAAATAAAATTTCGCCGATGAAAAAATTTGCGGTATTTATACTCAAAATCTTTTCCCCCCTTATGTGACATTGACAAGCGCGGTATACAGTGGTAAGATATACGAAAGGTGAAACTATGATTTTTGTTATTGCTTCGGATATACACGGTTCGGCGACCTACTGCAAGAGGCTTGTTGAAATTTTCAAGGAGGAAAAAGCCGATAAGCTCCTTTTGTTGGGGGATATTTTATACCACGGACCGAGGAACCCCCTCCCCGACGGCTACGCTCCTGCCGAGGTTGCTAAACTACTTTGCGAGATAAAAGATAAGATTATGTGCGTCAGAGGCAACTGCGACAGCGAGGTTGACCAGCTTGTTCTGCCCTTTAACGTCTTATCCGACTATGCGGCGGTCTATGCGGACGGATTGAATATTTACCTCTCGCACGGGCACAGAGAAGTTCCGCCTCTTTTAAAAGGGGATATTTACCTCACGGGGCATACCCACGTTCCCTTAAAAGAGGACTGCGGGTATATTCATCTGAACCCCGGCTCCGTTTCCCTGCCCAAAGAGAACAGCCCCCACTCCTATATCCTCTACAAAGACGGAACCTTCTATTTTAAGACTTTAGACGGAAAAATTTACGATAAAATTCAATTATAAACTAAAAAGCCCTGCACCGAGTGCAAGGCTTTTTCAGTTGTTTTTTAATTAGGTTAAAATAAGTTTCTTCTGTAATAAGCACGAGAACAAGTCGATCCAGCCGAGTAAAATACCGGTAGGAAGAATTGCGAAGATGAGCACAACTACCTGTGCTAATCCCTTGCCGTGCAATGCCGCCGAAACACGGACTACGATTTCAGTAACCCAGTTAACGCCGGGGATTAAAAGCAAGATAATCTGGATGAGTCTGGGCAACTTTTGGAAGCTCTTATTGATGGACATAATTTCAACTCCTTATAAAAATTTATTTATATTTATATTATATCATATGTATAAAATTTGTCAATAATTTGACAAGCGTAATTTATTGACTTACCTTTTAAAATATAAAAGAGGCACAAAAAGTGCCTCTTTTGTGTTGTGTTTATAAATATCAGTATCCGCCGTCGTAGCCGGAAGCGCTATCTCCGCATGTAGCCATTACTCCAAAAGTTATACCGAGCATTGCAACGCAAGCCATCAAGCCGATTATAGCAATTACCATTGCGACGGTGTATTTGACGTCTGCCTTGCGACCTTCTGCCTTGGCTGCCTTTCTTTGAGCGTTGGCGTTTCTCAATACGAATACGTAGCCCACACCGAGAACGATTGCGCCTATTATGGTCGTAATCATCATTCCGACGGGAGCGTAGTAGGACTCAAGCAACCGGGGTATCACAAGACCCATGAATAAACCTGAAATAACGTACAGAACTATGCTGATAAGGAGCAAATGCAGAGGATTAGTCACTTTGCCCATACCGAACGAAAGGACTTTAGAGCTTGTGGAGCTTGAGGAATTGGAACGAACGGGCTGGCTTGCGGGTTTAGCCGCTACCGCTACCGGCGCACCTCCCTCGGTCTGCTGAATCTGTTCTTCGCCGATTGCGCCTGCAGACATCTTGCCCTTTCTCTGATAGGTAACCTTGTTGGGGATTTCCTTGATAATTGCGTCCTTTGTTACGGTCTTCTTCTTCAAGCAGCCGCTCTGGAAGGAGAACGAACCGCCGTCGGGCTTGCCGAATACGGCAACGTCCTTGAAGGTGTCCTTTTCGATATTGTAGAGGAGCAACGACTTAATCTTACGGGTTTCGTAATGGGTGTCGTAGTTGCCCTTGTCGTCCGTAGGAATTGAGACGGAATAGGTAACCGTAGAGGTCTTGTAGAGGTAGAGCTCGTCGTCATCGTACTTGTTTTCCGTTGCGTTGGAAACGTCGAAGGCAATCTTGGTGAGGTTATGTCCCACTTTGTCTACCTTGTAGAGCGACTTGGAATATGCGCCCTTGCCGCCCGCGTCTACGACGCCGATATATTCCCTCTTTAAAAGATAGATAGCGTCGCGCGTAATCTTTACGAGCTCCTGAACGTCGCTTAAAATGACCTTGTTGGAGGTACCGTCCTCTCTTACGATGCGGAGAGCACCGCGGGTGTCGAGATAGTAAACGTGACCGTCCTGGAAGTCGATAAGTTCGTCGTACTGCGTGCAGAGAACCACGCTCTTTTTGCCGTCTACGCTTATCTTCTTGAGAGCTGCGTTCAAGCCGCTGCCGACCTTGACGTAAAGCCATCCGCTGCGAACGACTGCCGAGCCGAGACCGCCTGCGTTGGGCATAATTTCCTGCTTGTCGGAGCCGTCGGTGTTGATGGAGTACAGGGTAACGTTGTTGTTGTTACCGACGTAGTAGTAAATCTTACCGTCGATAGTTGCGTAGTAGTCGTAAACGTTTTTATCGAGCTTGGTCTTCTCTCCGTTAGCCAGATTGAGGCTGTACAGATCCATATTGTAGTTGTTGGGAACCCAAAGGAAGTAAATTACCTTGCCGTCCACAACGTCCACGATTTGGGTGTCTGCACTCAAAACGGACTTAACCTTCTTGGTGTCCATATTGAAGGAGTAGAACATCTCTACGTCCTCGCCGTGCTCGCCCTTTGCAGCGGTGGTATAGAAAATCTGATTGCCGTACTTATCCATTATGTCGATAAGTTCGGGAATAACGGTATCAGCCGTGCCGTTTGCGAGGTTCAGGGAAAGAAGTGCGTAGTTGTTCCTGTTGGAAATTTTAACCTCGTCCTTCTTCTTTTTGAAGAGGCTTGCAAAGCAGCCTGCCTTTTCCTGCGTAACAGCCTTGAGCTTTGTGGTTATGTAGAGGTTGGTGCCCGAAATAAAGTACTTGGTCTTGCCGCTTGCGTCGTTGAAGTCGCCCTTGCCTGCCTTATGTACTTCTGTTTCAGCCGCTTCTGCCGCATTGGAGTTGAAGGTGCAGAGCGTCTTATCCTCTTTGATATATACGAGATATCCGCCGAAGTGAGCGAGAATATCGGTAATTCCCTTAATAACGGGAGCTTTCTCCTGCTTCGTGTCCTTGATTTCGTACAAATCGTAGTGCTTGGTTCCGTCTACCTGCTCTGCTTCCTCGGGTGCCTGCTGCTTGTTGCCGAGGTTGAGCTGGAATACGGGAGCGGCGCCCTCTTTGAGGATGTAGTACTTGTTTGCAAGGCGGATGATAAGTCCGTCGGTAATCGAGAACGAGAAGTAAGCGTCGAGCTTTTTGATATAGTCCTCTGCGTCCTTGTAACCGTTGATTTTGGTAAAAGCAGCAAGAGTTGCACGTCTGTCTGCGCCTGCCTTGTAGTCGGTAACTGCTTTGGTGTAAATTTCCTCGGCATTTATACCCTGTGCGGAAAGCTTGTCGCTGATGTGCTTCTGCTTCTGCTGATAAGCCTGCTCGTAGCCGGGAAGCTCTTTATAGCCCTTCACAGGCTTAACCGAGGCAATTTTCTGCTGTAAGTGAGAAAGCTGTGCGGAAAGCTGGGTTGCAACTGCGGGGTTGCCCTTATATTTTTTATAGTACTTGATGGCATTATCAAGCTTTTTGATTACGTCGCTGCCCTTTGCGGAGATAGTCGAAGCGATGAACGAATATGCGTCGTAGTAGATGAAAGCGTTTGCAAGGTCGTCCGATTTAACGTACTCTTTAAAAAACTTCTCTTCCAAGGTTGCAAGTCCGTTTATCTTCTTCAAAAGAGGGTCGGAAAGCGCCTTGAACTGCAACTCCCAAGTTGCGGGGTTGGCGGCACTCTTTACGAGGATTTTGTCCACCATTCTGTCGATTGCGGGAATTGTAAGCTCGCTCGTAAGAATGAAATCGTCCCAATTGTAGGTATCGAGACAGTTTTCAAGGTAAGCAAGTGCAGACTCTGCGTCGTCTGCATACGCAACGAGTGCGTCGCCTGCGGGCAGACCGCCTATTACTGCAGAGGACATGCCGTCTGATGACGGTTTGTTCTCCAACTCTTTGATTGTCCAACGGCGCTGACAGCAAGAGCAGAACTCGGAGTCTGTTGCATTTCCCTTGTCGGGTTTGGCGTCGTGGAGAATCGGACTACCGCATGAAGGGCATGTGTAGTTGATAATTTGTGCCATAAGTTTCTCCTTTAGTATTTTAATATATTATTTTATTTTTGTTTTTAGTATTCAATAAGTAATTTTTTAAACGCTTTACGGCGCAAGGAGGGTTTTTCTCCGCCCGCGCACCCAATTTGCGAACGCTTGCGCAGAATAGCTTTTAATTTTTAAACTTCTCAAACGCTTTACGGCGCGCCCCAAAATCACACTTTTGGGGATGCGCACCCAATTTGCGCATACCTGCGCTCAAAAGAAAGGAATTGCCGTAATTCTATGTTTGTTTGCCCTTAAAAATTGCGACAAGGGAAACATTGTTTCCCAAACCTCACGAAAATTTGCTTGCGCAGAATAGCAAGAAAATTTTGTGAATATTTTACGGCCAATCCTCGCCGCCGTTGGGGGGCTTGCAGCGAATAATTCTGCGAATTCCCTTGGTTACGCCGACTATGATGCCGTATTTTTTGATTGAAAGTATCATATACGTCGAGCAGGTGGGATGAAATCTGCACTCCTGCCTTATCGACATAGGAGCGTACGCCTTGTACATAAGCACGCAGCCGATGAGAAAACACCTGAACGGCATATAAGTTAAGGCGATTACGACAAGCAATTCTATCCAAACGCTTACGGGAAGCAGTTTGAGTCCGACAATAACGCCGAACGCCGTCCAGAATATTGCCAGAACACCTATTTGCAACCAAAAATAAATTATTAAGTCTTTTACGCGTACTTCGCGGATCTGTTTCATTTAAAGTTTGCGCACGAGCGTGCCGTTAATTACCTTTGGTTAAATCAAGATTGCAGCTGGGGCATTTCTCCGTGCGGGGCGTGACGGGGTATCCGCACTTGGGGCAGGTTCCCGACTGCGCCGCTTGCGAGAAGCCGTACGTCTGTTGGGACTGTTGAGGCTGCTGCATAGGCTGAACGGGCTGTGCGCGATAACCGCACATCTGGCAGAACGCCGCACCGTAGGGCATGGGCGCACGGCAGTTGGGGCAGAACGAAGCCGCTCCGCCGTACATAGGCTGCTGTCCGTAGTAGGGGTTCACGGGGGGGACGGGAGGAACTGCGCCGGGATACATATTGGGATAGGGATATCCGCCGTGCATATAACCGCCGCCCGCCGCCATATTCTGCTGGGTCTTCCAATACTGTTCGTCCTGATATGTATAGCCCTGCATTTCGCGCTCTTTTGCCTTTGCCTCCGCCATTCTTACCGTACGGTTATATTCGGCGGTAGTCATCGCATCCGAATCGAGCACGACGTCGTTTCTTGCGTTGATTTTGTTTTGTCTTACCAAAAGTCTGCCCTTTGAAGCGTCGTCGACAGAAATCTCTACGATATTGAAGTGACGGACGCCCAAGCCGTAATCGGAAAGCTTTTGGTTGAGTTTTGCCGCTACCAAGTCGGACAGGTCCTCGAGCTTTGTATTGATTTCCAAAAGGCTGACGTTGTTTTCCACTATTGCGGTTGCGAAATTGGTCTTTAACACCGTTAAAATATCCGCGCGCACGGTTGCGGCAACGCGTTCAACCGAGTATTCGCCCATGCGGCCGACCAAGTTTACAACGAACTGCATTGCGTCCACAACCTGTATATTTACGCTGCCGTTTGAACCGACTTCTACGAGCTCGTTATAGAGGGGGTCCTTAACCATTATGCGGTTGGGCGTACCCCAAGCTACGGGGACGTCGTTTGACATATTTACAAAGAATACGTCACAGTCGAAGGGAACGCCTGGAATTTCTTTGTTGCGGCTGAAGAGTTTTTTGAAAAAAGCGCGGAATTTAGAGATATTGTTGGTGGGCAGCACGTGTTTACCCGCAGTGAAGGGACCCTCCGCCGCGCCGTCCTTGTATATTATGGCGTGTTGAGAGGGCTCGACGATGAGTACGCTGTCGTTTTTGAAATCGGTAATTTTGGTTTTGTATATAATTTCGCGATTGTCGCTACCTACGCTCTGAATAACGTTGTAAACGGGTTCTGCCATAATACTCTTCCTTTTTAGTGTGTTTTCATAATTATATCACACGCATTTCATCAAATGCAACATTATGAATAATTTAATTTCGTAAATTTATAAATATACAAAGAAAATTTGCTTCGGCGTTATACGGTAATTTTTAATGCTATGTAAAAAAGTAAAATTGCACCCTTAGAGGGTGCAATTTATTACTTTATACTAATTCTATTATGGCTTCTTCTGCGTTGTCGCCGCGACGCGCACCCAGAGTATAAATTCTGGTGTAACCGCCGCCCTGACCCTTCTCTTCGGCACGCTGTGCGTACTTGGGAGCAATCTCGTTGAAGAGCTTTTCCATAAGGGGATGCTGAATATCTTCAGTTCTTGCCTTAAACGCCTTTTTGCTTTCCGTAAAGGGCTTAACTTCCTGTAAGTCACGAAGCTTGCTCATAAGCTCACGGCGAACCGCAAGCTTGCGGGGGCTGTCTTTAACGCCCTTTACCGTGATTTCCTTACCCTTTTTGTCGGTGGTCTTTTCGTCGTATTCAACGTTGTCGTCGTAGACCTTAATAGCTTTGGTAATTATCTTTTCAACGTAGGGCTGAAGCTCTTTGGCCTTTGCCTTGGTGGTTGTGATTTTGCCGTACCACAGAAGCTCGGACGCCTGATTTCTCAAAAGTGCAACTCTCTCTTCTGCCGTTCTTCCCAATTTGCCGGGCATATGTTAGTCCTCCTTGTTTGAAAGTGAAAGTCCGTAAGATTCGAGCTTTAAGATGACTTCGTCAAGCGACTTCTTGCCGAGGTTTCTGACTTTAAGCATTTCGTCTTCGGTTTTCTTGGTTAAATCTTCTACGGTGTGAATATTTGCGCGCTTCAAGCAGTTGTAGGAACGAACCGAGAGGTCCATTTCCTCGATTGCCATTGCAAGAATTTTCGCCTGCTTGTCGTCCTCGTTCTTTACGAGTATGTCCATATCTCTTATGGAGTCGGACAAATCGACGAAGAGCGAAATATGGTCCTGCATAATTTTTGCTGCCAAAGATACGATTTCTTTTGCGCTGAACGCGCCGTTCGTCCACACTTCGAGCGTGAGTTTGTCGTAGTCGGTGTTCTGACCTACGCGGGTATTTTCAACCGAGTAGTTTACTTTTTTGACGGGTGTGTAGATGCTGTCGATGGGGATATAGTCAAGTAGCTCCGTGCGGGTGTGGTCAGCGCCCTTGTAGCCTCTGCCGCGTCCGATTGTAATTTCCATATCAATCTTGCCGCCTGCGTCTACCGTGCAGATGTGCTGGTCGCCGTTGATAATTTCAATCTCGGCGTCCTCGGATATATCCTTTGCCTTGACCTCGCAAGGTCCTTCTTTGTAGAGATGAACTTTCTTTTCGTAATCCTTATCGGTTACCGTCGTCTTTATTGCAAGCGACTTTAAGTTGAGAATAATTTCCGTTACGTCCTCTTTGACGCCTGCGAGTGCCGAAAATTCGTGTTTTACAGTGCCGTCTAAAAATCTTATGCCCTGTGCCGCCGCTCCGGGGAGTGCCGACAAGAGTATTCTTCTAAGGCAGTTGCCTATTGTAAGACCGAAGCCCTTTTCAAGCGGATCTACGATTACCTTCGCATAAGCGCGGTCGTCGCTTTCCAAAACTTCTATTTTGGGCATATCCATTTCGATCATATAACTTCCTCCTTTTTCCGATTATTACTTGGAGTACAGTTCGACAATCATATGCTCGGAAATCTGACTGTCTATATCGTCCCTTTCGGGCAATGCCAATATCTTTCCCTCTAACTTTCCGTTGTCAAACTCAAGCCACTTGGGCAAATTTCCACCCTTGCTTGCCTTGAGCTCTTCGAAAAACTTGTTGGAATTTTTGCTTTCTTTTACGGTGACTGTATCGCCGACCTTAATGATGTATGAAGGAATATTTACCTTTCTTCCGTTTACGAGGAAGTGACCGTGGTTGACAAGCTGTCTTGCCTGAGCACGGCTGACGCCTATACCCATACGGTAAATGACGTTATCGAGCCTGCGCTCCAAAAGCGAAAGCATATTTTCACCGGTAATGCCTTTCATTCTGTCGGCTTTCTCGTAGTAGGAACGGAACTGCCCCTCCTGCACGCCGTAAATTCTCTTGACCTTCTGCTTTTCGCGAAGCTGCTGACCGTATTCGGACACCTTTTTTCTTGCAAGTCCGTGCTGACCGGGAGCCATGGGTCTCTTTTCAAACGGGCATTTGCCGTTGTAACATTTTTCGCCTTTCAAAAACAGCTTTCCGCCCTCTCTTCTGCAAAGGCGGCATTTTGCCTCTCTATAAGTTGCCATACTTTTTTACCTCCTTATACTCTGCGGCGTTTAGGCGGTCTGCATCCGTTGTGAGGGATGGGGGATACGTCGGAAATGAGCGTAATCTCAACCTCGCACGCGCCTATTGCACGAATAGCCGACTCTCTGCCCGCGCCGGGACCTTTTACGTAAACCTCAGCCGAGCGAAGCCCGTGAGCTTTAGCTGCGTTTACAGCCGTTTCGGTTGCCTGCTGCGCTGCAAAGGGGGTGCCTTTTCTCGAACCCTTGAAGCCGAGGCTTCCTGCGGACGACCAGCTTATTGCATTGCCCTGCAAGTCGGTTACGGTTACGAGAGTGTTATTGAAAGAGGACTGAATATGAACCTGACCTCTGTCAACCTTTTTGAGTTCTCTTTTCTTTCTTGTTACTGTCTTAGTCTGTTTTTTAGCCTGTGCCATTATAGTCCTCCTTACTTAGCGCCCTTCTTCTTGGCTACCGTACGGCGAGGTCCTTTTCTCGTCCTCGCGTTGGTCTTGGTGGACTGACCGCGCACGGGAAGTCCCTTTCTGTGACGGATTCCGCGATAGCAGCCTATTTCCATAAGTCTTTTAATGTTGAGCGAAACTTCACTGCGAAGCTCACCCTCCACTCTTAAATTGTGGTCGATGTATTCTCTCAATTTGGATACGGTGGTTTCATCGAGGTCCTTAACTCTCGTGTCGGGGTCAACGCCCGTAGCTGCGAGAATTTTCTGGGAAGTCTTTAAACCTATTCCGTAGATATAAGTCAAGCCTATTTCAACCCTTTTCTCTCTGGGTAAATCTACGCCGGCAATACGTGCCATAAATTTGATTCCTCCGTTAAAATTTTAAAAAATAGAATATGTTATATAAACCGTTTGGCGTCCGTCTTAAAAGTGGAATGTAGACGGATTAGCCAAAAGGGATTGTTTTCAAAGCACAATAAAGCATTTTAAAACGCAGAGAAGCAAGCAGACGCTCACTTCCGCAAGTCTAAAACACAGAGAGGCAAGCAAGACAAGGAGCGCGCGGATATGTCGACGGGAGCGTACACAGAAGTACGTGACCGAGACATAACGCAAGCGCGACACCGTATTGCGACGCCTATATGTGTTTTATCCCTGGCGTTGCTTGTGGGACTTGTTTTTAGAACAAATCACCATAACTTTGCCGTTTCTTTTGATAACCTTGCATTTGTCGCACATAGGTTTTACAGAAGGTCTTACTTTCATAACTTTCTCCTAATTTCTTTACGCGCTCTCGCGCGGGAATTTGCTTGTGACTAATTATTCGTAATCAGTTCTTGCTGCGCCAGGTAATTCTGCCCTTGGTAAGATCGTACGGGCTTATTTCAAGCTTGACGTTGTCGCCCTCTATAATTCTGATATAGTTGAGACGAAGCTTGCCCGAAATGTACGCCGTTATGATATGGCCGTTGGTAAGTTTAACCTTGAACGTTGCATTGGGAAGGCACTCTATTACCTTGCCCTCTGTTTCAATTACGTCGTCTTTAGACATAGAACTCCTTTTATTTTTCCGCGTCCGCGGATTTAATATTGAACCTTTTGAGTGCGGAAATTACCTCCGCGTCGTAAACCTTGACCCCTTTTGAGAGCTTTTCCGCAATTTCTTCATTTTTTTCGGGAAGCAGGTACAGATGCTTTAAATTTTTGCGCTTGGGTGCGGAAACCTTTTTATACTTTCCGTCCACAACAAGGACAAATTCGCCGTCTATTAAAAAGATTAAATAGTATTTGTCCTTATCTCTGCCCTGTGTGCTCTTGCAGACGCCCCCCAAAACGGGAGTTTTATTCTTCATATATTTCACTTAATATATTTCACTTAAAGAGTTAATATTTCAACGCCGTCCTCTGTGATAAGTACGGTGTTCTCGTAGTGCGCCGCACATTTGCCGTCGGCGGTCGTAACCGTCCAGCCGTCGTTATTATCCATCAGGACTCTGTATGTACCGAGGGTAATCATCGGCTCTATGCAGATTGTCATACCCGCTTTAAGCCGCATACCTGTGCCCCTCTTGCCGTAGTTGGGAACGCCGGGGTCCTCGTGCATACTTCTGCCTATTCCGTGACCCGTGAGCGCACGGACGACTCCGTAGCCGTGGCTTTCCGCATGCGTCTGAACGGCGTAGCCTATATCGTAGAGGTGCGAGCCTGCCCGCAGACCTTCGATTGCCTTGAAAAAGCACTCCTCGGTAACTTTTACAAGCTTTTTCCTCTCCTCGGACACGTTGCCGATAAGAAAGGTTCTTGCCGCGTCGCCGTGGAAGCCGTTCTTTTCAGCCGTTATATCCACGCTGACTATGTCGCCGTCCAAAATAACTCTGTCGCCGGGAATTCCGTGTACCACGACCTCGTTTACGGATACGCACGAGCTTGCGGGATAGCCTTCAAAGCCGAGTTCGGAGGGATAGGCGCCGCAGGAGATAATATACTTGTAGACGAGATCGTCCACTTCCTTCGTAGTCATCCCCGCGTGTATCCTGCTACCCACAAAGTCAAGCGTTTCCTTGACTATGCGGCAGCTTTCACGCATAAACTCAATTTCCTTGGGAGTCTTTACGGTAATCATTGTTTATCTAAAATTTCCTCAATCTGCGCGAACACTTCGTCCGGACTGCCCTCGCCGCTCTTTACGCATTTAAGCTTGCCCTGCGCCTTGTAGTACCCGATAAGGGGCGCGGTCTGACTGTTGTAGGTGTCAAGCCTTGCCTTGACCGTTTCGGGATTGTCGTCTGCACGCCGATAGAGCGCGCCGCCGCACTTTGCGCAAGCGGTTGCGCCGCCCAGCGTAGAGACGTGATAGCTCTGTCCGCAGGAGCACACCCTTCTTCCGCAAATTCTGTCCATAAGAAGTTTTTCGTCAACTTCTATGTTGAGACAGAGGTCAATTTGCGCAAATTTATCCAGCCTCTCCGCCTGAAAGATATTGCGGGGAAAGCCGTCGAGCATATATCCGCCCTTAACGTCGTCCTTTTGCAATCTGTCCTCTACGATGTCGCAAGTGACTTCGTCGGGAACGAGCTTGCCCGCGTCGATATAAGATTTGGCAAGCTTGCCAATCTCGGTTCCGCCCTTTATGTTGGCACGGAAAATATCGCCCGTGGAGATGTGCAGGACATTGTATTTCTGCGCAATTTTACTTGCCTGCGTGCCCTTGCCTGCGCCGGGTGCGCCCAAAAGAATTATGTTCACTTATATTTCCCTGTCTTTCTTATTTGAGGAAGCCCTTATACGTCTTCATCATAAGCTGCGATTCAAGCTGTTTGTCAAGCTCGAGCGCAACGGATACGACGATGAGAATACCCGTCGTGGAGAATACCGACAAGAGGGTAAGATTGCTCTGACCGAGACTTGCGAGTACTATCGAGAGTATCGAGGGAATAAACGCTACGAGCGAGAGATAAATCGCACCAAAGAGCGTAATTCTGTTGGAAATCTTTTTGAGGTGGTCGGACGTGGGCTTGCCGGGTCTTATACCCTGAATAAAGCCGCCGTTCTGCTGAATTGTCTTGGAGACGTCCTCGGGGTTGAACTGCATCGACTGATAGAAGAACGAGAAAGCAAATATAAGTAAGCAAAGCGTTACCATATATATGAGCTGACCGTACCATTGAGGCGACGAGCCCGAGAACCAGATAGTGATATTCTTTGCAGCGTCCGTATTGGGCCAGAAGAGGCTGATAAGGAGCTGCGGGAAGGAAATGAGGGCGAACGCGAAGATTAAAGGCATGACGCCCGAGCCCGAAATCTTGATGGGGATTACGGACGACTGACCGCCGTACATCTTTCTGCCCTTTACCTGCTTTGCGTACTGAACGGGAATCTTTCTCTCGGACAAATCTACCGTTACGATTGCGGCAAATTCGACAACCGTCAAAAGCACGAAGCCGAGAACCTCCCACAAAACGGAGGGATTTGCCTTTCCAGCATAGTCGCCCCAGCCGAATGCTTCGGTAAATCTGTCGACGATGGTAAGTCCCGCGGTGGAGATAATACCGACGAAGATTATGAGCGAAATACCGTTGGATACGCCGTATTCGGTTATTCTTTCGCCGAGCCACATAACGAGCATCGCACCTGCCGTATAGACTACGGTGAGGAATATACCCGCCATAACTTTAGCTCCCGTTTCGGAAACTACCGAGAGCTCTGTATTCTGTGAAAAATAGCCAAAGAAATTGAGGTTGAGCGCGTTGCTGTTTATACCGAAGTTGATGATTATACCTATTGCCTGCGCAATTGCAAGGGCAATAGTCACAAAGCGCGTTATCTGCGCTATTTTCTTTCTGCCGTCTTCGCCTTCCTTTGACAGCCTTTCAAGGGCGGGAATTCCAACCGTTAAAAGCTGGATAATAATCGACGCATTGATATACGGGCTTATGCCGAGCGCAAACAGCGTTGCACTTGCAAGCGAACCACCCGTTATGGACGAGAGAACGCCCAAAAACTCGTTGCCTTCGATTACGCTCTTAAATTCCGATACCTTGATACCGGGGACGGGAATATAACAGCCGAGTCTGAAAATAAGAAGCAGTATAAGCGTTAAAAATATCTTCTTTCTTATTTCTTTGACTTTAAAACAGTTTTTAATTGTTTCAAACATTTTAAACCTCTTTCAAGGGGATTTAACCTTGAAGCTTTAATCAGTTAAGATACGAGCAAGACAAGGCGTGCGAGGAAAACCCGAGGGAGTTTACTATAACGTAAATGACCGAGAGTTGCCACAGCACAACGCAGTATTGCGAAGTATATTAGCTGATTACCTCGCAAGTGCCGCCCGCTTTCTCGATAGCCTCTTTTGCGCTTGCCGAGAATTTTGCGGCTTTTACAGTGAGAGCAACCTCTAATTTGCCCGTGCCGAGCACTTTGAGCCCTGCCGAGTCCTTAACTTCCTTTGCAAGGTTGTGGCTTGCAACGTATTCGAAGTCAATTACCGTGCCTGCCTTTTCGTTTGCAAGCTGGCTGAGATTAACTATAGTGTAGTGCGTAGCCCATTTATTGTGGAAACCGCGTTTGGGGATACGTCTTGCAAGAGGCATCTGACCGCCTTCGAAGCCGGGACGAACGCCGCCGCCCGAACGCGCCCACTGACCCTTGTGACCCTTACCGGAAGTCTTGCCGAGTCCCGAGCCTATACCTCTGCCGAGTCTTTTAACGCTGTGTCTTGCGCCCTCTGCGGGCGATAAAGTATCTATTCTCATAAATTCACCTTAAACCTTTTCGACAAGCACAAGATGGGCAACCTTTTTAATCTGCCCCAAATTTGCGGGAGTTTCCTCCAAAGTCTTTGATTGACGGATTTTTTTAAGCCCCAATGCGGCGATTGTGTCCTTTATGGACTTAATCTGACCGTTTGTGCTTTTAATTAAAGTAACTTTAACCATTTCAATTCTCCATTATGCTTTGAGTTCGTCAACACTCTTGCCGCGAGCCGCCGCAACCTCTTCGGGCGATTTAAGCTCGTAGAGTCCGCAGACTGCCGCCTTTACGCAGTTAATAGGGTTGGAAGTGCCGTGCGACTTGGTTCTTACGTCCTTTACGCCCGCTGCTTCCATAACCGCACGCACGGGACCGCCCGCGATAACGCCGGTACCTTCGGAGGCAGGCATCATAAGCACCGAGCCTCTGCCGAAAACGCCGAGTACGGAGTGGGGAATAGAAGTGCCGGCAAGCGCCACCTTCTTCATATTTTTTTTAGCCTGAGCGTTTGCCTTTTCGATAGCCTCGGGAACTTCCTTGCTCTTTGCCATACCGTAGCCAACGTTGCCCTTGCCGTCGCCGACGACAACAAGCGCCGCAAAGCGCATATTTCTACCGCCTTTAACGGTCTTGGAAACCCTGTTTACCTGTATAAGTTTTTTGATTAAGCCGTCGTCTTCCTGCCTTCTTCTGTTATCTCTTCTTGCAGGTCTTTCTTTCTTTTCTTCCATATCAAACTCCTTAGAAATCAAGTCCGGCTTCTCTTGCGCCGTCTGCCAATGCCTGAACGCGTCCCGTGTAGAGGTAGCCGCCTCTGTCGAACACGACCTGCTTTATGCCGAGTTTAGTTGCCTTTTCCGCAACGCACTTTCCGACGACCTTGGCTGCGTCGGTCTTGTTGAGACCTGCAACCTTGCTCTTTACGTCCTTTTCCATTGTGGAAGCCGAGCAAAGGGTCACGCCCTTGGTATCGTCGATAACTTGCGCATAAATATGGTTAAGAGACCTGTAAACGCTGAGTCTGGGCGTTTCAGCCGTTCCGCTGACCTTTTTGCGGACACGCAGATGTCTTCTTAAACGTTCCTTGTTCTTATCAATTTTAGTAATCATAATATCTCCTATGGACAAGTTAACCAAACAAGTGGTTAATCCTTCGGGTTATCAGTCGCGCGCAAGACAAGGCGAGTGAGCATTTTTTTGAGGGAGCGTACACAGAAGTACGCGACCGAAAAAAAGCGGAACTCAACGCTGTATTGTGCGATGAATGATAACACGAAATTATTTCTTGCCTTTGCCTCCCGTCTTACCTTCCTTACGCTCGATTACTTCGTCGCTGTACGCAATGCCGTAACCGTGGTAAGGTTCGGGAATTCTGATGTTTCTGATATCGGCTGCCGTCTGTCCGACAAGAATTTTGTCTATGCCGGATACGGTAATTTCGTTTGCGGTAGGGCATTCAAGCTTGATACCCTGCGGTTCAACGAAATCTACGGGGTGCGAATAGCCTACGTTGAGAACAATTTTGTTGCCCTGCTTTGCGACCTTCCAGCCGACGCCGTTGACTTTGAGCGTCTTCTTGTAGCCGTCGGTAACGCCGACAACCATATTGTGAAGAAGTGCGCGGTAAAGTCCGTGTTTAGCGTTTGCATCGGGAGTTTGGGAAGTTTTTTCAACGATAGCTTCCGTACCCTCTACCTTGATGTTGATGTCGCCGACAACTGTCTGGGTAAGCGTGCCCTTGCTGCCCTTTACGGTCAAAAGTCCGTTTTCAAAGGTAACGGTTACGCCTGCGGGTAAAGCTACGGGTAATTTTCCTATTCTTGACATATTTAATTACCTCCTTACCAGATGTAGCACAGCACTTCGCCGCCTACGTTCTGCGCCTTTGCCTGCTTGCCCGTCATAATGCCCTTGTTGGTGGAAAGAATGGCAATGCCGAGTCCGTCCATAACCTTGGGCATAGTGTCCACGTCCGAATAGACGCGAAGTCCGGGACGGGAAACTCTTTTAAGTCCGTTTATAACGGGCTTTTTCTTGCCTGCGTACTTGAGGGTTATAACGATTTTGCCGTTATAGCCGTCTTCTTCGTAATCAGCTCCGGAAATATAGCCCTCGTTAAGCATAATATCCGCAATCGCCTTTTTCATATTGGATGAGGGAATCTCAACCTTTTCTTTATTAGCTGCAAGCGCGTTTCTTACGCGTGTGAGCATATCTGCAATAGGATCTGTCATATTTTCGCTCCTCCTCTTACCAACTCGATTTCTTCACGCCGGGAATCTGTCCCTTGTAAGCGAGGTTTCTGAAACATATACGGCATACTCCGTACTTGCGCAAAACCGCGTGAGGTCTTCCGCAAATGGAGCACCTTGTGTATGCTCTCGTCGAGTATTTAGCAGGTCTCTGCTGTTTATTTATCATTGATTTCTTTGCCATAAAAACTCCTTACTTCTTGAAGGGCATACCCATCGCCCTCAAAAGCTCTCTCGCTTCTTCATCGCTCTTTGCCGTGGTTACGAAACAGATGTCCATACCCCTTATCTTCTCTACCTGATCGTATTGAATTTCGGGGAACATAAGCTGTTCCTTAACGCCCGTGCAGTAGTTGCCCTTGCCGTCGAAGCTCTCTGCGGATACGCCGCGGAAGTCGCGAACTCTGGGAAGTGCAATAGAAATGAACTTATCGAAGAAATCGTACATCATCTTGCCGCGGAGAGTTACCTTTAATCCGATAATCATACCTTCACGAACCTTGAAGTTTGCAACCGACTTCTTTGCCTTGCAGGTTACGGGCTGCTGTCCCGTAATGAGCTTCATTTCGCTTTGAGCCATCTGAATTGATTTTGCGTTGTCCTTGATATCGCCGAGTCCCGAGCTTACTACGATTTTAACAAGCTTGGGAACCTGCATAACGTTTTTATAGCCGAATTTAGCGGTGAGTGCGGGAACGACTTCCTTTTCGTACTGTTCCTGAACTCTTGAAACGTATTTCTTTTCAGCCGCAGGCGCCTTTTTGGCGGTTTTGGGTGCAGCTGCTTTTACTGTCTTTTCTTCTTTTACTTCGGCGTTTTCAGCCGCTGTCTTTTTAGTAGCCAACTCGCACCTCCTTATTCAGCGTCGCCGCCCGTCGTTTCGGGGGTTTCTTCGTCTTTCTTCGCGCGTTTTCTTACACGCTTCTTGGGAGCTTCTTCCTTCTTGGCAGCAGCCTTCTTGCCCGCGTATGCCTTGTCGAGCACTGCGCCGCATTTGCCGCACACTCTGTGCTTTTTATCGCCTTCTACGGAATACTTAACTCTTATTGCTTTGCCGCACGCGTCGCAAACTACCATTACGTTGGATACGTCCAGGGGAGCGGCGATTTCGACGATTTCGGAAATTTCGTTTGCCTTTCTTGCCTTCTTCGCCTTCTTGTGAATATTCACGCCCTCGACCGTAACCGTGCCTTTCTTGGGAGAGGTGGCAACTACCTTGCCCTGCTTGCCCGCATACTTACCTGTGATAACTAAAACGTTGTCGTTTAATTTTACGTTCATAGCACTTCTCCTTTAATTACAGCACTTCGGGAGCGAGCGAGATAATCTTCATATAGTTCTTCTCACGAAGCTCCCTTGCAATCGGTCCGAAAATACGCGTACCGCGAGGTTCTTTGTTGGTGTTTATTATTACTGCGGCATTGTCGTCGAAACGGATATAAGTACCGTCGTCGCGTCTGATGCCCTTGGAACTGCGCACGATAACCGCCTTTACCACTTCGCCCTTTTTAACGGCGCCGCCGGGGGTTGCCGTTTTAACCGAGCAGACGATTACGTCACCGATGTTCGCCGTCTTTCTGAACGAGCCACCGAGTACTTTTATGCACATAAGTTCCTTTGCGCCGCTGTTGTCTGCGGCTTTAAGTCTTGTTTGAGGTTGTATCATAAAAACTCTCCTATTTTTGAACTTACAACTGTGTGCAGAGGATTATCTTACAGACACATAAGTGAAGTTGAGCGCCCCACTCTCCTTTGCCTGTGAATGACAATCATACATTATTTTATTATATCTTGCTCTCCCGCAATCGCGGGAGTCTGTCTAAAATTCAGAGATACGAGTTAGGCGAGGCGCACGAGCACCGACCGCAGGGAGTTTACATTGAGGTAAATGACCAAGGCGGCGCGGAGTGCAACAAAGCATAACGACGTATATATGAATTTTACTTTGCTTTTTCAATTATTTCGGCAACGCGCCAATTCTTATCCTTTGAAAGCTTGCGCGTTTCCACTATTCTGACCTTATCGCCCTCGCCGCACTCGTTGTTCTCGTCGTGCGCCTTGAAGCGGGTCGTTCTTAAAATGGTCTTTTTATAGAGGGGGTGCTTGCGGTTATCTCTGACCGCAACGACTACCGTCTTGTCCATCTTGCTGGATACGACAATGCCCACTCTTTCTTTCCTTAAAGATGTTCTTTCCATATTTAGCACTCCTTACGCCTTTAACTGCCTTGCACGGATGACCGTATTCACTCTTGCGATGTCCTTTTTAACGAGGTTTATTGCAAGGGGGTTTTCAAGTTGGCCGCTTGCGTGACGGAAGCGCAGTTTAAACAGTTCGCTTTTGAGCTCCTGAAGTCTGTTGTTAAGCTCTTCGTCACTCAAATTTACTATCTCTTTAATTTTCATTAGCGTCACCGCCTTCTTCTACAATCTCTTTCTTGATGAACTTGCATTTTACGGGGAGCTTGTGGCTTGCAAGACGCATTGCCTCGCGAGCGATATCCTCCGCAACGCCAGCCATTTCGAACATAACCCTGCCGGGTTTAACGATAGCTACCCAATACTCGACTGCGCCCTTACCTGAACCCATACGGGACTCGGCGGGGTGCTTCGTGATGGGCTTGTGGGGGAAGATATCTATCCAGACCTTACCGCCACGCTTGATAAATCTCGTCATTGCAATACGGGCTGCCTCTATCTGGTTGGAAGTAATTCTTCCGCCCTCCTCGGCAACGAGTCCGTACTCGCCGTATGCAACGGTATTGCCCTTTTGAGCTCTGCCGCGAATCTTGCCGCGGTGCTGTCTTCTTCTTTTAACTCTCTTGGGAATTAACATTACTCTTCGCCTCCCTCGGATATCATAAGGCGTTTTGCCGTTTCAAGCACTTCACCCTTGTATATCCAGCATTTGATGCCGAGTACACCGAAGGTCGTATGCGCCTCTGCAAAGCCGTAGTCGATGTCGGCGCGGATTGTCTGAAGAGGAATAGAACCCTCGTGGTAGCTTTCGCTGCCCGCTATTTCTCTGCCGTCAAGTCTGCCGCCTACGGTTATCTTAACGCCCTTTACGCCCGTCTTTGCAACCTTTGCAATCTGCTGCTTTACCGCTCTTCTGTAAGAAACGCGCTTTTCAAGCTGGGCTGCAACCGCCTCCGCAACGAGCTGTGCGTCCTGGTCGATTTTCTCGACCTTTTTAACGTTGATTATTATTACTTTACCCTTCGTGAGCTTTGCAAGCTGCTTTTTGATAACCTCAATCTCGGAGCCCGCCTTGCCGATGAGCACGCCGGGTCTGCCCGTGTAGATGCCGATTTCAATCTTGTTTGCCGCTCTGATGATGGTAATTTTGCTTATCGCCGCGTCGTAATACTTGGTTTTGAGGAATTTGCGGATATCGCTGTCCTCTTTGATAAATGCGGAGAAATTCTTTTTATCCGCATACCACTGAGTGTCCCATGCGGAAATTATGCCGACTCTTAAACCGTGAGGATTAACTTTTTGTCCCATATTCTCTCTCTCCTTAAATCTTCTTCGCGTCAAGTATGACGGTGACGTGGCTCGTTCTCTTTAAAATTGCGTGTCCGCGACCCTTGGATACGGGTTGCATCCTCTTTAAGTGGGGACCGCCGTCCGCAAAGGCTTCGGAAACGAACAAATCGCTTCTGTCCATGCCCTTGTTGTGCTCTGCATTGGCAACGGCGGACATGAGAACCTTTTTAACTTCCAGACTTCCGCCCTTGGTGCAATAGTTCAGAATTGCCTCTGCCTCCTCCACGCTCTTGCCGCGGATTAAAGCGAGCACCGTTCTTATCTTGTAGGGCGAAATTCTTATATGCTTTGCCGTTGCGTAAGGACGTGTATCCTTATTTGCGGCAATTCTTTCAACCTTTTTATTCATATTGCTTGCCATAGTACACTACTCCTTACTTCTTGGCGGTCTTTGCCGCGTGACCTTTGAACGTTCTCGTAGGAGCAAACTCGCCGAGTTTGCAGCCTACCATATCTTCGGTAACGTATACGGGAACGTGCTTTCTGCCGTCGTAAACCGCAATCGTATGACCAACCATCTGGGGGAATATAGTCGTTGCGCGCGACCATGTTTTAACTACTTTCTTCTCGCCGCTTGCGTTCATAGCTTCTATTCTCGATAAAAGTCTTTCTTCGGCGTAAGGTCCTTTTTTAACGCTTCTTGACACAGTCTATTCCTCCTTAATTGATTCTCTTTAAGATAAACTTGGAAGAAGGATTCTTCTTCTTTCTGGTCTTGTAGCCGAGAGCAGGCTTGCCCCAAGGGGTCATAGGACCTGCATGTCCGACAGGGCTCTTACCTTCACCACCGCCGTGAGGGTGATCGTTGGGGTTCATAACCGAACCGCGGACCGTGGGACGGACGCCGAAGTGTCTCGTCTTGCCGGCTTTACCCACACGGATAATTTCGTGTTCGAGGTTGCCTACCTGACCGATAGTTGCCTTGCATTTAACGGGAATGAGCCTCATTTCGCCGGAGGGCATCTTTATTGTTGCGTAAGCGCCTTCCTTTGCCATGATTTGAGCGGAGATGCCCGCAGACCTTGCAATCTGCGCGCCTCTGCCCGGCTGCATCTCTATTGCGTGAACGACAGTACCTACGGGAATGTCCGAAAGGCAGAGTGCGTTTCCGCTCTTGATATCAGCGCCGCTGCCCGATAAAACCTTGTCGCCGACGCTCAAGCCTACGGGAGCGAGAATGTATCTCTTTTCGCCGTCTGCATACGCAAGGAGCGCGATGTGCGCCGAACGGTTGGGGTCGTACTGAATGGACTTAACCGTTGCGGGAATACCGTCTTTGTTGCGCTTGAAATCAATTATTCTGTACTTTATTCTGTTGCCGCCGCCAATGTGGCGTACCGTGATTTTACCCTGATTGTTTCTGCCGCCCGTCTTGCGCTTGTCGTGCAATAAGCTTCTTTCGGGTTTGTCGCCCGTCAGCTCGGTGTACGCGCTTACAGTCATAAATCTGCGCGCGGGCGAGGTGGGTTTGTACCTTTTAATCGCCATTTTCAGCCTCCTTACGATAACGAGTTGAAGTCCTCAATCGCCTTGGAGTCAGCTTTTAACTGGACGACTGCCTTCTTATAGTCGGGAGTGTATCCCTCGTATTTACCCATTCTCTTCTTTTTGCCCTTGCAGTTTACGGTGTTTACGCTTTCAACGCTAACGCCCCAAATCTTTTCAACGGCATTTTTAATCTGTGTTTTGTTAGCCGATTTCTTTACTACGAAAGTGTACTTTTTATCGGCAATTCCGTCATAACCTTTTTCCGTGAGGAGAGGTTTAATTATAATATCTTCGGCAAACATTATTTTCCGTAGACCTCCTCTAATTTCTTAACGGCTTCCTTCGTTAAAACAACTTTGGAATTTGCAACGACCTCGTAAGTCGATATCTGCGCCACGGGCAGAGTCGAAAGTTTTTCGATGTTGCGTGCCGCGCGGATTACGCCCAAATCGTCGTTGTCCATAACGATTACAGCCGACTTGTCAAGGTTTAAAGCCTTCTGGAAAGCGACCATCTCTTTGGTCTTGCCCTCTTTTACTTCGAGGCTATCCACTACGACGAGCTCGCCGTCCGCAACCTTTTTGGAGAGAGCCGATAAAAGTGCGCCTATCTTGGCTTTCTTGTTCATATCCTTGGAGAAGTCGCGGCTCTTGGGAGCGAATACTACGCCGCCCTTTATCCACTGGGGAGCGCGTATCGAACCCTGACGGGCGTTACCCGTGCCCTTCTGACGCCAAGGCTTTCTGCCGCCGCCCCTTACTTCCGTACGGGTGAGCGTGGATTTCGTACCCTGTCTTTCGTTTGCAAGACGGGTTACGACCGCCTGATGTATGAGCGCTTCATTGTATTCGACGCCGAATACCTTGTCGCTCAAGTTTATCTTTCCGGCAACGCTGCCGTCCATTTTATACACATTTACACTGGGCATTTATCTGTACCTCCTTATTTAACGGTGTCGTTTATGGTAACGACGCTACCGTTGGGGCCGGGAATCGAACCCTTAATAAGTAAGCAGTTTCTCTCTGCGTCTACTCTGACTATCGTAAGGTTCTGAACGGTTACGTTTTCAACACCGTACTGACCCGCAAGTCTCTTGTTCTTGAATACGCGCGAGGGCGAGCTGTTCGCACCCATTGAACCGGGTTCTCTGTGTACGGGGCCTACGCCGTGCGTTTCCTTCAATCTGTGCTGATTCCATCTCTTGATAACGCCCGAGAAACCGTGACCTTTCGAAACGCCGTGTACGTCCACTCTGTCGCCTGCCGCGAAAACGTCTACCTTGATTTCGCCGCCTACCGCGTAGTTCGACAAGTCGTCGAGGCGGAATTCCTTGAGCACCTTGCAGGGCTTGACGCCGGCTTTCTTGAACTGTCCGAGTTCGGGTTTTGTGAGATTCTTTTCCTTTGCTTCGTCAAAACCGAGCTTTAAAGCGGCGTAGCCGTCCTTTTCAACAGTCTTGATTTGCACTACGGGGCAGGGGCCTGCTTCCACTACCGTTACGGGAATAACCTTGCCCTCCGGCGTAAATATCTGGGTCATTCCAGCTTTACGCCCGATGATTGCTTTATTCATTGATAAAGTTCCTCCAATAAATTTTCTCTCACGAAATTTTATTTCTTGATGCGAATTAAAATTTCCGTGACTTGGGAGGCGCCGCCTCCCTTTACGCGATTTTAAGGGCACACCATTATATACTCGCGTAAATTCCCTCTGCTGAGGCGCAGGTTTGCGCAAATTGAGTTGCGCGGCGGAAAAACGTGGTTTTCCTTGCGCCGTAAAGCGTTGAGAATGTTCGGTTATTTTAATTGCTCAATAATAAATTTCGTATATTTCAGATACCGCGCCGCGCCGTCCCGCCGTTTCCGTCGTCTGCGCTCCGTAGAGTATCTTTATTGACTTAATTGATTATAACTTGATTTTGATATCTACGCCTGCGGGCAATTGCACCGTGTCGAGCAATTTTGCATTGGGGGTGTAGATGTCGATAATGCGCTTGTAGGTTCTCTGCTCGAACTGTTCTCTCGAATCTTTATATTTGTGGGGGGAGCGGAGAATTGTGACTATTTCCTTCTCGGTGGGAAGGGGTATGGGGCCCGATATTTTAGCGCCGCTCTTCTTCATCGTTTCTACGATGCGCGAAGCCGCGAGGTCCACGAGCTCGTGGTCGTAAGCTGCAAGTTTAATTCTGATTTTCTGTCCTGCCATTTTGTAACTCCTTAATTTATACTAACTTTTTTATTCGCGTCAACTTATCCGTGTGTGTCGCGCTTCGTTTTTTTACTATGCGCCCTACGGCGCATAGGCTTATTGACAAAAACGCGGTTAGTCGCAAGGGTCCTGCCCTCACATTTGTCCGCACAAATTATCTGTTACGGCGGGTTTATCCGTAAAATTTCAGTAACTTTGCGCTTCGTCCCGAGCACACACTCTCACGCGTGCTTATTCATTATAAAGATGTCAATAGGAAATGTCAAATGAAAAAGACTGAATATTTGGTATTTTTTTATAATTTTTGAATATTATATAAGTCGACCGCAAATTGCTTTATTCTTAACCCGTTTCACGGGCATTATTTTTAATTACCCCCTTGAAAAAACCGTTTATTTATATTATAATAGGTATAATGAACCGCCGAACGGGCGGGTTAAGGGGCTTTTTATGAGTATTACAGCAAAAGAAATAAGAAATATTGCAGTTATCGGACACAGCGGCGAAGGCAAGACCACTCTTTGCGAGGCAATGCTTTACAACGGCGGAGTTACGGACAGAATGGGCAAGGTTGAGGACGGCACCACCGTTATGGACTTTGACGAGCTTGAAAAGAGCAAGAAAATTTCCGTATACGCCTCCGTTGCGTATCTTACCTGGAAGGGAATAAAGATAAATCTTTTGGACCTCCCCGGTTTCTACGATTTCGAGGGCGAGAGACACGAAGGACTTGCCGCATGCGGTGCGGCGATACTCGTACTCGGCGCGAACGGCGTTCTGCCCATCGGCGCGGAGAGCGTAGTCGATTACTGTTTGAAACTTCAGAAACCGCTCGTTATATTTATCAACGGTATGGACAAGGCCAACGCAGACTATTCGGGAACGCTTGCTGCGCTCGAAGAAAAGTACGCGGGCAAGCTTGCTCCCATTCAGATTCCGATGATTGACGGCGGAAAGATGACGGGTTACGTCAACGCTATTCAGGAGAGAGCGTATAAATTCTCCACGCAGGGACCGCAGGAAATTCCCGTACCGAAGGAGTATGTCGAGCAAATGAACGCAATGCAGTTCCGACTTATGGAGACTGCGGCAGAGAACGACGACTTGCTTTTGGACAAGTATTTCGAAGTGGGCAAGCTGACGAAAGAAGAAGCCGTTCACGGAATAAGGCGCGGTATCGCTACGGGCAGCGTTATTCCCGTAATGGCCGGCAGTGCGCTTCAGAACCGCGGCGTTATCAACCTTTTGGACGAAATCGTAAGATATATGCCCACCGCAAACGAGAGACTTAACAGCCTTGCAACCGACGTGGACGCCGACGAGCTTGTAAGCGTTACCTGCGACGAGGAAGCACCCTTTGCCGCGCAGGTATTCAAGACGGTGTACGACCCCTTTGCGGGCAAGCTCAACTATATTAAGGTTTACCGCGGAAAGTTAAAAGCGGGCATGACCGTACTCAACTCCAACACGGGCGTTGAAGAGAGAATAGGTCAGATATTTATGATGAAAGGCAAAAAGACCGAGCTTGTGACAGAGCTTTCGGCGGGCGATATCGGCGGTGTGAACAAGCTCACTTCGACGGACACCAACCACACCCTCTGCGCACTCGGAACGAATATCCGCTTCGACCCCATACACTTCCCCCGCCCCTGCCTTTCGCTTGCGGTTAATGCCGTGAATAAGGGCGACGAGGACAAGATTTTTGCAGGCTTTAACAAGATGCGCGAGGAGGATTACACTTTCTCGGTTGAAAAGAGAGCCGAAACGGGCGAGGTCATCATAAGCGGTCAGGGCGAAATTCATTTGGAGATGCTCTCCAAAAAGCTCAAACAGCGCTACGGCACGGACGTTACTTTATCCGAACCCAAAATACCTTACCGCGAGACTATCCGCGCCACGGCAACCGCAGAGGGCAAGCACAAGAAACAGTCGGGCGGACACGGTCAGTACGGACACTGCAAGGTGCGCTTCGAGCCCTGCGAGGCAGATTTCGAATTCGGCGACGAGGTTGTCGGCGGCGCCGTTCCCAAGCAGTATATTCCCGCAGTTGAAAAGGGACTTCGCGAGTGCCTTTCACGCGGTGTGCTTGCCGACTATCCCGTAATAGGCGTGAGAGCAGTGCTCTACGACGGAAGCTATCACGACGTCGACTCCTCGGAAATGGCGTTCAAGGCGGCAGCGGCGCTCGCGTTTAAAGAGGGTATGAAAAACGCCAAGCCCATACTTTTAGAGCCCGTTATGAAATTAAAGACCGCCGTAAACGGCGAATACCTCGGCGCGGTTATGGGCGATATCTCAAAGCGCAGAGGCAGAATTAACGAGAGCGTGACCGAGGGCGATATCACAACCGTTATTGCCGAAGTTCCCCTCTCCGAAATTGCCAAGTACGCCACCGACTTACGCGGTATGACGCGCGGACAGGGCAAGTTCTCGACAGAGTTCCTGCGCTACGAGGAAGTTCCCCCTCAAATCGCCGAAAAGGTAATTGCCGATTCAAAATCCTAAAATAAATAATGAAGAGCCCCCGAAATTCGGGGGCTTAAAAAATGTAAAGCGCGTTGCGATTTCGCAACGCTCTTTACTTTAATAGTAAGTAGCAACGGGTTCCTCGGGCGGGTCGGAGTATTCAAGCTTTACAGCCTTTATTACGGGACCCTTGGAGCGGTACATTGAATTGTACTCAATGCCGATTACGCCCGTGACCGTTACCCAGTCCCTCGTCTTGACATCGGGGAGCATACCCCCCGACTTTACGGCAAATCCGTCGTAAGCGGTGTCCGCCTCGCAACAGGTCATAATGTGTCTGCCGAGGATAAAGCAGTCCTTGCCCGCCTTCTTTGAAAGCGCCGCCATGCCCTTGAATTTTACCGTCTTGCCGATATAGTCGGAGGTGTTTTCCGCCATATCGCGATAGAACCAAGCAAAATCTCTGTCCTCGATTTCAATTATTTTTGCGTTCTTGTCGAAGGGCAGCGGGTCCTCTATCTCGTCGAACTCGGCTTTGCCTCCCACATATTCGTAGACGATATCGGGACGGCGGGAAATTCCGCGCACGATTTTATGAAAGGCAAGCTTGTCGTATTCGGGCTTGAAACGGTTGAAAACAACCATCTGCGTCATCTGAATTTTATCGAATACGAGCTGACGCATATTTGCGTTGTAATTTAAAAAGGTTGCGCTATCAAAGAAAGTCATCATCTGCACGATAACCCAATCTTCTGGCATGGCGTCAAAGAACTGTTGCAAAAGCCATGTTCCGTTGAACTCCGCCACCACCCTCTGAGCGCCGTATTTTTGGGCAAGCGAAGAAAGATTGTCCGCGTTTAGCTCGTCCACGCTCTCCAAAGTGACTTTGGCAACGTTTTTAACCTCGAACTTTTCGGGAATATATTCCTCCTCCCCCTCCTCGCAGACGAGCAGCATTGTGCGCTGACCGTTCTCCATGCGGGGGTCTTCGAGCGTTTCCTGTATGAATTTGGTCTTGCCCGACTCTAAAAAGCCGAGAAAAAGATAAACTTCTATATCCTGCATTTATACTCCGAATAATTCGGCGAGCTCTTCGCCGTCGATTTTGCTGCCTATTACGCACAGTCTGCCCGTGTACGCCGCTACCCCGTCGCGCACGTCGATTTCGCCGGGGATATAGTCGAAATGTATCCACTTATTATCCTCGCCCGCAACTATGCCCTTTGCGCGGAGTACCGTGCCGTAGGTAACCGCGTCCGAAAGCTTGGAAAGGGCTGTTTGTATCTGCTCTTTAGAAAACTTCTTGCCGGTCTCTATGCCCCAACTTGTGAACACCTCGTCGGCGTGATGATGGTGTTCATGTTCGTGGTCATGGTGGCAACAATGCCCGTCGTGGCCGTGATGGTGTTCGTGGTGACAGTGTTCGTGTTCTTCGTCATCGTCGTGATGACAACAATGCCCGTCGTGGTCGTGATGGTGTTCGCCGTGACAGCACTCACCGCCGTGGTGGTGCCCGTGGTGGCAGTGCTCGTGCTCCTCTTCAAGCTCTTTCAATTCGTCCGCGAGGGTGCGCGAGTGCTCCATAGCCTCAAGAATTTGCTTGCCGTCGAGCTCGTTCCAAGCGGTGGTAACAATTGTTGCGTGTGCGTTGTGCGCCTTTACGAGTTCGACTGCGGTAGCAAGCTTTTCCGCCGAGGCAACGTCCGTATGGCTGAACACTATGCAAGCGGCGGTTTCAATCTGGTCGTTGAAAAATTCGCCGAAGTTCTTCATATACATCTTGCACTTGGCGGCGTCCACTACAGCCGTGTAGGAATTTACAGTGCAGTTTTCAAGCTGTGCGCTCTCAACCGCACGGATAACGTCGGAGAGCTTGCCCACGCCCGAGGGCTCAATTAAAATCCTGTCTGGGTTGTATTCTTGTTGAACCTTTTGAAGCGCCTTTGAAAAATCGCCCACGAGCGAACAGCAGATACAACCCGAGTTGAGTTCGTTAATCTTTATGCCCGCCTCCGCCAAAAATCCGCCGTCGACGCCTATCTCGCCGAATTCGTTCTCAATCAGAACAAGGTTTTCGCCCGCGTACGCCTCTTTTATGAGCTTTTTTATAAGCGTAGTCTTGCCCGCGCCCAAAAATCCCGAAAAAATATCAATCTTAGTCATACTATACCTCTAAAATCTTTACTCGTATATAACAATTATAAACTTTTAACTTTGCTGACAAACATAATAATTTAGCCGAAGTTATCTTCGGCTAATTTTATTTAATGGCTTTATTAATATGTAAGTTTTCTGAAAGAGCCGTCCTCTTTGTGAATCATAATGCGCGCTTCCTGATTGCCCGCAAGAGTCTTGCAGTATTCGATTGCCTCTTTCTGGGTCAGGAAAAGCTTAATTGCTTTTGCACCGCCCTCCGCCTTTATCTGCCATCTGTTGTCGTCCTTGCGCTTGGAAATATGATAAACCTTGGAGACAGGCTTATCGGCAACCTTTGCCGAAGTTGTCTTTTGGGCGGTCGAGGCGGTAGTTGTCTTTTTAGCCGTAGTCGTCTTTTTAACGGGAGTTACAACGGGCGACTTTGTTTGAGTCTTTTTAGCAGCGGGCTTTTTCTCCTCTGCGGGTTCCTCGGGGATTTCCTCCGCTATGGGCTGAGGCTCTTCTTGGGGCTGAACATCTTCAACGGGTTGAGACTCTTCCGCAATTTCCTCTTTTACGGGCTCTGCAACGGGCTCCGCAGCCTTTGCCTTTTTCTTCTTTTTGGATTTGCTTACCGCGACCGCAATTATAATTATTAAAATCAGCAGTAAGCCGCCGATGGCTGCCGCCCAACCCCACCAAGGAACGTTATTTAAAAACGACAAAGGTTCGGGGAAAGTAAAAAGCAAATTCATATTCCACCTCTTTTTCTTTTATTTTATAATAAAATCGGCAAAAAATCAAGTAAAATTTGTTAAAACAAAAAGCACTCTCATGAAGGAGTGCAAATTATATTATCGTTTGCTATTAAATATTGCAGCAAGGGGAACTTGGTTCCCCTGATTACGAAAAATTCCTTACGCAGAACAGTAAGGAATTTTTCGTGAACCTATAATTAATATTTTACTATTTTAACACTCTTTATAATGATTGCCGTCTTGGGCGAACGGAAGGTCTCTTCAATGCCCTTGTCTGCAGCCTCTTCGGAGAAGGACTCCATCTTGTCGACTTCGACTACGGGCTGGGTGTAATGGTCGGAAACGGTGGTGCCGTACTCGGAGTCATTGTAATCTTCAACGGCGGCAACGAATTTCTCCAACGCGGAGTCGTCCTTGATTCTTGCGAATACGCAGTACTGGCTTGCAACGTAGGTTGAAGTCGTTCCCACCTGCACACCGAACACGTAGGTTGCGCAGTTTTTGCTGTAATCGCTGTGCGCAATTCCACCGCTCGAGGGCGTAACGTAAACCTTCTGCTTGGTCTCCTTGTTGCTGTAATACATTTTAAGACAGCCGTATTCGGCAGTGAGCGCACCGTTTTCTATGGCGTGCTTGTTGTCCGAGAACTCACCGATAAGCGTAGCCATTTTGTACTTCACGTCTAAAATCTGAGTCTGTCCTTCAAACGCAATATTTTTATAAACGGTTGTTGAAAGCTTGCCGGCGTCAAACAGGTCGTAATACGCCTGCTCTTTGCTGTACGTTTCGTAATACTCCTTCATTGCGTCGGCGCCGTTCTCGGTGAGGCTTGCATACTCGTCCTTGACGTACTCGTACGCGCCGCCGAACCAGTCGTTGCTCTCCATATCGTGAACTACGGTGTTGTTATAAAAACCGCTTTCGGTAAGCTCAAGGAAATGGCGCACGGTGTTGGGGTACATATTTCTGTACAGAGTATACTCTATAGCGTACGTCTTGCCGTTGAATTCATAGGTTATTTTAACCTCGGGATGGTCGGTTTCCGCAGAACAGCCCGCAAACGCTCCCGCCATGCACGCAACGGTCGCCGAAAGAGCTATACAGGTTATTAACTTTTTTATCTTGCCAAATTTCATATCTATATCCGTAAAAGACTTTTAGTCCTATCTATTTTACTTTGTAATTCAACGATAGTCAAGCAATTTCAGTCTGTAATGCAAAAAATATGGTTTGCGGAATTGCTTGCGGTGCGTCAAGCAATTTTTAAGTCGGTAAGCAAAAAATATAAATTGCGGAATTGCTTGCGGTGCGCGCGAGCGTTTTTAAGCTTGTACAAAAAAATCCTTGGATTAGAAACAAGCAGTTCCAGGCGCGCGAGGCTTTCCGACACGAGTTTACTACCCGTAAATGAGTTAGGAAAATGTAGCGCAACGTCGAAATGCGAAGTTTATAACCCAAGGAGCAATAAAAAAATTCCCGCAGGAACCTGCGGGAATTTGATTTTTTAAAAATTACTCCAAAACGACGTTTGCGCCTGCTGCCTTGAGGTCTGCGGCAATCTTCTCTGCCTCTTCCTTTGCAACGTTCTCTTTGAGCACGCCGCCCTTTTCAACTGCCTGCTTAGCTTCAACAAGTCCAAGACCCGTGAATGCACGAACGACCTTGATAACGTCGATTTTCTTAGCCCCTGCGTCTTTAAGAACTACGTTGAACTCGGTCTTCTCTTCAACTGCGGGAACTGCTGCCGCGCCTGCTGCGGGAGCTGCTGCTACTGCTACGGGAGCTGCTGCGGATACGCCGAACTCCTCTTCAAGTGCTTTTACGAGCTCGTTAAGCTCTAATACGGTCATAGTTTTGATTTCTTCGATAAATTTCTTTACGTCTGCCATTTTTTTATTCTCCTAAATGATTTTATATTTTTTAATTTTTTTGTTTGCGCTTTGTTTCAGGCAACGCCCACCTGTTGTCTTTTTGATTTTTTTATTAAGTTTTTTGTTCTGCGATGTTATTAAGCACTCTTACGATACCCGATAAAAGATTGTTCAACACGCCTGCGAAATTTGCAAGGGGTGCCTGCATAGAACCAAGCATCTTTGCAACCAGCTCTTCCCTCGAAGGCATAGCGGCAAGTGCCTTTGCACCGTTCTTGTCCACGTAAGCATTGTCCACGAACGCACTTTTTACGACGATTTTACCGTCGTAAGCCTTTGAGGCTTCAACCATTAATTTAGCCGCACCCGTTTCGTCCGTGCCGAATGCAAAAGCTGTAGGGTTATTTAAATCGCTATCGAAATCTTTATAACCCAAATCGTTGAAAGCTTTTCTTACAAGCGTGTTTTTGTAGACCTTGTATTCACAATTAGCCTGCCTGCATTTATTGCGCAGTTCGGAAACTTCGGCAACGGTAAGCTTATTGTATTCTACGAGAACTACTGATTTTGCTTCTTTAATCTTGTTGGTAATCTCTTCAACTACAAGTTTTTTAGCTTCAAAATTAGCTGACAAATTATTTACCTCCCGTTTTATTTTTAAATAAAATTTCC